>VGTO01000025.1 GCA_016874655.1 Bacillota bacterium | reverse complement strand
CTTGAGGCACTCGAGAAGGCAGGAGTACTGATCTATCGCACAGATCTGCAGGGAGCTATTGTCTATAAGACAGATGGCCAAGAATTCGAGATCACTGTTACTGGATCACCGGCGGTGGCCAGATGATTGAGCGCTCAGGCAGGAGCAACGCCAAGGTAGCCTTAACCTAACCGCTATTATCTAGCCTGGTTCGCTGCATTTGAGTGGTTGAACTGGCTGTTGTATAATTCGGTGTAAAAACCGCTTCTAGCAATCAGCTCAGCATGGTTGCCTTTTTCAATGATTTTACCTTCATTCATGACCAGGATCAGGTCAGCATGCCTGATTGTTGAAAGGCGATGAGCAATGACAAAGCTGGTGCGGCCTTTCATTAGCTCACCCATCGCTTTTTGGATCAGTAGCTCGGTTCTTGAGTCAACATTGCTGGTCGCTTCGTCAAGGATTAATACAGCCGGGTTAGCCAGAATAGCCCGGGCAATGGTTAAAAGTTGTTTTTGTCCCTGGGATATATTTGAAGCCTCTTCATTTAGAACCGTATCGTATCCTTCGGGAAGGGTTCGGATAAAGTGATCGGCATTGGAGATTTTTGCGGCGTGACATATTTCTTCTTTCGTAGCATCAGGGCGGCTGTAGGCAATGTTATCCCATATTGTGCCGTTAAAGAGCCAGGTGTCCTGTAGCACCATGCCAAAAATGTTACGCAGGTCCCCGCGTTTCAGTTCGTTGATCTTCATGCCGTCGATGGTGATGCTCCCACTATCGATGTCATAAAATCGCATCAATAGGTTTACCAATGTGGTTTTCCCTGCTCCGGTGGGGCCGACGATGGCTACGGTCTGGCCTGCTTTAACTTCTAGGTTCAGATCGTCAATCAGGGGCGTATCTTCAATGTACCTGAAACTGACCTTTTCGAACCCGATATTGCCCCTGGGAAAAGGCAGCGTTTTAGTTTCTAAAGAATCAGGTTTTTCTTCGCTTTCATCCAGCAGCTCAAAGACGCGTTCTGCTGATGCGACGGTAGACTGCAGAATATTAGCGATGCTGGTGGTTTGGGCGATCGGGTAAGTAAAATGTTTTGAGTATTGAATGAAAGCCTGCATGTCGCCGATAGTGATCGAGCCTCTGATGACCATGATTCCGCCGTACACACAGACTATGACGTAGCCTAAGTTATTGATAAAAATCATCAACGGCATAATGATACCCGAAATGAATTGGGCCTTCCAGCTCGCATCGTAGAGCTGGTTATTAATGATCTCAAATTGCTTAACTGCTTCGCCTTCGCGGCCAAAAGCTTTTACCAGCACATGCCCGGTGTACATTTCTTCCACCTGACCATTCAGGTCGCCCAGTTTATTTTGCTGGGCGGCAAAATAAACTTGTGACCGGGTGGCAATAGCTTTTGTCACCAGAAGAGAGAGCGGCAAAACCACCAGGCTGACCAGGGTCAGCAGTGGGCTGATGATCAGCATCATCACTAATATACCAATCAGGCTTACTAAAGCGGTGACCAACTGAGTTATACTCTGCTGCAGCGTACTGCTAATATTGTCTACATCGTTGGTGACCCGGCTTAATAGATCACCATGAGCATTGCTGTCGAAATATCTTAAAGGCAGGCGAGCCAGTTTCCGGTTGATGTCTTCGCGCATGGTATAAACTGTCTGTTGTGACACATCAACCATGATCAGCTGTTGTAGGTAACTAAAAAGGGAGCTGAAAAGATATAGCGAGCCAAGAGTCAGTAGGATTTGCATGATGTAGCTAAAATCGACGGGTTTTTTGCTCATAAAGCTGTCGAACAAGCTGGTTGTTGCTAAGCCCATAATTTTTGGGCTGACAGTACCAAAGACTGTACTCAGTATAGCGGTCAAGAAGACAATCATCAGGCGGTAGCGATGTGGCTGGAGGTAACCAGTTAATCGCTTAATAGTTTGTTTAAAGTTTTTCGGTTTTTCAACGGGCATGCCCATGGCCTGCATCGGGCCCCTACCAAATGTTCCGGGCCCGAGAGCAGGTTTACGGCCGAAATCTGCTGCTTTACTCATACAATTTCCTCCTCGGAAAGTTGTGAGTAAACTATCTCGCGGTATACTGCGCTTGTATCTAATAATTCCTGATGGTTGCCAATACCGGACAGGCAGCCGTCATCCAGAACAATAATCCGGTCGGCACTCGATACCGTGCTCACCCTTTGGGTGATTATAAATACAGTTGCATTTGCTGTTTCCTGATCAAGTGCTGAGCGTAGCCGGGCATCGGTTTTAAAGTCAAGTGATGAGAAACTGTCGTCGAAGATATAAATTTCGGGTTTTCGGACCAGGGCTCGAGCTATAGCCAGACGCTGCTTTTGACCTCCGGACAGGTTGGCCCCTCCCTGGTCAATGATCGCTTCAAATCTGCCCGGCAACTCTTCGATAAAATCCACAGCCTGGGCCAGTGTTGCAGCATGGTATATTTCTTCGCTAGTGGCATCCTGTTTGCCGAAGCGAATATTTTCAGTTACCGTTCCGGAGAAAAGCAGCGTATTTTGTGGCACAAAGCCAATCCAGGCTCGCAAATCCTTCTGGGGCAACTTCCCAATATCAATACCATTAACTGCAATATTTCCGCTGTCAGGATCATAGAAGCGCAGCAGCAATTTAAAAATGGTCGATTTGCCAGACCCGGTACTGCCGATCAGCGCGGTAACCTCTCCCGGGCCGGCGCTGAATGATAGATTTTTCAAAGCAGGTTTCTCGGCTCCCGGATAGCTGAAAGTAACATTGGCAAATTCAACATAACCTTTCCTGCCACTTTCTTTACCTGCTTTTACTGCTGCCGGATCCTTAATGCTTGGAACAGTATCCAGAACCTGGTTGATCCGTTCGGCTGATACGGAGGCCCGGGGAATCATCACCAGCATTATGGTTACCATCACTAGCGAGAATAAGATCAACATCACATACTGCAAAAAAGCCATCAAGTCTCCAACCTGTAGGTTTCCGCTGTCAATGCGGGCGCTGCCGAACCAGACGACAGCAATGGCTGTGAAGTTCAGGGAAAGCATCAGCACCGGCATTGTCACGGCTATTAGTTTATTCACCCGGATGGTTGTTTCCGTCAGGTCTTGGTTGGCTTCACTTAAACGCTTTTTCTCCTGCGCGATCTGGTTGAAAGCGCGGATTACCCTGATCCCGGTCAGGTTTTCGCGCAAAACCAGGTTCAGCCGGTCAAGTTTTAGCTGCATCGCTTTAAACAGCGGTATTGCCCTGACCATTATAATAGTAATTGTAAGGGCAATAAGCGGGATCACGACTACAATTGATTTTGAAAGCTGCACATCCCGCGATAAAGCCATGATCACTCCGCCGACAAACATCAGCGGGGCGTGCACCATCATGCGCAGGATCATCAGCAGGACCATCTGTACCTGGTTTATATCATTGGTAGTACGCGTAATCAGCGAGGCTGTCCCAATCTGGTCAAATTCGTGCAATGTGAATGCCTGGACGTGGGTGAAGACCTTGCTGCGCAGGATTTTGCCAAAACTCATCGCAGTTCTGGAGGCAAAGTAACTACCCAAAATAGTGCAGATTACTCCACCGAGGGCAACCAGCAACATGATCCCGCCGGTTCTTAATATTAGTTCGATATTACCCAAAACAATACCTTCGTCGACGATATCCGCCATCAGGGTGGGTAAAAATAGCTCGGCCAGAGACTGGAAAAAGACAAGCAGCAGGATGACCGCGATGGTCAGGGAATAGGGTTTAAGGAATCGGAAAAGCTTAATCACTTAGGATGAGCCTCCATCGGGCATACAGGCATAACCTGTCTGATCAGCACAATACTGTTAACCATTATACGCCTCGTACCGGACAGACTCAACAGGAGCAAGCTGTTTTCTGATCGCGCTACTCTTTTGCTACTGCAAGTCTTATTTCAGCTCTTATTTTCTGTGGTATAATCCTACGGGAACTTAAGCTTTAACCATAATGGAGGCATTAGTTTTTTGGAACCGGATAGAATTAGAAACTTTTGTATTATTGCCCATATTGATCACGGAAAGTCAACCCTGGCTGATCGACTATTAGAGACTACGGGAACTCTTACCGCCCGTCAGATGAAAGAGCAGGTCTTAGACCAGATGGACCTGGAACGGGAGCGCGGGATCACAATCAAACTGCAGGCTGTTCGTCTGGTTTATCAGGCCTTGGACAGAAAAGAGTACATCCTGAACCTGATCGATACCCCTGGGCATGTTGACTTCAATTACGAAGTTTCGCGCAGTCTCGCTGCCTGTGAAGGGGCCATTTTAGTCGTCGACGCTGCCCAGGGGATAGAGGCGCAAACCCTGGCTAATGTTTATTTGGCGCTTGAACAAAATCTGACGATTATACCGGTGATTAACAAAATTGACCTGCCCAATGCCGATGCGGAAAAGGTAAAAGCAGAGCTGGCTGCCATCATTGGCGGCGATGCCAAACAAGCCCTTGAGATTTCGGCCAAGCAAGGCCTTGGTATTGAAGCTGTTTTGGAAGCGGTGGTAGAAAAAGTACCGCCTCCGACTGCCGGAGAACCGGATAGCCCGCTCAAAGCGCTTGTTTTTGACTCCCACTATGACAGCTACCGTGGGGTGATCGCTTATATCCGGGTTATGGAGGGCCGGATCCGCAAAGGTGATCGAATTAAATTCATGAATTCAGGCAAGAGCTTTGAGGTTGCTGAAACCGGTGTTTTCAGGCCGGCCATGGAACCGGCACAAGACCTGACTGCCGGCGAAGTAGGATATATGATGGCCGCCATCAAAAATGTCGGCGATGCACAGGTTGGTGACACGATCACCAGTGCCGATCACTCCGCAACCGAAGCTTTACCCGGTTACCGGAAGGTAGTATCGATGGTTTACTGTGGCCTTTTCCCCCGGGATAGTAACGATTTTACCGCCCTGAGGGAAGCAATTGAACGCCTTAGGTTAAACGATTCGGCACTCACCTATGAACCTGAAAAATCTGTAGCCTTGGGGCTCGGCTTTCGCTGTGGATTCCTCGGTTTGTTGCACATGGATATTGTCAGAGAGCGGCTGGAGCGGGAATATAACATAGAGTTGATAGTTTCAGCTCCAAGCGTTGTTTATCAGGTTCACCTGCGTAGCGGGGTGCTAATAAAAGTTGACAATCCGGCCCTGATGCCGGCTACCGACGAACGGGTAGCCATTGAAGAACCTTATGTTGAAGCTTCAATTTACATGCCTGCTGAGTATATGGGTGCAGTCATGGAACTCTGTCAGGAAAAGAGGGGAGACTTCCGCGATACAGAATATCTTGATTCGGGCAGGGTAAAACTTTCCTATTTTCTGCCGCTGGCTGAAATCATTTACGATTTCTTTGATCTTCTTAAATCACGCACCCGCGGCTATGCCTCCCTGGATTACAACCTGCATGGTTACCGGCAGTCAGCCCTGGTGTTAATGGATATTCTGGTCAACGCTGAAAAAGTAGACGCCCTATCTTTTATTATTCATCGTGACAAAGCCTACCAGCGGGGAAAAGAGATGGTTGAAAAACTCAGTGAAATCATCCCCCGGCAGATGTTTGATGTACCCATCCAGGCTGCTGTTGAAAACAAGATTATTGCCCGGGAAACAATTAAGGCACTGCGTAAAAACGTAACGGAGAAGCTTTACGGCGGCGATATCACCCGTAAGCGCAAGCTGCTGGAAAAGCAAAAGGAAGGCAAAAAGAAGATGAAGAAGATCGGCCGGGTCGAAATCCCGCAGGAAGCCTTTACTGCAGTGCTAAAAGTGAAATAATATAAGCTGATTTTAGGGGCCGGCAAGCGCAGTGTTCTGTTATAATATTCCAATTTTCGCTATTCATTGACAGAAAATGCTCTTTCAAGCATAATAAGCCTAAGTTAAAACCATATCTGATGAGGGGTCGGCGCCGTTTCATGGAAAAACAGGAAATTTTAGAACGCATAGAGCAGCTTAAAAGAGAGAAGAACGCAGTTATCCTGGCTCATAATTATCAGATTGAAGAAGTACAGGACGTCGCCGATCATGTCGGTGATTCATTTGAACTGAGCCGTATCGCCGCCGATGCGGATGCCGACATCATTGTATTCTGCGGGGTGCACTTTATGGCGGAAAGTGCTGCCATTTTATCTCCTGATAAGACAGTGCTGCTACCGGACCTGAATGCCGGCTGTCCCCTGGCGGACATGATTGATGCAGACCAGCTGCGCGAATTTAAAAAGCAGCATCCTGGCGCTGCTGTCGCCACCTACATCAATTCCACCGCTGCCGTAAAGGCGGAAAGCGATATCTGTATCACCTCGGCCAATGCCGTTAAAGTAGTAAACTCCTTATCTGAAGAGACCGTCCTGTTTGTACCTGACGGCAACCTGGCGCACTTCGTAGCGCAGCGGACGGCAAAAACAATCATTCCCTGGGCTGGTTACTGCAATACCCATCACCGGGTTACAGCAGAAGACGTTGTAAAAGCAAGAGAGCTTTACCCTGAAGCCGTAATCGTTGTCCACCCGGAGTGCCGGCCCGAAGTAGTTGCCCTGGCTGATGTTGCCCTCGGTACTGGTGGCATGATCAGCTACTCGAGGGAAACGAAAGTCAAAGATATCATTATCGGGACTGAGATGGGGATGCTCCACCGTCTGAAAAAGGAATGCCCTGATAAAAACTTCATCCTGCTTTCCCCTAAATTAATTTGCCCGAATATGAAATACACCAATCTCGAAAAAGTACTCAATGCCCTGGAGAAAAAGGAAAATGTAATCACCGTTCCGGACGAGATCCGCGAGCGGGCAGTATTAGCTCTGGAAAGAATGCTGGCAGTTAAGTAAACTGCGGAGGTTATCCACATGGATCGGGCAAGTGCCAATGACCTAAAGATTACAACATCTGCCACTGATTACGTCATTGTCGGTTCCGGAGTAGCCGGAATATTTACGGCAATCCGTCTGGCCGAAAAGGGCCAGGTAACGGTGCTCAGCAAGCAGGATTTGATTGCCGGAAACACCTGGTTCGCCCAGGGTGGAATTGCCGCCGCATTTTCGCCGGAAGATTCGCCCACGCTTCATTTTGAAGATACCTGGAAGGCCGGCAACTATTTCGGCGACAGGGCGGCGATCAGTGTTTTGGTTGAAGAGGCTCCGGCCAGGATTAACGATCTGGTTGATTTAGGGGTCCGCTTTGATCGCACCAACGGCGCTATTGCCTTAGGGCGGGAAGGCGCCCATTCGATGAAACGCATCCTGCACATCGGGGGAGACGCCACAGGCCGCGAGCTGATCGAATCCCTGATCCAGACTGCCAAAGATATCGGCATCCGGTTTATCGAAGATGCTTTTGCCGAACAAATTGCTGTTGAAGATGGCCGCTGCCGCGGCCTATTTTATTCCACTAAAGACGGGTTGCACTACATCGCTGCGCGGGCGGTTATTCTTGCCACAGGCGGCTGCGGTCAGCTTTACCAGTTTACCACCAACGCCCCGGCCGTTACGGGAGATGGTCTGATTATGGCCTATAAAGCCGGTGCTGTCTTGCGCGATCTTGAGTTCTTTCAGTTCCACCCTACTGTTTTTCTGCCGCCGGAAGGCCAGCCTTTTCTCATTTCAGAAGCGGTACGCGGCGAGGGCGCTTACCTGGTCAACGCTAAGGGCGAGCGGTTCATGCTGAACAAGCATGAACGGGCAGAACTCGGGCCTCGTGATGTTGTATCAAGGGCGATTGTGGAAGAGCAGCGCCGAACCAAAGACTTTGTCTATCTTGACTTGCGTCATCTCGGGGCCGCATTCATTCCCGAACGCTTCCCGACCATTTACAGCCGCTGCCTGGAGTGGAAGCTAGATATAACCAATGATCTGATCCCGGTCACTCCGGCCGCCCATTATTTAATCGGCGGTGTCGAGGTGGATCGTGACGGCCACACAGCAGTGAAGAATCTTTACGCCGTTGGCGAAGTAGCCTCCACCGGGGTGCACGGGGCCAACCGCCTGGCCAGTAACTCGCTTTTGGAAGGTTTGGTCTTCGGCCACCGGGTGGCAGTGTCGGCAGCTAAAAATGACGATCCGGTCACAGCGGAGCTGCCGCAGGAACTGCCTGCTTATTTCAGCAACCTTTCCGACCGGAAAGCAGAACAGGAATGCGCTGCTCTACGCAGCGACCTGACCTGGATGATGTGGCATAAGGTCGGCCTGATCCGTATTGAAGAAAGCATGCTGGAGATGAAGCAGCAGTTGGAAAAATGGCTGCCTCTAACCCGCTACCGCTACAGCAGGCCGGAGCTGAATGAAACTGCCAATATGTTATTAGCGGCGATGATGATGACTGAGGCGGCGCTTTTGAGGCGGGAGAGCAGGGGCTGCCATTACCGTTCAGACTATCCTGAAACTGATGATACTTTAGGCCGAAAACAAATTATTTTTAGCACAGCTGATAGCTCTGTCGAAGGAAACCACCCGCCCCGGGCTGAGTTTTCAGACAAAATTTCATAGTAGTACTGCTCCACCATTCGAAGGCAGTCTCCCTCCCTCTTGAGGGGGGAGGGTCGGGGTGGGGGTGAAAAAGGAGAGACACAAGTTTGCTGTCCATTCACCTGGTCAACGACATTCTAAAAAGATCCTTCCGCGAGGACATCGGTTCCGGCGACCTGACTACCAATTATTGTGTTCCCCCTGATAAAGTTGGTAGCGGTCGCCTAATGGCCAAGGAAGAAGGAGTGCTGGCCGGGATCGATATTGCCGCACAGGCTTTTTCTTTTCTTGACCAGTCAGTAAAAAGCAAATTATTATTCAAAGACGGCCAAAGAGTTAACCGTGGTGATGCTGTTCTAATAGTGGAAGGCCCTCTGCAGCCGATCCTAACATCGGAGCGCATTGCCTTAAATCTTTTGCAACGTCTTTCGGGCATTGCCACCCAGACTGCACTATGGGTAGAGGAGATTAAGGAATATCCGGCCAAGCTGACCGATACGCGAAAAACCACCCCGGGTCTCAGGATGCTTGAAAAATACGCTGTTCAGGTGGGGGGCGGTCAGAATCACCGCCTGGCTTTAGACGGTGGAATCATGATCAAGGATAACCACATAGCTGCAGCCGGCGGTATTGAAAAAGCAGTTCAGGCAGCGCGTAGCAGGGCGCCTTTTACTTTGAAGATTGAGGTGGAAGTAACTAACTTAGATGATTTGGAAGAAGCCCTTGCTGCAGGTGTCGACATTGTCATGCTCGATAACATGAATACTGAAATAATGCACCGTGCCGTTCAAATCAACGCTGGTAAAGCACTTATTGAAGCCTCCGGAAACGTAACTTTTTCGCGCTTGAAAGAGATTGCCGCCACCGGTGTAGACTACATCTCCAGTGGTGCTCTTACCCACTCGGTAAAGGCGCTCGACTTTTCTTTCCTGCTTAATCGGTAAACCATTTACTTAGCCTGCACAGAGGGCATCAGCATCGGGATAATAGATTTCCAGGCTAAAATTCTCCGGATATTTCGGGGTAATATCTTTGTAATAATTCTTAATGATGATCATATCTTTACGGTAGCAACCGCAGGGCATGAAGCTTTGTCCAATCGCGGCAGTTTTAGTCCTGTAATCCAAATGGCTTAAGACAATTGGTACTTTAGCTTTTAGGGCGGCGTAGTAAAATCCGGTTTTCCAGCGGTGAACCAGTTTTCTGGTTCCTTCCGGAGAGATCATGATTGCCATATTCTCTTTGGAAGAAGTAATCAGTTCAGCCAGGCTGTCGACCATCGTGTTGTTTTTATCCCGATTGACGCCAATAGCGCCGGAATTCCTAAAAATTATTCTCAGTGGCCAAAAATCTAACCATTCTTTTTTAATCAGATATTTCACCGGCAACTTCATCTTGTAAAAACCGGCCATGGCCAGCAGAAAATCGTAGTTGCTGGTGTGTGGGCCGGCGACTATGATACATTTTGTGATCTCTGGCGACATCTTCCCCTCAAGTTTCCAGCCCATGATCGTGAATAAAAATATTGTGAATGCTTTTAACAAAAAAATCCCCCCTCAGGGAAGCAAGTGGTTCAAGTTTAACACAGTAGAGGATGGAAGGATATAAAAAGATAACCATTGTTATGCTATACTTTTACTAATTAGCTTTGACCAGATAGTTAAGACCAGATAATTCTACGGATCACGGAGGATGTTATGAACGAAAAAGGATTAAGTCATTACCTGAAGGCGGCGGAGCGTTCAACAAAATGGCATGAACAGTACCGCAAAGAAATAAAGCAGAGTCGCTTTGACACAATTGCCGTGCACGGCATTTACTCCATGCAGGAGGCGCTTGATTTTAACCAGGGTTCGATCATTGAGCCTATTTACATGTCCACATCACAGGGCTATCGCGATTCTGACGAGATGGAAGCAGCCCTTTCCTATCAAATCCCCACCTGGTGTTATGCACGGATTGCCAATCCAAGTATCTATTATTTAGAAGGGGTTCTGGCCCTGCTGGAAGGATATGGCGCTGCTGTAGATACATCCTGCATCGCGACGTCATCGGGCATGTCGGCGATCCAGACAGCAGTCGATCCGTTTTTACTGCCCGATCCGAAACAGCCGGAAAGGCCGATCAACTTTGTAGCAACCGCCCAGGTTTACGGGGGTACTTTTCAGCAGTTTTCGATGCGCAAAGAAAAGGAGCGGGGTATCAGCTGGCGCAAGGTGGTCAATTATAGCGACATCAGCGAGTGGGAAAAGCTAATTGATGAAAATACCCGCTTTCTTTATGCCGAGCTGCCCAGCAACCCGGGGCTAACCTTCTTTGATTTAAAAGCGGTAATTGACCTGGCCCACAGGCACGGTATCGCGATGATCGTCGACAGTACTGTTGCCACACCCGCCCTGCTGCGTCCCATTGCCTTAGGTGCCGATATTGTTGTGCAATCGGTATCGAAGACCCTGAGCACCAGCGGTTTTGGCATTGCCGGTGCGGTAATCTCCCGCAAAAACCTGACCGCAAAAGTTGACAACCCGGAAATGAAGGCCGATTTTGCCATCTATGCCAAGACGCTGCCCAACCGGGATAATGGGCCGAACATCTCACCGTTTAATGCAATCATGGCTTTGAACGATATTCGCACCCTCCGCTCGCGGGTAGATAATCAGAGCCGGGCGACGATGACTGTTGCTCGTTATCTCGAACAACACAAACATATTGAACAGGTCGACTACCTGGGTCTTGAATCGCATCCGCTGCATGGAGTGGCCTCAAAATATCTCTGGCTGGTAGATGCCGAACACGATGAGCAGTACGGCAAACCGGTGAACCGCTACGGTCACCTGATGTCCTTCCGGGTCAAGGGTGGGGCTGCCGCTGCGCGTGCGGTATTTGATGCTTTTATCAGAATCTGGAGGGCGACCGATCTGGGGCGGATTAAATCGGTGGCTACTATCCCGGCTATATCGACCCATTCCCAACAGGGTGAAGAAGGCCGTAAAGTTGCAGATATTCCAGCTAACCTAATCCGGCTTTGTGTCGGGGCGGAGCACCCGGACGATCTAATTGTGGATCTCGAGCAAGCGCTGGCTGTTCTTGACGGAAAAAGAGTGACAGCAACAGCACCGGAGTTTTCTGCCGGTGGCGCTTCATCCGCCACCCTTAGGCGCTAAGGGGTCGTTATTTTCCGCTGACTGTTTCATAAGGCCAGTCGATGATGCCTCCGAAATCATAAACATACCGGTAACCCATGTCGATCAGCTCCCGCGCAGCAATTTCGCTGCGCCTTCCGCTGCGGCAGTAAATCAGAATAATGGCTTCTTTATCAGGCAGCATTTCAGGCGCCAGGGTGCGGATTTGATCTTCGGGGATTAACAACGCCCCCTCAATCCTGATTTCTTCATACTCTTCGAGGGTTCGTACATCAAGAATAATTACATCTACGCTGTCGATCATTTCCTTTGCTTCGGTAGCGTTTATTTTACTATATACCGCCATAACCGGTTCTTCTGTTACAGTTTCCACCGGCCCGGCAGCGGGAACGCAGGATGTGATTAATAGAACCGAAAACAGTAAGATGCTAATCAACAGAGTCTTTTTCATCTTTATCACCCACAATTGATTTTGTTAAACCTGTATAGATTCCTTAACAGTTAACCGAATTATCATTAGATAACCTCCGGCCGGTTCCATTATACTTCATTGATCGCGAGGAAGA
This sequence comes from Bacillota bacterium, assembly GCA_016874655.1. Taxonomy (GTDB): domain Bacteria; phylum Bacillota; class Dethiobacteria; order DTU022; family DTU022; genus UBA993. Next base: position 16,325 of record VGTO01000025.1, on the reverse strand, counting down.
TTTCTACTAACGTGGGATCGAAGTGAGTACCGGAGCATCTGGCAAACTCAGCGTTAATTTCTTTGGCCGACAACGCAGCCTTGTAAGGCCTGCCATTTGTCATAACTTCATAAGCATCGGCAATTGCAGTTATTCTGGCCAGCAATGGAATAGCGGAGCCTTTTGACCCCAGGGGATAACCGGTGCCGTCCCATTTTTCATGATGGGCCAGGATATCTTCAGCGACATGGGCAAATTCTTCTGTAGCCCTGGCAATTCTATAGCCGATTTCAGGGTGTTTTTTGATGGTTTCCCACTCTTCTTCTGTAAGTGGCCCGTCTTTGATCAAGATCTCCTCTGCGATATTGATTTTGCCGATATCATGGAGGGTAATCAGCAGATCAAGCCTGCTCAATTCAGCTTCTGGAAGGTTCACTTTCTTGCCAATCGATAGCGCCATCTTCTGCATACCCCTGGTATGAGCTTCTGTCTCGTAACTTTTTGCCTCAAGTGTTTTTAATAAGGCTTTAAGAACAGCACTTTTTGTACTTCGGCTTTCAGTTAGTTTTTGCTTGTACATGTCATTTTCTGCCATTTGTAGTACTTTATAAAGAACCTCATCGGCACTTTCTTTACAGGCGATACCCAGAGCCATTGATACCGGAACATCTTCGATGAAGATGGCCTGGCAACTTTTTATAATGCGATCACACAATTGATTGGCATCGGCAGCTGAGGTCTGGGGCAGGATAATAACGAATTCGTCTCCTCCCCAGCGGCCATAGATATCGTCTTCGCGGCAGGTGTTTTTAATTATTTCCGCTGCTATCTGCAACGCACGGTCACCGACGGGGTGGCCGTAAGTGTCATTGATCAACTTTAAACCGTTGAGGTCGGCCATAATTATACTTAATGGAAGCTGCCTTGTAGTATCGAGTCTTTTCATTTCGGCTTCGATAAAAGTACGGTTATAAATACCAGTCAGGGTGTCGTGCAAGCTAATGTAACGCATTTGCTCTTCGGCCATTTTTCGTTCTGTGATATCAGTATGAGTGCCGAACATTGATAGCGGTTTACCGTCAGCACTGCGGGTCAAAACCCGCCCCCGATCAAGGATCCAAATCCAGTGCCCCTCTTTGTGTTTCATACGCAGTTCGCATTCATAAAAGGGAATATCACCCGCCAGGTGCCGTTCAGCGATTGCATTTGACTCCTCAAGATCATCGGGGTGGACCAATGATTCAAAGACAGTTAAATTATCGGGGTTAAGCTCTTTCAGGGTATAACCAAGTATTCCTGCCCAATTTTCGTTATATACTGTTTTGCCAGTCTGGGTATCCCACTCCCAGGTCCCTACACCCGCCCCTTCAATGACATTTTCCAGCCGTCGGCGCTCAGTTTGTATTTCCTCGTCCGCTTTTTTTCTTAATGAGATATTAGAATATATTCCAAAACCACCAGCCATCTTGCCGTTGATAATTACCGGGATGCCCTTAATTAAGACTTTGACTGGTGAACCATCTTTGTGGAAACGGGTCCCCTCTGATTCGACTGATTCCCCGGTTAAAACTCTGGCTGTTATTTGTTTATCTGCCGAACCGGGTTTGCTCATATTCATTACTTCATCAACATGTTTACCCTTAACTTCTTCCAGGTTGTATCCAAAAAGATCAGTGAAAGACTCATTAATATCCACTATTAGGTAGTCTGCATCAATACTGACTATCGCATCTAGAGAATTCCTGAAAAGCGCTTCTAACGATAAATTGCGGTATTGGTTATCCGAATTGATCAACGATAAACCTCCTTGGCATCTGCAGAAGAGTTCTCCAAAGTAATTACAAAACCTGCACTAAACTGAGGTTTTTAGCATTACCGGTTATCCAGGATGAGTCTTGGTATGGATAGACATTTCTTTAATCTAAATGTTGATCTCTATGCCGCAGTTTTGCACCATATTTCCCATTCATTTTCGCGGTTTCTGTTTAAAAATACGAGTAAAATAAGATGCACTGTTATGCAGAAAGCGGAAAGGGTGAAGCTCATGAAGTGCCCGAAACATAAGATCAATAGCTGGCTCGCAGCGGTTATCTTTCTCCTGGCGATAATGGCTGCCGGGTGTTCATCAATCAACGAAGCTGCTTATTTGGATTTACGCTTCAGCGATAGCAGCAGAAATTATGAAGCAGAGAACCGCATAAAACAAGCTTTTCGCAATACCCCTTATGATTCTGTCCACTGGCAGACAGCAGATCTGGATGAAAGCTTTAGCATGCTGGAGGCTACTTTGGTTACCATGCAGGGTAACAGCATCGTGGCTGAAGGAGAGGGAGTCGAAATTGACGGTAGCAAACTCCTGATCAATACTGCCGGCACCTACATTATTTCCGGAGAACTAAAAGATGGTCAGATCATCATCAACGCTTCCGCAGATGATACAGTGCGCATTATTCTAAATGGCGTCGATCTTACTAATACTGCTGCAGCGCCATTTTACGTGCAAAATGCCGCTAAAGTGGTGGTGACCCTGGCTGAAGAAACAGTAAACACCTTTACCGATGGTGAGGATTACCTACTACCCGACAAGAATAGTGTACCTGATGCGGCATTTTTCAGCTGCAGTGATCTGACGATCAACGGAAACGGCTCTTTAGTAATATTTGGTAAATACAAACATGGTTTGGTCAGTAAGAAAGATTTAAAAATTATCAATGCTAAAATTAAGGTTAATGCTGTGGAAGTTGGCATCAGAGGCAGTGAACTGCTGGCCATTCGCGATGCCATACTGACGGTTAAAGCCGGAAGCGATGGCATTCAGGTTGTAAGCGAAGCGGACCCAAAACGGGGCCTGGTAGTGATCAAAGGTAGCACAATTGATATTTACGCTATACTAAAAGGGATAGTGGCCGCAGAAAATCTTTTAGTTGTCGATGGAGAGATTACCATTGAAAGCGGCTCCGGTTTACCGTTAAATGATCCCAGCGATCTGTAGTCATTACGGCCTACCGACTCACAAGTTAATTTTTGCTTTAATAGCAGTCTTCACCCGATTTATCCAGCATAAACATCCTTTCCCGTTCTGCTACTTTTGATGTATACTAATCACAAAAAAGGAGGGGCAGAATGGAAAAAGTATTAGTTAAGGATCTTATCCGGGAGGCTGCCTCCTATGCCGGAAAAGAAATTGAGGTCAGTGGTTGGATCAGGACCAACCGCGATCAGAAATCTTTCGGCTTTATCTCCCTGAACGATGGCACTCATTTTAACCCAGTTCAGGTTGTTTATGAGAAGGATCAGCTTTCTGATTTTGAACAGGTAGCCCGCTTGGGGGTGGGAAGTGCAATCACTGCTCAAGGCGTCGTTGAACTAACCCCGGAAGCGAAGCAGCCTTTTGAAATAAAGGCCCACGCGATCGTTGTTGAGGGCGAGTCTCCCGAAGATTATCCGATTCAACCAAAGCGGCACAGTGTTGAATTTTTAAGGGAAGTGGCCCACTTAAGGCCGCGGACCAATCTCTTTACAGCGGTTTTCCGGGTACGCTCCCTTCTTTCATATGCCATTCACCGTTTTTTCCAGGAGCGCGGTTTTATTTATCTGCACGCCCCGATCATTACTGCTAATGATGCTGAAGGGGCCGGTGAACTTTTCCGTGTAACTACATTAGATCCGGCTAACCCGCCCGTAAAAGAAGACAAAACCATTGACTACAGCGCTGATTTTTTTGGCAAAAAAAGCAATCTTACGGTCAGCGGACAGTTGGAAGCTGAAGCTTTTGCCCTCGCTTTCCGCCAGGTCTATACTTTTGGTCCCACCTTCAGGGCGGAGAACTCCAATACGGCACGGCATGCAGCGGAATTTTGGATGATTGAGCCGGAAGTAGCCTTTGCTGACTTGGGCGATAATATGAACCTGGCTGAAGATCTGCTAAAATACCTGATCTCCTTTGTCCTCGAACAGACCGTGGAAGAGATGAACCTGTTTAACCAGTTTGTTGACCAGGGCTTAAAAGATCGGCTTGAGCAGATCTTAAAAGCAGAGTTCGTTCGTATCACTTACAGCGAAGCGATTGAAATCCTGCTTAAGGCTGATACCAGGTTTGAATACCCTGTTCAGTGGGGCAGCGATCTGCAGACCGAGCATGAAAGGTACCTAACAGAAAAATCATTTAAGAAACCGGTTTTTGTAACTGATTACCCAAAAGAGATTAAAGCTTTTTACATGCGCCTCAATGATGACGGGAAAACGGTTGCGGCGATGGATCTTTTGGTCCCGGGTGTCGGTGAAATCATCGGTGGCAGCCAGCGGGAAGAACGGGAAGAGTTTTTATTGAAGAGAATGGTCGAGCAGAACATTCATCCCGAAGACCTTTGGTGGTACATTGATTTGCGCAAATACGGCGGTGTTAAGCACGCCGGGTTTGGACTTGGTTTTGAGCGGGCAATCATGTATCTGACCGGGGTCAGCAATATCAGGGATGTTATACCATTTCCCAGGACGGTTAAGGACTGTGAGTTTTAAAACTGAACCGATTATTGAGCTAACCTCTGTGTCCTGGCTCCGCAGTGGTAAAATTATTCTTGATCAGATCAACTGGAAAGTTTATAAAAATGAAAACTGGGTTATTTTTGGCCTGAATGGGGCCGGCAAAACCTCGCTCTTAAATATTATAGCCGGCTACATGCAGCCATCCACTGGTCGGGTAAAAGTTTTGGGAAGAGAGTTTGGCCGGTATGATTTAAGGGAGTTGCGCAAGTCAATCGGCTGGGTTAGTTCATCTTTAAAAGAGATGTTTTACCCTTCAGAAACAGCGGCAGAGATTGTTATCGGCGCGCGTGATGCCGTAATCAGGATGCTGCGTAAACCGGAGAGCGCTGAAGTAGACCGGGCTTTAATGCTGCTTGAACTGGTTGGCTGTGAACAGCTTGCGGCCAGGCAGTTTGGTACTTTATCAGATGGTGAAAGACAGCGGGCCTTAATTGCCAGGGCTCTTTTTAACCAGCCCGCGCTGCTGGTGCTGGATGAACCGGTAACCAGTCTTGATTATCTGGCCCGGGAAGAGCTATTTTTAATCCTGGAGCGACTGGCCGCTGATCCGCAGTCACCGGCGATGGTTTTTGTTACCCACCGTTTTGAAGATATTCCCCGGCAGACCTTCTCTAAAATTATGCTTCTTGATCAGGGGAGGATACATTCTATTGGCAGTTTGGATGATATTTTTAAAGCTGCCACTTTATCTGATTTTCTCGGCAGACCGGTGAGGGTAAATATGTGGAACAGTCGTTTCTATGTCCAACCGGCTCAGTCTGATAAAGAGGAATAGATCTGTAAAACGGCGAAATTATCTAACATACTAAAACCTTTTAGGAGAGATAGCGTGGAGCCGCAGCAAATTGTTAAGCTGATAGAGTATAACGATAATGAGTCACAACGCGCTCTTTTTGAAGCTTACTATCGGCGAACCTTTGCTGTCGCCTTTAATATTCTACGCAAGCGCGAAAGCGCTGAAGATATAACCCAGGATGCTTTCATCAAAGCTTTTCAAAACCTGCACCAATTAAAAGATAAAACTAAATTCGGGGCCTGGTTGGCGGTGATCGCTTCCAACCTGGCGCGCAACCACTTAAAGCGGGAAAAAAAAGTAATCTATACTGCTGAACTGCCGGAAGTTCAGGGGCAGGCCGATAACAACGACACTGAAGCCGACGCTTTGCACTCCCTGGATCTGGAAAGGGTCCGCAAGGCAGTTAGAGAACTCTCGCCGGATCATTACCAGGTCATTGTGTTACAATTCTTTGATGATCTAAAAATTGAGGAGATAGCCGAACTGCTTAAAGTCAGTCCTGGAACGGTTAAATCCAGGCTATTCAGGGCCAGGCAAAAGCTGGCGGCAGCATTGGAACTTGAATGAGCTCCCGTTTGTCAAAACAGTGAAGGAGGTGACAGGCAGCATTGAGTGAAAACGATAAGCATCTGATTAATGATCACCTAATCCGCAGGGCGTTGCAGATCGAAATTGAGTCTGTCGAGCCGCCCGCTGCTGATAAAATGTGGCATGCTATCGAAACCCGGCTGGATCGTCGTCCTGCAGAGCTTAAGAAAACTGCTCCGGTTTGGATTCGCTATGCGAGTCTGGCTGCTGCCGCCTGCCTGTTACTGCTAGTTGGCGGCATTGGCCTCTTTCGGGTTGCCCAATTTGCCTCGCCCTCAGCCGAATTTGACGCTGCTGCCGAATTAATAGTGATGGATGAAGAGGAACGGACAGCCGCATTGGATTCAACTGAATTAGAAGTTTCTGATGAGCCGCTGGTCGCTGCACCCGGTTCTGAAATTGAGCCGGATGCTGTGATTGAAGAGCAAAAGAAAGACACCGAAACGGTTACCGTTGCCGGGGCTGGGGAAGAGCCTGCCGAAGATCAGACCACAATAGCCGCTACTCCTGCGACTGATCTTCCTGATGAAACGGTCATGGCTCTGTGGCCTGAAACACTCGGCGAAAACTATTTATTCTCCGAAGAGATTCTCTTGCCCCTGGTTGAAGATGAACCGCTTAAGGTTGCCCTCTACAGCGGTCCCGAACATGATCTGTTGCTGGTCAGCTATGAAGCAGTTGTGGATAACATGTCAGACTTTGTTGAAAAAATCGGCATACAGATGCAGTTTCCGATCAATGATTTTCAATACAAAGATAACTATCTCTTTTTTGTGGCCGGCGGTTATAACGGCCTGGTATTCCAACATGATGGTGTGACCCGGGCGATTATGGCCCCGCTCAGGACTATAAACAAAGAGCAGCTAATTGACTTAGCTGCCCCTTTACAGTAAATTGTGTTTCTGTACTTGATTATTAAGACGGCTTGATGTAGTGCATCATTTTACGTAACTCTCTGCCTACTTCCACAATCTTATGTTTCTCTTCAATGTTTCTGAGGGCCCTGAAACGAGGCTGATTGGCCTTGTTCTCGAGCACCCATTCAAGGGCAAATTGGCCGGTCTGAATTTCAGAAAGGATCTTCTTCATTTCTTCCCGTACTGCATCATTAATAATCCGCGGCCCCCTGGTCAGATCACCGTATTCGGCTGTATCACTAACCGAGTAGCGCATCCGCTCCAATCCGCCTTCATAAATCAGGTCGACAATCAGCTTCAGTTCATGCAGACACTCAAAGTAAGCAACCTCCGGTTGATATCCGGCCTCAACCAGGGTGTCAAAGCTGGTCTTGATTAGTGCTGAGACGCCGCCGCAGAGAATAACCTGTTCGCCAAAAAGATCCGTTTCGGTCTCCTCCTGCAGCGTTGTTTCAATCACGCCGGCCCTGGTGCTCCCGATTCCCTTGGCGTAAGCCAAAGCCAGCTGCTTGGCTTTACCGGTATAATCCTGGTGCACAGCCAGTAATGCCGGAACTCCCGCTCCTTCTTTATAGAGGCGCCTGAGCAGGTGCCCCGGGCTTTTAGGCGCGATCATAAAGACATCAACATTTTCCGGTGGAATAACCTGGTGATAAATGATGTTAAAGCCGTGAGATACTACGAGCGCTTTGCCCTCAGTCAAGTGGGGTAAAACAGATTCCTGGTAAACAGCAGACTGGTGGTTGTCGCCAATCAGGATCTGTATAATATCTGCCGCTTTTGCGGCTTCGCTAACCGAAAAAACCTGCAGACCATCTTCTACTACTTTATTCCAACTCTTGCTTTCCCGGTGCAAACCGACAATAACATCAAGACCGCTGTCCTTTAAGTTCTGGGCCTGGGAATGGCCCTGGCTGCCGTAGCCCAGCACAGCAATCTTTTTCCCTTGCAGGATGCTTAAATCGGCATCCTTGTCATAGTACATAACTGGCATGATAATTCCTCCTGGCTAATGTGATAACTTTACTTATTTGCTACCGGAAAGCGAACTCCTGCTTGTATCGCAACTAATTTGCTTTCTTTCTAATAAAACGAGAATCAATATTAAAAAATACTATATTATAAAAATATTAAATAATACAGGGATTTCTAGTTTTGTTGTATAATGATCATACTGAGCCCAGATGCGAAACAGTCGGGCTAATCATAGAGAAGGAGTGTGGATAACTTGAGTTTAAAAGGAACAAAAACTGAAAAAAACATCTTAACGGCATTTGCCGGCGAGTCCCAGGCCCGGAACCGCTACTCTTATTTTTCCAGCCAGGCCAAAAAGGACGGTTATGTACAGATTTCCGCTATTTTTGAAGAAACTGCAAACCAGGAAAAAGAGCATGCCAAGCGCCTATTTAAATTACTGGAAGGTGGCGAAGTCGAAATAAAGGCGGCTTTTCCAGCCGGTGTGATCGGTACTACCACGGAAAATTTAACAGAGTCTGCCGGTGGTGAAAACTATGAGTGGACCGAGATGTATCCGGGATTCGCCAAAGTAGCCCGCGAAGAAGGCTTTGAAAACATTGCCATAATTTTTGAGTCGATTGCAGTAGCTGAAAAACAGCACGAGAAGCGTTATCTTGCCCTGAAGCACAACATCGAAAAAGGTATCGTCTTTAAGAAAGATCAGCAAATTTGGTGGGCTTGCCGTAATTGCGGCTACCAGCATAAAGGCACCGAAGCCCCAGAACTATGTCCCGCCTGTAACCATCCCCGTGATCACTTTGAAATTACCTGTGAAAACTGGTAAAAACAGTCTGCGCCCGGATTTTTTCTCCGGGCTTTATTTTTACCGGTGAAGGGGGAACAGACCTTTGAAATTTGTGCGCTTTAGCTTTGAAGATCGGGCTTTAGACGGTCTGCTTGAAAACGCAGAGCAGATTACTGAAATAACCTGGCCCGGTGAACAGAGAAAAGCTGATTTGGCGAAAAAAACTGGAAAAAGTTTCAAAGTTGAAGATGTTACTCTGCTTGCTCCCTGCCTTCCAACAAAAATAATCTGTCTCGGCCTTAATTACCGCAGCCATGCCGAGGAGATGAAGTTTGAGTTGCCGAAGAAGCCGATTATCTTCATGAAACCTTCCACTTCTGTTATCGGGCCGCACCAATTGATTTGCTATCCCTCGCAGAGCAGGCGCGTTGATTACGAATCTGAACTGGCAGTGGTTATTGGCCTAAAGGCTTACCGGGTAGACCATTTACAGGCGCTTGATTATGTCTTTGGTTACAGCTGCGCCAACGATGTTACTGCCCGCGATCAGCAGCCGGCTGCCGGCCAGTGGACTTATGCCAAAAGTTTTGACACTTTCTGTCCCCTGGGACCGGCCATCGAAACGGCCATTGTTAATCCGGATAACCTGCAAATAAAGGGTTTCTTAAATAAAGAGCTGGTTCAGGAGGGTTCGACTGCAGACCATATTTTCACAGTAGCTGAGATTATAGAATTTGTATCTGGCTGTATGACACTGTTACCCGGGGATGTCATTATTACCGGCACTCCGGCCGGGATTGGCCCTCTTCAACCTGGAGATACTTTCGCAGTTAATATAGAAAAAATCGGCACTTTAATCAACAGCGTGGGAGAAAAAGGTTAAGCTTAAAAATAATCGTAAATTTTATTAAAATGGTGTTGTCAGCTTTACTTTGTTATTATATAATGAACTAAGAAAAAAGGACCGCTAAGCAGCGATAACCAATAAAGTTATATCAAGATAATGTTTTGTGTTAGCAAAACAGAGCGCTTACGGTCTCGAATATTTTTCAGTTTTTCTCCCTGATGAGGCAGCGTAGCCGCTGTCTCTTTTTTTAGTGAAAGGTAGGTTAATATAATTGCATATCATCATTGTCGGTGGCGGTGGGGTCGGTTATGAACTGGCTCGAAACCTGTCTGAAAAACAGCAGGATGTTGTGGTTATCGAAAAGGATGAAGTCAAGGCTCGCCGCTTCAGAGAATCACTTGATGTGATGGTCATTGAAGACAACGGAGCTAATGCGGCTGTCCTGGAACAGGCTGGAGTTAAAGATGCCAGTATGCTGATCGCTGTGACCCAGCTTGATGAAATCAATATGATCGCCTGCATGCTGGCTAAAAAATATGATGTGCCAATTACTATCGGACGGATCCGCAGCAATGCTTACGTTAGCGAACAAGCGGTATTATCCACATCTCAGCTGGGAATTGACATTGTAATCAACCCTGAACGGGTTGCTGCTATGGAAATCTCTAAGATGCTGCATTTCCCCGATGCAACTGAAATTGAATACTTCAACCAGGGCAAGGTAATGATGATCGGTGTGGTAGTGGATGAAGATGCAGGGATTACCGATGTACCTTTACACAAGCTACCGCTTGGCCAAAACTGTATTGTGGTCGGCATTAGTGATCACAACGGTAAATTTATTATTCCCGGGGGCAGTGATGTAATCAAACCCGGGAATAAAATCTACCTGCTTGGCGATACCAGGACATTAAAAGATATCAGCTCTCTTTTACACCACGAAAAAACCCTGATCAGGCAGGTTACCATTCTCGGTGGGGGCATGATTGCCTACCAGTTAGCCAAGCTGCTGGAGGAAAGCAAACAAATTTTTAATGTAAAACTGATTGAAAAAGATGAACATCGCTGTGAAGGCCTATGTAAAACGCTGCAAAAAACCCTGGTTCTGCAAGGAGATGCCACTGAAATATCGATGCTCAGGGAAGAAGACACTGATCAGGCCGATGCTGTTATTTCCGCCACCGGTGATGACCGCAGCAATATCGTTGCAGCGCTGCTGGCCCGCCAGTTTGGTGTAAAGAAGATCATCTGCGAAGTGATGAAGCCACATTATGTGCAGGTCTATAATGCTCTTGGTATCAACAGTCTAATCAACCCCCGGTTGTTGGCTGCTGCCCAGATCATGCGTTTAATCCGTCGTGAGGATGTGGTAGCGCTGTCAATTCTGCAGGACGAAAAGGCAGAGGTGGTCGAGGTAATCCTGCCGGAGTCGGCTAAAGTAGTCAATCGCAAATTAGCTGAAGCAGGTCTGCCTCGCGGGATGCTGATCGGTTCAGTTATCCGTAACGGCAGTGTAATGGTACCAAATGGAAATACGGTGCTAAAGGCTAATGACCACCTGGTAATCTTTGCTGTGCCGAAGGTCAGTGCCAGGTTAGATCGCTTCTTTGCCTCGGTTGAGGGTAATGGTGACCGGGAACAGCTCCGTAACCGCTTATTTCTGGCCGAGTAACCTAAAATGATATACTATGGGGAGCAGTAACTTTACTTTGCCCGGGGAGGTTGGTCGGTGAGACATTTTCGCCTCTTTTACCTGATCGGTATACTGCTTTTATTCCTCTCCCTGACGATGGTTATCCCGGCAATCTGGTCAATTGTTGAACAGACTCCGGATCAGTTGGCTTTTATCAAGGCCATCCTGGTCACTGCCATTTTCGGTGGCTTTTTTTTCTGGTACTTTTCCAAGTCGAAAGGCAGGGAACTGAGCATTGCCGAGAACTTTACCCTGGTTACCCTGACCTGGTTTTTTGCCGGTATTTTCGGCGCTTTGCCCTTTCATTTTTACGGTGTTTTTAATGGCAGTTTTATTGATGCTTTTTTTGAAGCTGTTTCCGGTTTTACCACCACCGGGGCGACCCTGCTTGCCGATGTCGAATCGTTGCCCAGGGGCCTTTTATTATGGCGCGCTTTTACCCAGTGGTTGGGTGGCATGGGGATTGTTGTTCTTTTTTTGGCTATCCTACCGCATTTTGGCTTTCGCAGTATGACTATGTTTAAGGCCGAGATTCCCGGTCCGATTGCCGAGCGTGTTGTGCCGCGCGTTGTGCAGACAGCCAGGCGCCTTTGGATCATCTATGTTTTGCTTACCGTCGCCCAGATAATTTCGTTGATGATTTGCGGTATCGGTTTTTTTGACGCCCTGGCCCATGCGCTGACGACCATGCCCACCGGTGGCTTTTCCACTTACAACACCAGTGTTGCGGCCTTCAATAATCCAGCGGCTGAAATTGTGACTATCATATTCATGTTATTTGCCGGGATCAACTTTGTTTTATTCTTCCGCCTTTTCAGGGGCGATTTTAAAGTTTTTAAAGATCCTGAGTTGCGTTTTTACCTGCTGGTAACGGCCACTGCCATCGTGATAGTTACAATCAACCTCTATATGAGGACTGACGGTGCATTTTTACTATTGCTGCGTCAGAGCGCTTTTCAGGTGGTTTCGATTATCACCACCACCGGTTATGCCACTACTAACTTTGATGCCTGGCCTCATTTTTCAAGGCTCTTTCTATTAATGCTGATGTTTATTGGTGCCTGTGGTGGTTCAACGGGTGGCTCGATTAAGCAGGTGCGCTGGGTGCTGATGATCCGGTATTCATTTCGTGAGTTGTACCGGTTGGTGCATCCTTCTGCAATATCGTCGGTTAAACTTGGTGAATATCATGTGAACGAGGAGATCCTAAGACCGGTAATGGCCTTTGGTCTGCTATATTTTTTCTTAACCGCCCTTGCAACGCTGGCCCTTACCTTCATGGGGATCGATCTGGAAACCGCTCTTTCCGCCGTGGCCTCAACACTCGGCAATGTTGGTCCGGGTTTGGCGGCAGTCGGTCCGATGCACACCTACCAGATTATTCCACCGCTTGGAAAAATACTACTTTCGGTAATGATGATTATCGGCCGTCTTGAAATTTTTACCGTTTTGGTCATCTTTCTGCCGGAATCACGAAGAATCTGGATCAGGGCCTTAAAGGAGAACAGATAAATGCAAACCTTTCAGGTAGCGCGGCGAGAAATTGAGACTGGTAAGTTTGCCCCGCTCTATTTGCTATTTGGCGAAGAGAGCTACCTACAAGAAGAGCTGATTAATCTGCTTAAGCAGAAATTTCTTAAACAGAATCCCGAGCTGAGCTGCGAAATAATTGACGGAAGAGAACAGGATTTGCAGCTTGTCCTGAGCAGGGCTGAAGAAAGAGCTATCTTCAGCGAGCGGCGGTTGTTGATTGTTGGTAACCCCCCATATCTGGCTCCCCCCCGCAAAACTGAAATCCAGAAGAAGGAAGAGGTCAGTGAAAACCGACAGGAAATTGAACAAGCCGGCGCCGAAATCCTGGCTGAATACTTTAAGCGGCTGGATTCTAAGCTGCCTGATACGATTATTATTTTTCAATCTCCGGGTGTTGACCGGCGCAAGCGCATCTTTAAAACAATTGACCAAGCGGGTACAGCGGTTGAATGTGCGGTGCTTAGAGGTGATGAACTGGCAAGCTGGATTAGCCGTAAAGCTGAATCCCTGGGCAAAAAGATTGAACGTTCTGCTGTTGACAGGTTGCTGATGTCCGACAATCAAAGTTTGCACTTTTTTTCCAACGAACTGGACAAATATGCCACTTACATTAGTGAAAAAGAAAAAGCTATTACTGACAGCACTGTTGATCTGCTTTTTGCCGGTGATCTTGAAAGCACTGTTTTTAAACTGACCGATGCTCTGGCCGAAGGGGATCACGACCGGGCCCAGGCGCAGCTTGAAAGACTGCTTGGCAGACGAGAAAAACCACTGCCCATATTCTTTATGCTGGTCAGGCACTATCGCCTTTTATTGCAGGCATGCTGTCTTGTCGAAGAGGGGCTGCCGCTGACTGAGATCACCTCAACTCTTGCCGTTCACCCTTTTGTAGCCCGAAAGCTACGGGATCAGGCTACAAAGCTTGATCGGGTGATGCTAGAAGATATATACATCGATCTGCAAAAAACCGACCTGCAGATCAAAACCGGTATTCTTGATCCGGTCGAGGCACTGCGATTAATCATCAGCCGTATTGGTTACCGGCAAAATAAGGCATCCTGAAAGGAGTGTTATAATTGACAATCAAGCCGGAGCTCGATCGTGAAAAACTATTAAAAGATGTTTATCAACGTGGGTTTGAAATGGAACAGCGTTACTATGGCTGTGCCCAGTGTGTAGTTGCTTCGATACAGGACTTTTTTCCAGTCCCGGACAATCTTTTTAAGGCTGCTACTTCTTTTTCAGGTGGTCTTGCATCATCAATTGAAGGCCCCTGCGGAGCGCTGACCGGTGGTGTAATTATCCTCAGCCATTTCTTCGGTCGTTCGCGGGAAGATTGCGCAAATATCGGTCTATTACGCCGTCCCGGACCGTTTGTCCGTCGTTACTGGGAGCGGATTATTAAGGAATATGGCGGAGATACCTGCCGGGCGGTACAGGAGCATCTATTTGGTAAAGCGTTTCACTTTCTCGACAATGATGAGTATGCTGAATACGAAGCACTGGGTGGCCACAGTCAAAAATGTTCTGATGTAGTGGGCCGGGCTGGGGTATGGCTGGCAGAAATCCTTTTAGATAATAATGTTCCCAGCCTCAGGAAGCAGTAACAGTAAAAACCGGTTTTGACAGGCAATCCTGTTCAAACCGGTTTTATAATATTAGATAATAGCTCAGGCCTTGTTGTTTAAGATTAAACAGCGAGGCTTTGATTAAAGATCCTGCTCAGGCGAGATTTTTTGCGCGCCGCGTTATTTTTATGAACTACTCCTCTGGTGGCCGCCCTGTCAATCTGACGGACAGCAGCATTGAGCGTTACCTTTGCCTCTTCCATGTCGCCACCCTGCAGGGATTCTTCAAAACGGCGGATCGATTTTTTTAGCATGCTTTTTGTCCGCCGATTACGTAATTCGCGTTTAACGTTTTGTCTAACTCTTTTTTCAGCTGACTTAATGTTTGGCAAACCCTTCGAACCTCCTTTCTACCGTTGAAACATTAAGATACTATCATCACTCTTGCGAAAAAGCAAGCTTTAATACAAATCTTTACAGTGAGTCTTTACAGTCAGCAGCAGCTTTGCTTATTTGATCAGGAATTACCAGAGGCACTGATTCTGTCACAATTAAAGGAGAAAAATAGATATCCAACGAAATAAATATACTTGGACTATTGTTTTTGGACTATTATTAATGAATGGGGGAAGCAAGCGATGAAAATATTGAGCAGCGAGGCGATGAAGGCTTACGATCGGGAAACCATCGAAGAATTTGGCCTTCCGGGAGCTGTCTTGATGGAAACTGCCGGATCTAGGGTAGCGGAGTTTGTCAGATCTCGCCTTCCCGATCTTAATCAAGTAGTGGTTATTGCCGGCCCGGGCAATAATGGCGGTGACGGCCTGGTAATCGCCCGATTGCTGACGATGGCCGGCTATCAGGTATCGCTCTGGAGTACCTTGCGCCCCGGAGCCTACCGTGGTGAAGCTGCCGTATTCGAAAAATACCTGCTGAAAACTGCTTTTCCTATACAGCGTATCCATACTCATGAAGAACTCCAATTATTTGTGATGGAATTAAAGAATGCCGATTTGCTTGTTGATGCCTTGCTGGGAACGGGAATTAGCCGCGAGGTGGAAGGCCTGATTGCCGCTATTATTGAGGCAGTAAACTCAAGCGATGCACCGGTACTGGCAGTGGATGTTCCTTCAGGGATCAATGCCGACAACGGTGCGGTTATGGGTAACGCTGTTCGGGCCCGCTGGACACTGACCTTTGCCTTTCCTAAGCTGGGATTGCTGTTGCAACCCGGTGCCAGTTTGGCCGGAGAAATATACGTAGGCGAAATTTATGTTCCTGCTCAACTGGCTGAAGCGGTAAAAGTTGAGCTGCTCACCCCATCCCTGATTCGCAGCTCGATGCCACCCCGGCCGCCTAATGCGCATAAGGGGAGCCTCGGTAGATCCATAATCATCGCTGGTTCACCGGGGATGACCGGCGCGGCGGTGCTTACAGCTGAGTCGGCCTTAAGAGGTGGCTCGGGCCTGGTTTACCTCGCAGCCCCCGAGTCAGTCTGCCCGGTGCTTGAATCGAAGTTGCTTGAAGTAATTATTGTTCCACTGCCGGAGAGCTCCCCGGGGATTATCAGCCCCGATGCTGCTGATCTGGTTCTCGCCAGAACAAAAGAATGTGATGCCCTGGCCATTGGCCCGGGCCTTGATACTGGTGCGGAAACAGCCGAGCTGATCAACAGGCTGGTTCAGCTTAGCCCTGTGCCACTGGTGCTTGATGCCGGAGCTCTCACTGCGCTTGGTCAGAATATGAATATACTACGTTCCGCAAGGTTTATCCCGGTTGTTACTCCACACCCAGGCGAAATGGCTCGCTTGGCCGGGGTCTCAGCTAAAGAGGTTCAGAGCAGCAGGCTGGCTATAGCTCTGAAAAACGCCAATTTCTGGAACTGCAATATTGTTCTCAAAGGCGCAAACTCAGTAATATCCACACCCGATGGCTATGCGGCAATCAACCCTACCGGCAGTGTAACTTTGGCTACTGCCGGTTCAGGAGACCTGCTGACCGGTTTGATCACATCCTTTATTGCCCAGGGAATATGCCCGGAAAAAGCGGCCATGGCGGGAACTTACATCCACGGCCTGGCCGGAGACCTGCTGCCTC
>VGTO01000024.1 GCA_016874655.1 Bacillota bacterium | reverse complement strand
TTGACTATCCCGAGCAGGTAAGCGTTAGTCAGGCTGACAGTGAAAGGATGATTGTCCTGGAGCTTAAAGTTGCTTCTGAAGACATGGGCAAGGTCATCGGCAAGCAGGGTAGAATCGCGAAAGCGATCAGGACCGTGGTCAGCGCTGCGGCGGTAACTGAGAATAAACGGGTTGTAATTGAAATTGTTCAGTGAAGAAAGCGTCGCCGTAATTGGCATGGTTTTATCACCACACGGTGTCGTTGGACTGGTTAAAGTCTTTCCGTATACCGATTTCCCGGAACGGATCACTGATCTGGATCGAGTGGTTTTAAAGAACAGTCTGGGGCAGAAGCTGATGCTGATTGAAAGAGCATCAGTCTACGGACGTTTCTGGCTGGTTAAGTTTAAGGGTATCGACACCCGTGAGCAGGCTTTAACCTTGAGGGAAAGTCTTTTGATCATTCCCCGGGAACAAAGGGTAGCGCTGCCGGAGGGTAGCTACTATCATGACCAGTTAGTTGGGCTCAAGGTTTCTGATCCAGGGGGTCAGTTAATCGGCAAGGTGGTTGATCTCCATATAACAGGGGGTCATGATCTACTAATCGTTGAAAAAGAGGGCGATGCGGCAAAGCAAATTATGATTCCTGCCGTTAAGCATTTTATCAGGAAGGTTGATCGGGAGGCAGGAATAATTATTGCCGAACTACCAGAAGGCCTACTTGACCTCTAAAGGAGTAACTGGGCGATGGTTATCGATTTAATAACAATATTTCCCGGTATTCTCGATGGCCCTTTTAAGGAAAGCATGATTAAAAGAGCCGTGGAGCAGAAACTGGTAGAGATCAATTTGGTGGATTTGCGGGATTATACAGTTGACCGACACCGCCAGGTAGATGATACTCCCTACGGCGGTGGCTGTGGGATGATCTTAAAGCCCGAACCTCTATTCTCGGCCGTTGCGAGTTTGAAAGAAAAATCGGGTGCTACTTCACAGCATGTGATCCTAATGACCCCACAGGGGCAGATATTTGATCAGCAGCTGGCTAAAAAGCTGTCTGCTATGGAACACCTGATCCTGATTTGCGGACGATATGAGGGCATTGATGAAAGGGTTCGCCTGGCCCTGGTCGATGATGAAATATCGATTGGTGATTTTATCCTGACCGGAGGGGAGCTTGCTGCAGCAGTTATGGTTGATGCAGTGGTTCGTCTGCTGCCCGGTGTTTTAGCGGAAGAGGCTTCGGATAATGAATCTTTTACCGAATCGCTCCTGGAACATCCTCACTATACCCGTCCTCCTCTGTACATGGACATGGCTGTTCCACCGGTTTTAAGATCGGGAAATCATGGAGAAATAAAAGCCTGGCGTCGGAAGCAGTCTTTAATCAGGACCCTTGAACGACGACCTGATCTGTTACAAAAAGCAAACCTGGAATCGGCAGAGTGGAAGTTCCTGGAATCGCTAAAAAAACAAAGCGACTAAACCGGCAGATAATTGAATGTGTTATAATTACGCAGTGATTGAGGGAGGTAGAAGCAGATGGATTTAATAAAAGAAGTGGAAAAGCGGATTCTAAAAGAAGGTTTGCCGCATTTTGGCCCGGGTGACACAGTTAAAGTTCACGTTAAGGTTGTTGAAGGGGCCCGTGAAAGAGTTCAGGTTTATGAAGGAGTAGTCATCGGTCGCCAGGGCAGTGGTGCAAGGGAAACCTTTACTGTCCGTAGGGTAACTTTCGGGATCGGTGTTGAACGGACATTTCCTGTTCATTCTCCATCAATCAGTAAGATTGAAGTAGTCAAACGCGGCCGGGTTCGGCGGGCAAAACTTTATTACCTAAGAGAGCGGACCGGTAAAGCAGCCCGGATTAAAGAGCGCCGTTATTAAACGGAGATGAATTTAAATTGAGCAAATATCGAGAACTGTGGGATTGGTTTAGGTCAATCCTGATTGCGATAGTCCTGGCCCTGCTGATCCGTCTATTCTTGTTTGAAGTGTTTGTGGTTGAAGGACGTTCAATGTACCCAACTCTTCATGAGTCGGAACGTCTGATGGTCAACAAGCTTATTTTCCGATTTGAAGAACCTCAAATCGGGGATATAGTTGTCTTTGAATTTGAGCCCGGACGTGATTTTATCAAGCGGGTAATTGGGGTGCCCGGCACCCGGGTTGAAATCAGGAACAGCCGTCTATACATTAACGATCAGCTCTACACAGAACCATACCTGCCGGCAAATATCGAAATGAATGATTTCGGCCCCGTTGAAGTGCCGCCTGCTTATCTGTTCCTGATGGGCGATTACCGTCAGAACAGTATGGACAGCCGGGATTCGCGGGTCGGCTTTGTATCCCTCGAGGATCTGAAAGGGCGTGCCTTTTTCATTTTTTGGCCGCTTTGGGATGCACGGGTTATCAACAGCGAGGTGGATTAGACCTTGAAAGAGGGCCAGTGGTACCCTGGTAACATGGCCAGGGCGATGAACCATCTGCGCCAGGATCTTAAAGTTGTGGACCTGGCGATTGAGCTCCTCGATGCCCGGATTCCGATTAGCAGCCATAATCCGGTATTTAACAGCTTGCTTGAGGATAAGCATCGCATCGTGCTATTACACAAGGCAGACAGGGCCGATCAACAGATTACAAAACGCTGGCTGAGTTATTATAAGGCAAAGGGAATTGCGGCTATGCCTTTCAGTGTGCACCAGAAAAACTACCTGAGCCAGCTGCTCAGTTACCTTAAAAAACAGGAACACAACCTGAGTCCGACACGCATTAAGAGACCTTTGCGCATGATCATTGTTGGTATACCAAATGTTGGTAAATCAACGATGATCAATTTTTTTGTCTCTAAAGCAGTTACTAAGACAGGCAACCAACCTGGAGTTACCAAGGGTAAACAATGGATTAGGATTAATCCCGGCCTGGAGTTGCTTGATACACCAGGGGTGCTCTGGCCAAGAATAAATGAGAGCAGTTCATCATCGCTGGCCATTGTCGGGGCTATTCCACCAAGCCGAATAGATCTGCAGGCGATCGCCCTCAAGTTTATTGATTATTATCTTGATAATAAAGTCGCAGGATTTCTAACCAGTCGCTACCAGCTGACAACTATCGCCTCAGCAGAAGCGATGTTCGAGCAGATTGCCCACACCCAGGGCTGTTTGCAGGCTGAGGGAAAAATCGATGAGAACCGGACGGCCTCACTCCTGCTGCGTGACTTTCAGGCCGGCCAGCTTGGCCGGGTTACATTTGAAGTGCCACCAGCCGAATAAAAAAGTTGTAAAGGAGATCTAAGGGCTGAAATCTGACACTTTGAAGATCAGTGAGATAGCAGCATACCTGGAGCAGAAAACTGAACTCACCGCTGACGAGATTGATGCTCTGGCAGGCGATTCTCGGCAGGGTGTGCAAGTGCTGTTAAAACGTTTTAACCGGCGCAGGAAAACCGGGGAAGCTGAGTTAAAACGCCTGGACATAATGCTTGTTGAAGAAAGACTGCTTTGGGATCGGGGGTTATCGAAGATAGCCGGGGTGGATGAAGCGGGCCGCGGTCCGCTTGCCGGACCGGTAGTAGCGGCAGCTGTTGTTTTTTATCCCGGAACGGTGATCAAATATTTAAATGATTCAAAGCAGCTTTCGGCTAAGAGGCGCGAGAATCTTTTTGAAGAAATTATTTTCAGATCAGAAGCCTACGGTATCGGAAGTGCATCAAGCGTCGAAATCGATCAGATTAATATTCATAAAGCCTCGCTTCTGGCAATGCACAGAGCCTTGGACAAAATGAACCTCGAACCAGATTATATCTTGGTGGACGGCTTTCCCCTGCCGGGCTGCAGCTGTGGCCAAAAAGCAATTATTGGCGGCGATGCCCGCTCACTAACCATAGCCGCTGCCTCGGTATTGGCAAAAGTTGCCAGAGACAGAATGATGCTGAGGTTTCATGAAATATATCCTGGTTATGCTTTTAACCGTAACAAGGGCTATGGTACTGCAGAGCACCGGCAGGCAATAATTAAGTTTGGTCTGACGCCCGAACATCGGAAGAGTTTTAAGTTAAAAGAAGAATATTAGAAATACGGGGCTGGAGTAGGTGACCTTAAAACGCCAGTTAGTCGGCAAAATCGGTGAAGAAGCGGCTGCTCAGTACTTGCAGCAGCAGGGTTACATAATCATCACAAATAACTATCGCTGCCCCATTGGCGAAATTGATATTATCGCCCGCGATCAGCGGGTAACTGTGCTGATCGAGGTCAGAACCCGCACCAGCCTGGCTTACGGCAGTCCGGAGGAATCGATAACTGCTGAGAAGGCCCGGCGCCTTAAACGTTTAGCGCTCAGTTACCTGCAGGCCTATCATCTGTCTGCTACGCCCTGCCGGATCGATCTGGTAGCGGTGATGGTTGACCGGGAAACGCAGCAGGTAAAAAATATTAAGCACATCAAAGGTATACTTAACGGTTAGGAGGGCTTAAGCGGAAATGATCTACATTGCCGTTGTCGGTGGCGCTCAGTGCAGTGAAGTAGACTATCAAGTGGCTTATGAAGTCGGAACCGAGATTGCCCGCCACCAGGCAATATTAATATGTGGTGGGGGTGGTGGTGTGATGGAGGCTGCGTCTAAGGGGACAGCAGAAGCGGGGGGATGCTCAATCGGTATTTTACCCGGAGATAAAAATGTTCAGGGTAACCGCTTCTTGTCTTATGCCGTGGCGACCGGCTTAGGGGAAGCCCGCAATGCGGTAATTGCCCGCACGGCAGATTTAATGATTGCCGTTGGCGGTGAGTATGGAACGCTGTCAGAAATTGCCCTGGCCCTGAAAATGGGGAAGCCGGTAATTGCGATCAACAGCTGGCAGCTTAAACCACCTGCCTACTTAAGCCTTACACCGTTATCTGCTGAAACGGCAGCCGAAGCTCTTGAAAGAGGCCTGGCCCTTATCGGTTATGAATAAATAACAGATCTTTTCTATTAAAGCTGCCGATCAAGGCTTCTGTACTGGACCGCTTCGGCGATATGGGCAGTTTCAACCCTTTCTGAGTCAGCCAGATCGGCTATTGTGCGAGCCACTTTGATAATCCGGTCGTGGGCTCGCATCGAAAGCTTCAAGCTTTGAAAAGACTGGTTCAGCAGCCCGCGGGCCTCGAGGCTTAAGGGACAATAATTCTCGAAGTATCTGGAACGAAGCTGGGCATTGGCAGTAATCCGAATTTTCTTATAGCGTTCACGTTGAATGGCCCGTGCTTTTTCCACCCGACTGCGTATCGCAGCCGAAGATTCCCCGCTTTCTTTCTGCTGCAGTTCTTCAAGTTTGATTGCCGGTACTTCAACCTGGATATCAATCCTGTCAATCAGAGGACCGGAAAGTTTTTGCCGGTAGCGGAAAATCTGGGTAGGGCTGCAGCGGCATTCCTGCAGTGGGTTGCCGTAGTTACCACAGGGGCAGGGATTCATCGAGCCGACAAACATAAAATTAGCCGGGTAAGTAACGGTACCCGCCACCCTGGTAACGGTCACGACCCGGTCTTCCAACGGTTGGCGCAGTGCTTCAAGAACCTCGCGGTTATATTCAGGCAGTTCGTCGAAAAAGAGAACTCCCTGATGGGCCAGACTCACTTCACCGGGGCGTGGGTTTTTACCACCGCCGATGATCCCCGCTGTAGAGGCGCTGTGATGGGGACTGCGAAAAGGTCGCTGGGCGAAAAGAGGTTTGTTTTTATCTAATTGACCGGCAACGCTATGTATGCGTGTTATATCAAGAATTTCTTCCACAGTTGGCGCAGGTAAAATCGAAGGCAGTCTTCTGGCCAGCATCGTTTTACCGCTGCCTGGCGGACCGTAAAGCAAAAGGTTATGCGTTCCGGCTGCTGCGATTTCTAAAGCACGCTTTGCCGTTTCCTGGCCTCGAACTTCATAAAAATCAGCTTCTGTGCTTTCGGTAATCTTTGTCTCAAGATTTGTCCGCTTAACTGAAGGAATTTCATTTGTTCCACACAGATGCTTAACAACTTGATCTAGGGCAGTTACCGCTTTTATTTCGATCTCTTTTACCAGTGACGCTTCGGCGCTGTTTGCCGCAGGCAGGAAAAGGCTCTTATGGCGGTACTGATCCTCTTCCTCTAATGACAGTGCCATGGCCAGCGTACCGTTAACTGCTCGAAGATTACCGTCCAGCGATAGTTCACCAACAAAGACGGCATTATCAAGACTTTCAGATTTGGGAATCTGGTTGGTAGCCACCAGCAAGCCGATGGCGATCGCTAAATCAAAGGCTGATCCTTCTTTTTTCAGATCGGCCGGAGCCAGGTTTACTGTGATCCGGGAATAGGGAAAAACATAGCCGCTGTTACGCACAGCCGCCCTGACCCGCTCTTTTGCTTCACGCACTGATGCGTCCGGCAAACCAATTAGATCAAAAGCCGGCAAGCCGTCAGCAATATCAACTTCAATCTCCAGGGGGATACCTTTAATCCCAAAAATAGCGCAGGAATAGACTTTTGCCAGCATCAGGCGGCCTCCTTATAGTGCAGCGTTTAGAACAGTGATCGTTGCTAAGTCTGTTATCTTGTATTCAGCAGTTATTTCTATTTACCTGCCGGTTTTATCAGTTTAGCTGACTGCTTTTGATCATCATTAATCGGGTATCTCAATATTCCCCCGCAGAGGGATCCTGTGTTATAATCTATTGTAATAGCAAAAGGTTTTTAAACCATAATCGAGTAGTGATTCACTTTAAACCCTGAAAGGAGGAGCTGAGAATGGATAAATGGGAGTGCCAAATCTGTGGTTATATTTATGATCCAGCCGAAGGAGACAGTGATGGCGGGGTTGCCCCGGGTACTGCCTTTGAAGATCTTCCCGACGACTGGGTTTGCCCTGTCTGCGGCGTTGGCAAAGAAGAGTTCGCAAAGCAATAAAATAGCTTAAATCTGAATTTTTGCGGTCGGGAGGTTTTATTTTCCTCCCGACTTTTTCGTGTGTTAGGGTCGCTACATAGCCTAACATAATGATTATTACTCCGACCAAAAAAAGTAGTATGATCGTCTGGATTACTGCGAACATAATTTTTCGCGGATTGTTCAGCAAGTGATTGTTTCTGCCGGGATTAAAAAAGTTTTCCGGTAATGGACTGTTTCTCTGATTTTTCGATTACTAATTTTTCACATTTAACCTAAATAGTTATAAAATCGTTATCAAGATTTGTACTGAGCAAACACATAGCATGGAGCACGCACTGGCAGTATCTAGTCCGATATGTTATGATTCGCCTGATTGTTAAAATGCCGATTTATTTAGAAAGGACTTCTTCCTTGAAAGAACCTGAATCATTCTTAGGCAGCTTGCAAAACCCTGACCCAAAGTGGATTAGCCTACTTAAGGATGAACTCAATTCTGCCCAGTTCGATTTTGCCACAGCTAATCACAAGGCGCTACTGGGTCTAGCCGGACCCGGATCAGGAAAAACCCGGGCTCTGGTTTACCGGGCTGCCCACCTGATTCGGTGCGGAATCCATCCTGAAGAGTTGATGCTGCTCACCTTTACCAACAAGGCTGCCGGTGAGATGAAGGAACGCCTGGAGACACTGATCGGTTTTTTACCGAACCGTCTGTGGGCCGGGACTTTCCACAGCATCGGGGCAAGAATATTGAGGGCCAATGCCGCTCTGGCCGGCAGAACAGCCAATTTTACAATCCTTGATGAAGATGACAGCCGGATTATCTTAAAGCAAATGCTCAGTAACCAAGAGGTAAGTGACGAAGACCGGAAGTTGATTATGCAACGCAACTTGCTCGGCAGGATGATCAGCCAGGCCCGTAACTCGGGTCTCTCAATCAGGGAAGTAATGGAAGAATTCTATCCCTACCGACTGGAGTATCTTGAGGTTATTGCAAAAATTGCGGAACTCTACGAACAAAAAAAACTAGAAACAAACGCTTTTGATTTTGATGATCTGCTGTTATGCTGGTTGGATCTCTTTGAACACTTTCCGCAGGTCAGTGATCATTATTGCCTGCGGGTAAAACATCTTTTGGTTGACGAATTTCAGGATACCAACCTGATCCAGGCCCGGATTATCGACCTCTTCTCCGGAACCTCATCGATCTGTGTGGTTGGCGACGATGCTCAGTCAATTTATGCTTTTCGTTACGCCCAGATCGGTAACATCCTTTCATTTCCTGAGAAGTATGAAGATTGCCGTTTGGTGAGAATGGAAAAGAACTATCGCAGCACTCCGGAGATTGTTGAACTGGCTAACTGTTCGATCCGCCATAATCAGGAACAGCTGCCGAAGAAACTGTACTCTGAAAATCCCGCCGGTGATAAACCGGTAATTGCCAGGGTTTGTGACGCCAGGCAGGAAGCCGCTTTTGTGCTGCAAAATATCTGGGAGCTGGAACATACTTATTCCATCCCTCCGGAAGAGATTGCCGTTTTATACCGTAGCTCCTATTTAACCCCCGAAATTGAATTTTCGCTGGCCCGCAAGGGCATTAGTTACCAGACATTTGGTGGAGTGAAATTCTTTCAAAAATCACAGATCAAGGATTTGTTGGCTTACCTGAAGGTGATCTACAACTCCCGGGACGAAAACTCCTGGCGGCGTATATCTACCATGCAGCAGGGTTTGGGGCCGACCTCATTTGATAAGCTCTGGGCTAAACTAAAAGAGCAGCCTGATCCGCTGGCAGCAGCTTTGAACGGTGACTTTCAGCCCTCAAGGGGTAAAGCCGGGTGGGAATCACTGCTCAGTACCCTGAAACAGCTTGTTAACCTGGGGCCGGAAGATGTTCCCCAGCTGATTACGACAGTCATGGATCACAATTATGATGTTATTCTAAAACAGAAATATCCAGATCAGTACACAGAACGATTGGGTGGTCTTGAGAGACTGGCTATTTATGCCGAGCGGTTTGAATCTCTTGCCCAGTTTCTTGAGTCACTGATTTTGGAAGAATCGGTTTTTTCCGATTCTGAAAGCGCATTTACCGCAGGACAGCTGACCCTTTCAACCATTCACAGCGCAAAAGGTAAAGAGTGGGAAGCAGTATTTATTATTGGTATGAACCAGGGGCATTTCCCATCCCAGAGGTTTGATGACAGTAATTTAGCTGAGGAGAGGCGTCTTTTCTACGTTGCCGCTACCAGGGCCCGTCGTTACCTGATGCTGTCAACTTACCGTGAAGATTACCGCAACTATGGTGCCGTATCGGAAGGCCCTTCAATTTTCCTGCGGGAGCTGCCGCCTGATTGTTACCGGCTGGTTGATTATGACAGCGGCTTTTAAAATAGATTCCGGCTTTGATAGACATTAGCTGAACTGGTATAGTATAATACCTTTTAATTTTATACGGTGATGATTACTGGAGGAACGATGATGCAGAAAGTTGACATCTACGATACAACATTAAGGGACGGTTCGCAGCGTGAAGGTGTTTCTCTCTCAGTGGCGGATAAAATAAAGATAGCTGAAAAATTAGACCAGTTTGGGGTTAATTTCATTGAAGGCGGCTGGCCGGGATCTAACCCAAAGGATATTGAATTTTTCCGGCGGGCAGCGAAGATTCCGTTAAAAAATGCCAGGCTCTGTGCTTTTAGCAGTACCCGCAGGCCGGGGGAAAAAGTTGAAACGGATTCGAATATCCTTGCCTTGCTTGAAGCGAACACTGGAACAGTCACAATATTTGGCAAGAGTTGGGACTTTCATGTTACCGATGCTCTTAAAACAACTCTGGCAGAAAATCTGGCTATGATTAGCGACACGGTCAGGTTCCTAAAG
This sequence comes from Bacillota bacterium, assembly GCA_016874655.1. Lineage (GTDB taxonomy): Bacteria > Bacillota > Dethiobacteria > DTU022 > DTU022 > UBA993. The sequence goes on along the minus strand of VGTO01000024.1, from coordinate 19,483 downwards.
GAACAGGACCGCCAGGTTTTTTTTGATGCCGAGCATTTTTTCGACGGTTACAAAGCTAACTCGCAATACGCTCTTGCTACCCTTGAAGCGGCTGCCGCTGCGGGAGCTGATCTGGTGGTCCTCTGTGACACTAACGGCGGTTTGATGCCCTGGGAACTGAAAACGATCATGACTGCCGTTAAAGAGAAGGTAAAGATCCCGCTTGGTATTCATGTTCACGATGATGCCGGGATGGCCACGGCAAATTCACTGATTGCTGTCTGTGAGGGTGCGGTGCAGGTTCACGGAACCATCAACGGTTACGGAGAACGTTGCGGCAATGCCAATCTCTGCACCATTATTCCAAATCTGCAGTTAAAGATGGGTATAAAGCTGGTAACGGAGGAGCAGCTCAAAAGCTTGACAAAGTTATCGCGTTTTGTTGCTGAGCTGGTTAACATTGCTCCGGCGGAACATCAGCCGTACGTTGGCTATAACGCATTTGCCCACAAAGGCGGCATTCATATCGATGCTGTCAGTAAACAACCGGCTACTTACGAACATGCCATTCCCGAAGTGGTTGGGAACCGGAGGCGAATTCTAGTTTCGGAGCTGGCCGGACGCAGCAGTATCACCATGAAAACGACCCTCAACGGCATTAATCTTGACAAAGAGCGGCCTGAAACCGCTTCAGTTCTGCAGCGTATCAAAGAGATGGAACATTATGGTTACCAGTTTGAAGGAGCGGAAGGGTCTTTCGAACTTCTGGTGCTGAAGATGATGCAAGCCTATCAACCTCTTTTTAAGCTGGAAGGTTTCCGCCTGATCATCGAAAAGCGGGAAAGCGGGCAGCTCTACTCCGAGGCAACGATCAAAGTGCGGGTTGGAGATGTGCAGGTCCACACCGCTGCAGAGGGCAATGGTCCGGTTAACGCACTTGACAATGCTCTTCGAAAAGCGCTGGAAGGTATCTATCCGGCACTTAAAAGGATACGCCTCACTGATTTCCGGGTGCGCGTGATTGACGGAGTTGATGGCACTGGAGCCCAGGTCCGCGTGTTGATCGAATCACGCGATGATGAGATGAGCTGGGGCACTGTAGGTGTTTCACCCAACGTCATTGAAGCAAGCTGGATCGCGCTGGTAGATAGTTTGGAATACGGGCTTTTATTCCGTAAACTTCCAGAATTTACTGAAGCTCGTAAAGTGCTTGAACAGCTCAAAGGTGAAGGATTAATCATGCCTTCATAAAATAAATACCCGGGGAAAGGCCGATCAGATTGAATGAATCAGAACTTGTATCCGTTCTTACCAGGCTGTCATCGGCAACAGGAGTAGCCGGATTTGAAGATCAGGCCGTAGAGATCGCGGCAGGTTACTTTCAAAGCTATGGATGTACTGTAAAACGGGATCGCTTCGGTAACCTGTTGGCACTTAAAGCAGGGACTGCCAAGAAAGGCAGAATAGTCAGCCTGGCCCTGGTGGCTCACATTGACGAGATCGGAGCAATGGTCACCAAGGTTGAGGGTGGTGGTTTTCTGCGCTTCACAGCCATCGGTGGCCTTGATGCCCGCACTCTACCGGGCCAGGCAGTGCTGATTCATGGGCGCAAGATTTTAAAAGGTGTGATCGGAGCAAAACCTCCCCATCTGCTTACCGATCAGGAACGTAAAAAGACAGTCCCAATTGATAAGCTTTTTATTGACGTCGGACTCAGTTACGAAGATCTTAACAATATCGTCTCGGTTGGCGATATAATCTCTTTTGAGCAAAACCCTCTTTTACTCAGTAACCGTAAATATATCAGCGGAAAAGCGCTTGATAACCGGGCTGGTGTCGCTGCCCTGATTTTTTGTGCTGCTGAACTGGCAGATCGCAAACATGAAGCAAATATCTTCTTTATAGCATCGCTGCAGGAAGAGGTAGGCTTGAGAGGCGCAACCACTGCTGCTTTTGGTTTAAACCCTGATTTGGCCGTTGCTGTTGATGTCACTCACGGTGATGGTCCCGGATTGGAAAATAATTTTAGCTATAAACTGGGCGCCGGGCCGGCATTAGCCACGGGCCCCAACTTCGATGTTGATCTTTTTTCCAAACTAAAAAATGCTGCTGCTGATAATTATCTGCCCTGCCAGATCGAGCCGATTCCGGGTCGCAGCGGCACTGATGCCTGGGCTTTTCAGGTAACGCGTGAGGGCATCCCCACTGGTTTACTGTCAATCCCACTGCGCTATATGCATTCGACCGTAGAGCTGATTAATATTGACGATCTTGCTGTTTGCGGCAAAATCCTGAGCTTTTATGCCCGGTCTGTCAATTACACCCATGGTAAGAGGTCCTAGATGAAGATCAAAGAAACCCTGGCGGAACTTTCAAATTTAAGAGGTGTCTCCGGTGCTGAAGCTGAAGTGAGCAGCTATCTGGCAGATCGTTTGGAAGAAGGGCGGTTTGAAGTCAGGGTTGATTCAATCGGTAATCTCCTGGTGCGCAAAGGGCGTAAAAAAGGAAAGAAATTAATGCTTTCTGCCCACATGGATGAAGTCGGACTGATGATCATGGATTTTGAGAAAAACGGGCTACTGCGTTTCAGGGCTGTCGGTGGTATTGACAGTCGCATTCTGGTGGCTAAGAGGCTACGAGTTGGTATTCATGCGTTACCCGGTGTAATCGGCAGCAAACCGATCCACTTGCAGAAAAAAGGTGAACAGGATAAACCTTTCCGCGAAGATTCACTTTACATCGACTGCGGTTTTAAAAATCATGAAGAAGCCGCAGGTTATCTTAAAGTTGGCGAATATGCTACTTTTGATGTCAAATGCGCGGCGATCAGTAAAAACGCCTTTCGGGGCAAGGCCTTTGACAATCGGGCCGGCTGCCTGGTTTTGCTCAGCCTGCTGCTTGAGAAAAACAGTCTCAGTTTTGACGCAGCCTTTACCGTCCAGGAAGAAGTGGGAACCAGGGGAGCCCAGATTGCTGCTTATACCATGGAGCCCGATCGGGCTCTGGTAGTGGAATCAACGGCAGCAGCTGATACTCCCGAAACAGAACAGGAGTTATCTTCTACCATCCTTGGTCAGGGCCCGGCCATCAGTCTGATGGACAGCACGGTTATGGTTGACCGTCAAATGCGAAACGAGCTGACCGTGGCAGCCGAAAAAGCGGGGATCATTTATCAATACCGTCGCTTTACAGGGGCCGGCACTGACGGTGGCGCTATAGCCTATTCGCGCAGTGGTGTAAAAACGGCGGTCCTCTCAGTGCCCTGTCGTTATATTCATTCTCCCCACAGTGTTCTCTATGAAAGCGATTTAAAGTCAACTATTGATCTGGTCAGAAGCTGGCTGGACACTCAGCAATAAGCGAGGTACATTACGATGGAAAAAATATTAAAGACCTTAACTGAACTGTACGGGCCTTCCGGTGAAGAAGAAACTGTCAGGGAGAAGATTCTTGAGCTGGTGGGCAAGCGGGCAGACTCAACTTTTACCGATCAGCTGGGTAATCTCTTTGTGCTATTCAGGGGTAATGCGCCAAAAATTTTAATATCGGCACACATGGATGAAATTGGTATTATAGTAACAAATATAGACGAAAATGGTTTCCTCCGCTTGGCTCCACTGGGTGGCTTGTCACCATCTATTCTCACCGGTCAGCGCCTCAGGTTTAAAAGCGGTTTAATCGGACTGGTTTACCATGAAAAGATCAATGATCTAAAAGAACTTACCTGGCCAAAACTATATCTGGACATCGGCCAGAAAAGTAGGTCCGAAGCTGAAAAAGTAGTCGCTATCGGTGATCTGGCCTGTTTCGATCAACCATTTGTCTCAGTCCCCGGAAGTCGCTTTTTGGCGAAGGCGATGGATAACCGGGCCGGCTGTGCCGTGTTAGTCGAAACAATTAGTGGCTTAAAAAGACCTCTGCCCCAGGAAGTTTGCTTCGTGTTCTCTGTCCAGGAAGAGCTGGGCTTGCGGGGAGCAAAAACAGCTGCTTTCGGTTATGAACCGGACTACGGTTTGGCTGTTGATGTGACCCGGGTTGGCGATACTCCTAAAGCTGACAATATGGCCGTCAGCTTAGGTTTGGGACCGGCCATCAAAGTGAAAGACAGTTCGGTGATCACTCATCCGTTAATCAGGCGCTTTATGGTTGATCAGGCAAAGAACCTTAATATTGACTATCAGCTGGAAGTTCTGGAAAGAGGCGGTACTGATGCCGGAGCTATCCATCTTTCGAGAGCTGGGGTGCCCTCGGGGGCTCTTTCCATACCCTGCCGCTATGTGCATACACCCTCCGAAATGGTGGACAGCGCTGATCTTGAAAATGCCGTTAACCTATTAAGCGGGTTACTGAGAGTACCCTGGCCGGCAGTTACGGAAGGGCATCTATAGATGGAAGAGACCACCATTCGTCATGAACAGCTCTACCTGAACGCCCTAAATCGCCTGCCTAGCCTTGGAGCCAGGCGAATCACTGCTCTTATGGCTCACTACGGTTCAGCTGCGCAAGTCTGGCAGAATTCGGGTCAAGAATACGCCCAGATCCTTTCATTAAAAACGGAAGTCGGGGAGCAGCTGGCAGAGGATAAAGAGGCCCTTGATCCGGAGTTTGAATGGTCAAGGCTTGAACAATACAACATAAAGACCCTGTCTATTGAAGCTGTAGATTACCCCTGGCTTCTGCGGCAAATACCCCATCCCCCGCCAATTCTCTACTATCGTGGCTGTCTCGAAGGCCTATCCGGTTCGGCTGTGGCCATTGTTGGCAGCCGGCGGTCCACCTTTTACGGGCAGGAAGTGGCTGGGAGACTGAGTAAAGAGCTGGCATCAGCGGGAATTGCCGTTGTCAGCGGCATGGCTCTTGGGGTCGATACTGCTGCCCATCGCGGTGCCCTTGAAGGCGGAGGCAAAACGGCAGCGGTGCTCGGCTGTGGCCTGGATTTTTGCTATCCTCCACAAAATAGAAAACTGATGGAGGAGATTGTTTTAGCAGGGGTGATCTTCAGTGAATTTCCTCTGGGCACTCAACCGTTGGCTGCCAATTTTCCTCAGCGTAACAGGATTATCAGTGGTCTGACCCTTGGGACTGTAGTCGTCGAGGCAACAGCTAAAAGCGGGTCGCTGATTACTGCCAACTTTGCCTTGGAGCAGAACAGGGAAGTTTTTGCTGTACCCGGTAATATCGGCTCTCCCTACAGTCGCGGCTGCCACCGGTTAATCAAAGAGGGAGCCCGGCTGGTTGAATCTGCTGCTGATATTTTAGCAGAACTCAATCTGGCAGAGAGCTTGGAAGAGCAACTTTCGCTGCCATTACCGGCACCGGAGCTGTCGGATGATGAAAATATGTTATTACGACTAATCCCCTACTATCCAATTCAGATTGATGATTTGATCCGGTCCGGGGCCTTCAGTGCAGCTTCTACCAGCTCGCTGCTGCTTTCTCTGGAACTGAAGAAACTGATCCGCCAAACTCCGGGCAAATATTTTTGCCGCATTTGACAAGTGTGGTAGAATACCTTCCGGGATCTTTTCCGACCGGCTAGGAGGTTTATCTATTGAATCTAGTAATCGTTGAATCACCAACTAAAGCACGGACAATCAGTAAATTTTTAAACAGAAACTATAAAGTGCTGGCCTCCAATGGTCACCTGATTGATCTACCACGCAGCAAACTGGGTGTTGATATCGAACATGGATTTGAACCGAACTATATAACAATACGTGGTAAAGGCAAATTGATGAAGGAACTTAAAGCTGCCGGAAAGAAAGCCGATCAGGTTTTTCTGGCAGCCGACCCTGATCGGGAAGGGGAAGCGATCTGCCGCCACATCGGCAAGGCTTTAAATCTTGACCTGGAAAAGCCCTGTCGGGTAGAGTTTCATGAAATAACAAAAGCAGCAGTTAAAGAAGCATTTTCTGCACCGAGGCTGATTAATCAGAATATGTTTGATGCTCAGCAAGCCCGCCGGATCCTTGATCGGTTGGTCGGCTACAAAATATCTCCGTTGCTCTGGAGTAAGGTGCGCAGTGGTTTAAGCGCCGGCCGGGTCCAGTCAGTTGCCGTGCGTTTAATCTGTGAACGCGAAGCAGAGATTAATAATTTTAAAGCGGAAGAATACTGGACCATTGATGCCTTGCTTGAAGAACCGGAATCAAAAGGAAACTTTAAAGCGGCCCTTGATCGTTATAAAAAGAAAAAAATTGAGCTGAAGCAAAAAGCAGACGCCGAATCTGTGGTCGCAGCGGTTAAGGATGAGGTTTTCACCGTCAGCCAGATCACCCGCAGTAATCGCAAAAGACGTCCCGCTGCTCCTTTTACCACCAGCAGCCTGCAACAGGAAGCCTCAAATCGTTTGGGCTATACTAGTCGCAAAACAATGAGTATTGCCCAGCAGCTCTACGAAGGTATTAATGTTGGTGAAAAAGAGACATCGGGCCTGATCACCTATATCCGGACTGATGCGACCAGAGTCTCAGCCCAGGCTCAGGATGAGGCGCGCAGCCTGATCAAATCTAAATTTGGGAAAGAATATCTGCCGGAAAAACCTCCCCAGTACAAGTCACGCCAAGGAGCCCAGGAAGCGCATGAAGCGATCCGGCCAACAGTAGTAAATCTTGAACCTGACTTGATCAAACAGCATCTTTCACGCGATCAAAACCGACTTTACCGCTTGATCTGGGAGCGTTTCGTTGCCAGCCAGATGAACCCTGCTGTCTATGACCAGATCAGGGTTAACATTGTGGCCGGTGATTACCAGTTTAAGGCAACCGGCTCTAGCCTTCTTTTTTCAGGTTTTCTAATCCTGACAAAAGCAGAAGACGAAAATGGTGAAACAATCTTGCCACCACTGAAGGAAGGGCAATTGCTGAAGCTCTCTGACCTATTCCCGGAGCAGCATTTTACCCAGCCTCCGCCACGCTATAGTGAAGCGTCACTGATTAAAACCCTTGAAGAAAAAGGGATTGGCCGTCCCAGTACCTACAGCCCGATCATCGAAACGATCCAGGGCCGTGGTTATGTGGTCAGGGAAAATAAGGCGTTCATCCCAACTGAACTTGGTTTTATCATTGTTGATCTGATGCTGAACTACTTCCCAGAAGTGATCGATATCGATTTTACAGCCCGCCTTGAGCAGCAGCTTGACGATATTGAAACAGGAAAGTTGAAATGGCTGCAGGTGATCACCGATTTTTATGATGGGTATTTTAAGGATCGCCTGTCATATGCCGAAGAAAAGATTGAAAAAGTGGAGATAGCTCCCGAATTAAGCGATGAAATCTGTCCGCAGTGTGGCAAGAACCTGCACTATAAGCACGGCAGGTTTGGACGGTTTTTAGCCTGCCCATCATATCCGGATTGCAAGTTCACGAAAAAAATTGTCAAGGAAACCGGTGTGCTATGCCCCGTTGATGGCGGTATGATAATTGAGCGGCGCAGTAAAAAGGGACGTGTATTTTACGGATGTAGCAACTACCCCACCTGCAATTATTCTCTTTGGAATAAACCCCTTCGGGAACCCTGTCCAAAATGTGGCTCGCTGATGACGGAACATTGGAAAGCTCGAAACCATTATGCCCGCTGTAACGATAAAGATTGTGGCTACGAGAAGGCGCTGTTTTTAAAGAAAAGCTCTGCAAACATTTAACGATAAGGCTGTTTACTAATTGGGTGAATATTTTTAAAAAACCGCACGACTTACTTGCAAGCTTTTATTGCTTATGTTAGGATGTTTAGGGTGTTGCTTCGTGGGCCTGATGGATTGTTATGAATGGCTGGAGCGTTTTCTGAATCATCTTTACCTGGAAAGAAATGCATCGCCACTGACTTTACAAGCGTACCGGAACGATCTCTTGCAGTTTTTAGAACTGGCGGAAAATGATCAGGGGGTTATTGAGGATCTTAATCATTTAACGCTCCGAAAATTTTTAGCCCTGTTGAAAGAAGGCAATTACTCCAGGCGTTCAGTTGCGCGTAAGCTTTCGGCGACGCGTTCTTTTTTGTTCTATTTGCAGCGGGAAAAGGTGATCGAGGGCGGCAAATGGTCAGTTGTTTCCCGGCCAAAACTGGGGAAAGCGCTACCACGGTTCTTATATTATCATGAAGTTGAACTGTTACTTGCTGCTCCGGATAGCAGGACGCTTTTAGGTTTTCGCGATCGGACCCTGCTTGAGTTGCTCTACGCTTCGGGTTTCAGGGTCAGTGAACTGGTTTCTTTAAAAGGATCTTCGTTACAGCTCGAAGAGAGACTGATAAAAGTGATGGGCAAGGGGCGCAAGGAGAGGATCATTCCTGTTGGTCGGGTGGCTACCGCTTTACTGGCCGAGTATTTAGAACTGATCAGGCCTGCGCTACTGGCAAAAAGTAAAAATCAGGTACCGGCAGATGAGATTTTTTTAAACAAATACGGAGAGCCATTAAGCGATCGCGGCGTGCGCTATCTTTTTCAGAAGTATATCAGACAAGTATCACATAAGGAGGATATTACTCCGCATTCTCTGCGACATTCCTTTGCGACACACCTTCTTGAAAGAGGTGCTGATTTAAGGGTGGTCCAGGAACTTTTGGGTCATGTCAGTATTTCCACCACCCAGATTTATACACATGTGACTAAGGAGATGTTGCGCGAAGTTTACCAAGCCTCATTTCCCCGAAAATAAAAGCTAAAGGTGGTTTGCAAGTGATCCAGGCAACGACAATAGTGGCAGTCAAAAAGGGCGGGCAGGTAGCTGTTGCCGGAGATGGCCAGGTAACTTTCGGCAATGGCACGATTATCAAGCACGGCGCCAGGAAGGTTAGGCGGCTATACAACGATCAGGTCATTACCGGGTTTGCCGGCTCGGCAGCTGATTCACTGACTCTTTGTGAAAAATTTGAGGCAAAACTTGAGAGCTACCAGGGCAATCTGGTCAGGGCAGCAGTGGAATTGGCCAAGGATTGGCGCACAGATCGGGTTTTACGGCGTTTGGAAGCAATGCTGGTTGTCGCAAACAGTGAAGCATTATTGATTATATCAGGAACCGGAGAGGTCATTGAACCAGACGACGGAGTTGCTGCTGTCGGATCTGGGGCGCCGTATGCTCTCGCAGCGGCGCGGGCTCTGTTGCGCAACACTGATTTTTCGCCAGGCAAAATTGCCGGCGCAGCGCTCAAGATTGCTTCGGAAATCTGTGTCTATACCAATGATCAGATCATCATTGAAGAATTGTAGAAGGGTTGATTGCAGCTATGTTAAATGAAGAACTGACACCACAACAGATTGTATCTGAGCTGGACCGTTTTATTGTCGGGCAGCTGGAGGCAAAGCGCTGTGTGGCAGTTGCCCTGCGTAACCGTTACCGTCGCCGGCAGCTGCCAGAAGAACTGCAGGAAGAAATTATGCCCAAAAACATCATTATGATCGGTCCCACCGGGGTTGGTAAAACAGAAATTGCCCGCCGTTTGGCCCGTTTGGTCAATGCCCCATTTGTCAAAGTTGAAGCGACAAAATTTACTGAAGTCGGTTATGTTGGCCGGGATGTAGAATCAATGGTGCGTGACTTGGTTGAGACTTCGATTCGGATCGTTCAAAACGAGAGGATGTCTGAAGTTCAGGAGAAGGCTGCAATCAATGCCGAAGATCGCCTGATAGAAGTAATTTCTCCCCTGCCGCAGAGAAGAAAAAAATCAGCTAATCCACTAGGTTTTCTTTTCGCAGGAGCGCAGGCACCCGAGGATAATGCGGAGGACCCTGCTTTTGTTGAAAGAATGCAGCTGGCCAGGGAAGAACAGGAAAAAGTTAAAGTTCGTTTTTTGCAGGGTAAGATGGAGGATCAGCAGGTTGAAATCGAGATTGAAGAGCGGCGTCCGCAGATGATGGAAATTTTTACTGGCCAGGGGATGGAGGAAATGGGCATCAACCTGCAGGACATGCTTGGCAACCTGGTGCCTCCCAAAAAGAAAAAGCGGAAAGTGCCGATTTCAGAGGCCAGGAAGATTTTTGAGCAGGAAGAGGCTCAACGTTTAATTGACATGGATGCCGTAACTAGTGAAGCTTTGGCAAGAGCGGAGCAGTTAGGAATAATTTTTCTAGACGAAATTGACAAAATTGCCGGTAAAGATTATCATGGATCTGGTCCTGATGTTTCAAGAGAAGGGGTTCAGCGGGACATCCTGCCGATCGTGGAAGGCTCCACGGTTGTGACCAAATATGGTCCAGTTAAGACCGATCACATCCTTTTTATTGCGGCCGGCGCTTTTCATACCGCTAAGCCTTCGGATTTGATTCCGGAGCTGCAGGGACGATTCCCGATCAGGGTCGAACTGGATAGCTTAACCGAAGAGGATTTTGTCAGGATTCTTACGGAGCCTAAAAATGCTTTGGTGAAGCAGTACAAAGCGCTGTTGGAGACGGAAGGAGTGAGTTTATCTTTTACCGAAGACTCAATCATAGAAATCGCCCAGACAGCCTGTTACCTTAATCAGGAGATGGAAAATATCGGAGCAAGAAGGTTGCACACAATCATGGAAAAAGTTCTTGAAGAGCTATCATTTGATTTACCGGGCGACAAAGATGTTGGCATTTTAACTATTGATCGGAATTATGTTCAGGCCAGGCTGCAAAAAGTGGTTAAAGATAAAGATTTAAGCAAATATATTTTATAAACTCTGGAACGAAGAAAGGTGGGTGAAAGACGTGATTTCTTCTCCCTTGCTTGAGAAGACCCGTCGGATTAACAAGATATTACAAAAAACTGGTGGCGACCATGTTGACTTTAAGGAGGTTTCCGAGGTCCTTAAAAATGTCATTCATGCCAACGTATACATTGCCGATAAAGAAGGTGTAATCCTGGGTTGGTCACTGGTTGATGAATTTGAATGTGAATTAATGGTCAACAACGTTTTGGAAGATGGTTTTTTCCCGGAAAAATATAATGAGTTTTTACTGCGTGAAGACGAATCAAGGGTTAACCTGCGTCAGAAGACAAATGACTGCGTATTCATTGATAAAGAGCGATGCCTCTTTGCCAACAAAATCACCACTATAGTGCCAATACTCGGTGGTGGTGAGAGGATTGGCACTTTGCTGCTGGCCCGCTTTAATGAGCTTTTTGATGCCGAAGATTTAATCCTGGCTGAAACCGGGGCAACCGTAGTCGGTATGGAAATTCTTCGCTCCAGAGCTGAAAAGCTTGAAGAAGATGCCCGTAATAAGGCCGTGGTTCAGCTTGCAGTAGCAACACTCTCCTATTCAGAGCTGGAAGCAGTGGAACATATCTTCGAAGAACTTGGTGGAAATGAAGGGCTCCTGGTAGCCAGTAAGATTGCCGATCAGCTTGGTATAACCAGGTCTGTTATTGTTAACGCCTTGCGTAAATTTGAGAGCGCCGGCGTAATTGAGTCACGGTCGTTGGGCATGAAGGGCACATACATCAAGGTTCTCAACCCCTTCCTGCTGGATTATCTGGCTAAAAAAGCAAAACCGTACTAAACGGCAGTAAAATTCTTTGATAATCAGCGGTTCCCGGCTTAAGTGTCCGGGACCGCTTCTTTTTTTCTGAGCTTAGTTTTAGTTGAATTATTTATGGGGGCAGGAAAAATGTTATGATCTGATTAATTCTTTACATGGGGGTGGAGAATTGTCTGCTAATCTGGAAGTGAAAGAGCTTCAAACAAAAGAGGAGAGGAGGTTATTTGTAGAGTTACCCTGGAGCCTTTACAAAGATGACCCTAATTGGATTCCGCCTTTACTGAGTGATATGCTTGCGACCCTGGATCCTCAGAAAAACGCTCTCCTGAGGCTGGGCCCTTCACGTTTTTTCCTTGCCTATCAAAATCAGCAACCAGTTGGACGGATTGGTGCCGGGATGGATTTACGCCTGAATAAAGCCAAGGGAAATCATTTAGGTTACATCACATTATTTGAATCGATAAAAGATTACAGAGTTGCTGCCGCCCTTTTTAACAGCGCCACCGGGTGGTTGAAGGAGCAGGGAGCTACAATGGTGACCGGGCCGCAGTCACCAAGCAATGGGGATGATTATCGAGGGCTGCTGATTGATGGCTTTGACAGTCCGCCGGTTTTGCTGAACTCGTATAATCCAAGTTATTATAGCGGTTTTATGGAAGAGTACGGTTTTAAAAAGCACTTTGATCGTTTTGCCTATTACTATGATCTTAGCGGTGGTCCTCCGGAACGGCTGACCAGGGGCGTTGCGCTTGCTCAGAATAAATACGGTTTTTCGGTCCGTAAAATAGATCTGAAAAACCTTAATGTTGAGAGGGCTATCATCAAAAAGGTCGTCGAAGACTCAATGCCCGATTGGCCTGACATGATTCCCCCCAGTGATGAAGAGCTGATTGACGAAATTGAAAAGCTGAGACAGTTGGCGGTGCCCGATCTTGTTCTCTTTATTGAGAATAAAGATGGTGAATGTCTCGGTTTTGCTGTAGCCCTGCCGGACTACAATCAGGTTTTAAAGCATCTTAATGGCAGGCTTTTCCCCACCGGGTTTTTTAAATATTTATGGTATAAACGTAAAATGACCGGTGTACGCATGTTTGCTCTATTCGTCACGCCACAGGGGCGCCGCAGGGGTGTTTCAGCTGCCCTATACTACTATACGATGCAAAATGCCAGGCGGCTTGGGTTTACACACGGAGAAGGCTCCACCATTCATGAATTTAATACGCGTATGAATATTGACGCTCAAAAAGCAGGTGGTAGGCTTTATAAGACTTACCGCATTTACCAACTGGATTTATAAATAGCTGGAATCATATACTTTCATTAATGAAGAACAGAGGAGCACGACAATGACCAATGAAACTAATCATAAGAATGAACTGCTGATCATTAAAACACCTGCTGATCATTTGCAGATAGAACCGCTGATCGAACGCTTTAAAAAAGTTGCTGCCGGTAATAACAAAATCACCTTCGTTGGATCAGCTGCCGGTAACAGTGAGAGTAAAGCACTGATCATGACCTGGGGCGAGCTGCACCATAACGCCAAAGGAATGGCTGCTATTTTGCAGGCAGGAGGCATTACGCCCGGTAACCATATCGCCTTGCTTGGACCAACCACCTATAATCTGGTTACGGCAATCCAGGCAGTGTTGTTGTGTGGCGCCAGTGTCAGTATGCTGCCGATACCGATGCGTTTCAGTTCGGTGGAAGAGTTTACCAATCAAACCCGCAGTCTGATGAAGCATGGTGATATCGATCTATTACTATTAGATCCGGACCTGGCTGCTTACCACGAAACAAAACCGGGAGATCCGCCGCTGATTTTGTTGAGCGAGTTGGAGCCTGCTACCGGAAAGCCGACAGCCGGCGATTATCGTGAAATTGATTATGATCCTGAAAGACTGGCAGTTTTGCAGTTTACCTCAGGATCAACTTCCAGCCCCAAAGGGGTTATGCTGCCTAACCGAATCCTGGAAGCAAATGTATTTGGGATGATTGATGCTGCACAGATAGCTCCTGAAGATATTTTTGTTTCCTGGCTGCCACTTTACCACGACATGGGCTTGGTCGGCCTTCTGATTGTTCCGATGACCGTTGGCTGCTCCCTGGTACTCGCCGCGCCCCAGGACTTCCTGGGCCGCCCGGCTGACTGGATGCGCTGGATGCATGATTACAAAGGGACCGTTACGTCAGGTCCCAATTTTTCATGGGTTCTGGCTGCCAGGGCCTTTAAACGCATGACCGATAAAGAAGAAATGCTGGACTTAACCCGGGTAAGACTTGCCTTAAACGGTGCCGAGCCGGTTGATCCTGCCGTGGTAGAAACTTTGATTGAAACATCCAAACCTCATGGGTTCAGGGCCGAGGCTGTCTTCTGCGCCTTTGGCATGGCTGAGCTGTCGCTGGGTGGAACTTTTCCACCTCTTTTAAGAGGAATGGCAACCGATACGATTGATCGCAATGTCTTGGAAGAAGAAAAAATTGCCAAACCAGTACCCGCGGGCAGCAAGAACTCAAGACGTTTCCCGCTGCTGGGAACGCCGATTCCGGGTCTTGAAATGCGGATTTCAGATCCGTCAACTGGACAGATTCGCGGTTTGCGCGAAGTTGGTGAACTTGAGATCAGGGGAACTTCAGTAATGACTGGTTACTATAAGCGACCTGATTTAAATGAAGATCTTTTTCATGAAGGTTGGTTGCGAACTGGTGACTTAGCTTACTTTGTTGAAGGGCCTGGCGGAGGCGACCCGGAGCTGATACTTTGCGGTCGGATCAAGGATGTGATTATTATTTCCGGCCGTAATATTTTCCCCGAGGATATCGAGCGATCGATTGGCTCCGTTGAAGGGGTAAGGGCCGGTAATGTTATCGCCTTCGGCGTTGAAGGAGACAAACGTAAAGAAACTATTGTTGTTGTGGCTGAGGCACGCACTGACAACTACGAAGAAGTTAAAAAAGCGGTGCGCCATCAGGTCGTTGGGATAGTTGGTTTCCCGCCGCGCGACATTGTATTGGTGCAGCCGGGTACCTTACCCAAGACCAGTTCCGGTAAACTGCAACGAACCCTCTGCCGCAAACAGTATCTAGATCACGAGTTGCAGGTTTTGGAAGGTTAATAGCAATCATCAAATAATCGCAAAGAAACGCGGTCTCAATCCGCGCTTCTTTGCGACATGATTACTGTTAAATAAATTTCATGTACTCTGGCTAAAGGAACAAGCGGTGGTAAAGTGAAGTATGCTTACGTAAACACGCTGTTTTTCCCTTATAGGCGCTCTAACAGAAGTGTGATGATCAGTCCTGCCAGCATCACGATCAGAAGCAGAGGTAAAAGAGGCAGCACAATACCACGGATATCTTCTTTAAAATACTCCTTGGTCAACGCAAAACAGGGATGAGCCGGGGAAATAATATGGCCGGCAGTCGAGCTGGAGTAAATGTAAGCGGCATAAGCACTAAAAGCTAATGTGTCACCAACGGGTAATAGCGGTATAAATAATGGGAAAACTATGGCAATACTGGCGGAATTGTCTCCAGTGAGCATCCCGACCAGAAAAGGGATGAAAATGATTAAAAACAGGACTGGAATGCCAAGCCCCAGAACCAGGTTGGTCATATCGGTCAAAACTGCAGACTCTTCAAGCATCTCCTTATAGACCATAATCCCAATGATAACTAAAGCTACCGGAAGTTTTATGCCCGGTATGATCATCGTCTTAAGACGCTCAATTACCGTTGCTATACACTTTTCTGCTGGCAGGTAATTGATAAGCGCCAAGATCACTCCGGCGGCGATGGCCAGCGGAAAATAAAGTTCAAAAAGAACTACCAACAGCATAATAAAAATCAGCGGCAGAATAGTTCTGATCAGCTTCCACAGTCTCAACCATGAAAAATTGAAGCCAGTACTTATTGGTTCGTAGCCACGAAAGAGCAGATAAAAACCGCTGATTAGCCCAATCAAGGTTAGGGGCAGATTAATAAGCATAAAGCGGCTTATTGAAACTCCGGAGATTTGTGAGGCGAGAATCAGGCTGGGGAAAATTGGAAGTATAAAGTAGAGGACATGTCTGAACCAGATATTGATAGCAGCCTGACGGTGTGGGGGCAGATTGAGTTTACTGCCCGCTTCAGCACAAAGGGGAGCAGAAAGGATTGCCCCACCCGGCACAGTCAGCATGCCGATTAGAACAGGCATGCTGGCCGAGACTAACCTCATATCGGCAACAAGGTTATGCAAATTCTCGACAGCCTCTCCCAGCGCACCGGTATCTTTTAGGATATTGCCAAGAATACCGAGGAGAATGATGCTGATCACCAGCATTACTGTTATGTCATTAACCAAACCACTGTAAAAAACATTGATCAATTCAATGAAACTCAAGCCAGCCAGAAAACCCAGGGTAAGAGCGCCGAATAGCATAATCAGGCCGATGTTAAGTTTTTTATAAATCCCAATTAGAATAACTATGACTGAAGCTGTGAGCGAAAAATACCAGGGCAACTTTTGATCTTTTGCCCCTTCCTTAGGTATGGTGAGAACAAAGATAATATATCTTATCCCAGAAATATACCCGGTGCAAGAATCAGCAAAAAATACGAAAAATGATAAAGAGCGCCGCTGTATAAGCGGTGCTCTTTTCTGGTGCCGAAGGTGGGAGTTGAACCCACATGCCCGGAGGGCGCACGATTTTGAGTCGTGTGCGTCTGCCAATTCCGCCACTTCGGCCCGGTAGAAAAATATTAGCATAATTTACAGCCTGAGGCAAGCGCTTCAGGCTAATTGTTCTCCCTGGTGTTGGCAGTGAAATTGAGAATAATAAATAATTCAGTTTAAAGATGATAATTTCCGGACTATTGCATTAAGTTAATAAATTCACAAAGCAGGGAAAAGATATTTGTCCAGAGAAAATATTAAACGGTAAAAGTATCTTTTGCCTGACTATTTAAATAAGGGGTGACAAATGTATGAGTGAGTTAATTAAAGGTGGTGCTTTTCTGCTTGGCCCGGTGGATGAAAACACGGTTTTCACTCCCGAGGATTTTGATGACATCCATTTAATGATCAAAAAAACCAGCTATGATTTTATGAAAAATAAGGTAGAACCGAGGATGGATGAAATCGAAGTGAAGGCCGAAGGGGTAACCCTCGACCTGATTCGGCAGGCTGGTGAACTGGGAATGATTGGCAGTGACATTCCAGAAGAGTATGGCGGAGAAGAAGCTGATAAGATTACCACGATGATCATCACCGAAAACGCTTCAATATGCGGTGGTTCATTTGCCACATCTTTCGGGGCTCACACCGGTATTGGTACTTTGCCGATTGTCTATTTCGGTAACGAAGAGCAGAAGAAAAAGTACCTGCCTGGCCTGGCCAGCGGAGAAAAAATTGCTGCCTACGCCCTGACTGAGCCCGAAGCCGGTTCAGATGCCCTTAACTGTAAGACCAAAGCCGTGCTTTCAGATGACGGCAAGTACTATATTCTAAACGGGGCAAAGCAATATATTACTAATGCGACCTGGGCTGACGTTATTGTCACTTATGCCAAGATTGATGGCGAAAGATTTACTGCATTTATAGTTGATGCTGATTGTGAAGGTGTATCAATCGATCCCGAAGAGAAGAAGATGGGAATCAAGGGTTCTTCCACCTGCAGTGTTATTTTTGATAATGCCAAGGTTCCGGTTGAAAACATGCTCTGGGTAGAAGGCAAAGGGCACCAGGTTGCTTTCAACATTTTAAATATCGGGCGCTTTAAGCTCGGTGCCGGGTGTGTCGGTGGCAGCAAAACGGTGATCGGATTTTCATCTGAATATGCCCTGCAGCGGATCCAATTCAAACAGCCGATTGCCCAGTTTAATATTATCAAGAACAAGATCGCCAATATGACCATTCTAACCTATTTAATGGAGAGCCTTGTTTACCGTGTAGCGGGAATGATCGAAGAAAAGCTGGCTGAGGTCAAGGCCAGTGGCGCAGCTGCATCGGATATCGTCCAGGCGATCCAGGAATATGCCATTGAGTGCTCAATCTCTAAAGTCTGGTGTTCCGAGGCGATGGACTACATTGCTGATGAAGGTGTCCAGATTTTTGGTGGTTATGGATACGGAGAAGAATATCCGGCAGAGCGTTCTTATCGGGACAGCAGGATCAACCGTATTTTCGAGGGGACCAACGAAGTAAACAGGATGATCATTCCCGGCACCCTGCTCGGTAAAGCCATGAAGCAGGAAATCCCCTTCATGGAAGCGGTAATGAACCTCGGAGCTGCCCTCAAGCCGCTGAAGGAAGCAGTAGCGCCTGCTGAAAGCCCGGCCCGTGAAGAGTTTTATCTGAGTAATCTTAAAACCCTCTTTACCCTGGTAGCCGGTAACGCTGCTCAAAAATTTGGTGCCGACATTAAAAATGAGCAGGAAGTTCTCTGCCGCTTAGCCGATATGGCAATGGATATCTTTGCTGCAGAAAGCGGTCTGTTAAGGTTTAAGAAAATGATCGCCAATGGCGAGAGCGAAGATTCCAAAATGGCTCTCAAGATGACCCAGTGCTACATCAACGAGATGATTCCCAGGCTTGAAGCATGGGGCAAAGAAGTAATCGCAGGCACCCTGGAAGGTGATGCGGCCGGTAAAGCCTATTCAGGTATCCGCCTTTGCTGCAATTTCGAACCGATGAATACTTATGGACCGAAACGGGAAATAGCTGATGCAGTCTATGCCGGCAAAAAATATTTCCTTGATCGTTAATTAAATCAGATTTTTAAATAGTGATTTAAGGCATAGAAGAAGGGAGCAGAATATAAGATCCGCTCCCTTCTGATATTTTATTCTGCTTTACTCACAACTAGGTAGCTCTTTCGACCTTACCCGCTTTGATACAGCGGGTGCAGACGTTAACCCGCCGGGGAGAGCCATTAAACATAATTTTAATGCGCTGGATATTGGGACGCCATCTCCGCAGAGTTTTTATATTGGAGTGACTGACTAAATGTCCTTTTACCTTGGATTTACTGCAAACCACACATACTTTTGCCATTTTTCTACCCTCCCGGCACCTTTGGTATCACGCGGAGTATTGTAGCACATATTATCAATACAAACAAGTATCTTGGAAAAAACTAGATTATAATAATATCAAGCTGGCAGGGTTGTAGCGATGGATAGCGAATTTTAAGTGTGTTCATATTATCTGGCTTTAGGAGGGGGTTCTGATTTGACCAGGGCAATTTATCCGGGCAGCTTTGATCCTGTCACCAAGGGGCATCTCGACATTATTAGCAGAACCAGCAAGATTATGAAACACCTTACCGTGGCGGTCTTGGATAATCCACGCAAGGTGGCAACTTTTGAAATTGAAAAAAGAATTGAAATGCTTAAGTTGGTAACTGAGTCTTACCCGAATGTCGAAGTTGAATATTTTAATGGCCTGTTGATCGACTATGCCTTAAATAAGGATACCAACATTATAATTAAGGGTTTAAGAGCAATTTCAGATTTTGAATTCGAGTTTCAAATGGCCCTGGTCAACCAGAAATTAAACCCGGCAATAGAAACATTATTTATGATGACAAACAGTAAATATTCCTATCTCAGTTCCAGTATCGTTAAGGAGATAGCCGCTTTCGGTGGAGATATCAGCAGCCTGGTGCCTGAGGTAGTGCATGAAATGATTGTAGCTAAATTTAAACAAGTAACTTAACGAACGTTGTCGACTGGTGCTTAAGCCGGTCCATTAAGGATGGGGGTTTTCTGATGCACACTATGCTATCATTATTTCGTTCCATACAATTTTTAGCTACCGAAACGGTTTTACCCAGTCTCTACAGTTTGCGTCTTTTTGGCATTTTTATTTTGGCGATCGGGATCCTATCGCTAATCCGTCCCCAGATTTTTTGGCATTTAAGGGTCGGCCGGAAGATCCCGGGCGTTCCACCGACTAAACTTTATTTGCATGTATTAAGATTTGGCGGAGTCTTAGTTGTTGCTCTTGGTCTATGGATGTTATTCGGATTAACGATATAAACCACTACACAAAGTCGCTTCAAAGAAAGGTTCATCGGC
>VGTO01000023.1 GCA_016874655.1 Bacillota bacterium | reverse complement strand
CGTTAACCAACACGCGAATACCAGGTTGATCCATCGTCGATATGACCCACAAACTTGTTCAATGAAATAACTGAAAACGAAGGCTGGCGAGGGGCTTGACATGGCCCTTCCATACCAGGAATTACCCTCTGCAACGGTTATCGAATCTTTTGCAGCACTGACTTGCTCGTACAAATCGATGTTTGAAGAGTTAAGATCACTCTCATTTACCTGGTCTTGGATGGGGTCTCCTGCTGAAAAATCAGTGTCAGTGCTTAGAGGTTCCGGCGTATTTACTGCCTGGATCTCCCCGACTTCAATCGCTGTGGAAATGCTGGATTCACTTTGATTATTCATAGAGCTTCCCTGATCAATAATGTCAGTAGATTCTCTTTCATCATAATCAGTTGAATCAACTGTTCCATCTGCAAAAACTGAAGTAGGGAAAAACAGGATTAATACAAAAATAATGATTTGCATTGTCAAGTTGGTACTTAAATTGTTCTTTAAATTTAGTATTTTCATTTTTCTCCCTTCTATAATCACATATGAAACAAAAAAACCTCTTTCGGCAGCCTGGCAACCCTGCCCTTAAATAAGGGTTTAGGCCCAATGCTTTGCGCCCCTGCCTTTCAGCAGGTTTGCCTTTATCGTCAGGTTTTTGGCAGGCATCAGCTCGAAACTAAATGCCCCTCTGATATAGTTATGCCGTAAAACAAAAGTTTTAGACACATTTTTAGAAATTTAATAAACGCTACTAACATTTGTGGAGTTTTCGATTCCTGACGATCTGGAAATCATTACGGTGGTTGCCATCGGCTATTACGGGGATAAGAGCATACTCAGTAAGTTTAACCAAAAGTGAGAGCAACCACAGACCCGAAAAGTGTTCGAAGAAATCATACATAAGGCCGAAGGATAAACTAATAAATGAAGCCCTTATCGCTAATTTTGATAAGGGCTTTTTGGAGCCGGCAAGAGGACTTGAACCCCCAACATGCTGATTACGATTCAGCTGCTCTACCATTTGAGCTATGCCGGCCCGATGCAATCAATATTATAGCGCAAAATTAAGGGCTGTTCAACAGACTAGCTTGAATTATAAATAGCCATGATTCATGTTTAGTTGCCGAGCGGTTGCAGGTTGATGTCGCCCCAGGCGGCGATCTTGTCGCCGATAATCAGCAGGGCGCCGGTTAGGCCATCAATCTCTCGGGCAAAAGTGATTGCCTGCTGCAGGTCTTCTTCGCCGCTGACCCGGTTACCGAGAGCAGTAGCTACGGCGTCGGCCAGTGCAGCCGAAGGAGCAACAGCAGTCGCCGCATCGGCCCGGCCGAAGCTTAAGGACGGCCCTACCGTACTAGACGAGGTGCAGATACCTATTGGAGTCTGGCCGGGCTCGATCTGCAGGGCAAGCTTGCCGCTTAAAACGGAAGCGCCGGCAAATATACCAACAGAAACCGGTTCATTTACTTTTAAGAATAAATCGCCGCCGTTTTCGACAATCACTTCTTCAGCAATCTCAAGCAGGAAAAGGCCAACCTTTTCAGCAACTACTCCGGCTACTGCCGCCATAGGGCCGACCCCAGCCTTGTTGGCAGCCCTGACCATTTCAAGAAAAATGGGCGGGGCGTCGGGATCAATTAAGCATGGCTCAAGAGCAGACTGCAGGTAGGGATTTGAAGCCAGGTATTGTTCAAGAGGGCGACGGATTTTAAACACTGCCTTCTCGGTGGCGCTAACTAAATCTTCACTGTAGCTTCGCTGGTTAATGGCAATCCAGAGGTCTGTCTCTTTGACCTTCACGGTAAAGGAAATAAAGCGACCGCCGGGGGCTTCCCGGCGGTATAGCCTGAGGCTGCTGTTCATCTGCCGTTGGCGTTCTCCGCCAGGGCTTCCATGGCCCGGGCCGGGCAAGCCCGCAGGCAAAGTTCGCAAATAATACACTTATCTTCTTCAAAGCGCACAGTCATTGCAGGCCGCTCAAAGTTTAAAGCAGCGGTAGGGCAGATCACGGTACAGGCTCCGCAATGGGTGCAGCGCTCTTCGCTCCAGCTGATCTGCTGTTCAAGGTTTATAATTTTTAGTTCCTGCTTCTTCAGCCACTGCACAGCGCGGCGGTAATCAGCATCTTCACCACTGAGCTCCATCATCAGGCGCCCTTCCTTACGGGGGTTAATATCAGCCCGCAGGATATTAACCATCAGGTTATAATCCTTGATCAGGTGGTAGATTACCGGCTGTTCAACAACGTGGGGTGGAAAGCGCAAGACTATTTTCTTCCTGGTCATCTTTATCCCTCCTGCCCTTCTGGATCGCGATCCGGCATCGGTTTAAACTTGATGCCCGCCTCGACCGAGGGCAAAGCGGCGGCTGGAGAGGTGAGGCTAAAGCTGCCTTTTTCAATCCATGTTTTAAGGGTGGCGGCAATTTCACGCGCTCCAGCATAGCTGGAAAGTGAGGCAGTCGGCATCTGTTTGCCCTGAACCATAATCGTGCCGCTTCTTAGTTCAGCATAGCTGACATGGCCCAGGTTATCGCTCTCGCGGTTGGGATAGGCGTTGCTGTAATCAATTACTGGAGCCTGCAAATCGGCGTCGCTAACGGCGCAGTAGCCCATGATCTCTTCATTTAAGATCGGGATGGGCACACCCAAGCCTACCTGCAGGGTTGCCCCGTAGCCCAAGTAACTTAAGCCCCTTAACCAGCGCGGTTGCATCTGCTTTAAATCGCCGATCAGGGCCAGAGTTGCGGCGGGGAACCTGGGGGTGCCGTTTTCAAGGCGTTCAGCAGAAGGGTTATGCTGGGTGCCGTGCCAGGCCACATAGCCAATGCCACCGCCAAGAAAGATACGGGTACCGATGCCGATGGTCTTCAGCAGCGGATCGTTGAATAGCGGGCTGAGTTGACCGGCTGAGCTATAGTTGGCGTTACCTAGGTTCGACTTAAGGATGCCCATGTAAGTATAAATAGTCTTTTGCCCTAAGTTAACAGCCACGTTGTAGTTCTGGTAAGCGTTCCGTGGATTATAAAGAATAGCCTCATTAATTTCTTCAAGCCGAAATAGGGTTTCGTATTTCTTGCGGGGGTAGCAGTCTGTGCCGTAAGCTCTACCCTCTAAGTGAATCTCTTTACCGGCCACCAGGTCTTCGATCACGTGCCCACCGCCATAGCTAAAGTCGCCGGGATAGTTGCGGTTGGCGGGATCGTTTTTCGGCAGGGCGGTGGCCCCGATGTAGAGATCGACAGCAGCAATGCCGCTGTAGGCCTCAACCCCGTTTAGCGTAACTTCGTTCAGTTTGATCCGGGGTTTGGGGTGGCCGACATTTAAGAAGGCGCCGGAAGAACACATCGGGCCAAAGGTGCCGGTGGTAACTACATCAACCTGGCTGGCTGCTTCTTCGACCCCTTTTTCCCTGATCACTTCAATTATTTCTTCGGCCGTAAAAACCACTACTTTGCCGTATTTTATTTTTTCGTTTATTTCTTCAATGGTGCGGTTAACTTTCAACGGGCCGCCTCCTTACATTTTATTTTGAAGCGATTAGGGCGGCGAGGTCGACAACACGGCAGGAGTAAGCCCACTCGTTGTCATACCAGCCCAGCACCCGG
The DNA here is from genome assembly GCA_016874655.1 of Bacillota bacterium. Taxonomy (GTDB): domain Bacteria; phylum Bacillota; class Dethiobacteria; order DTU022; family DTU022; genus UBA993. Next base: position 25,756 of record VGTO01000023.1, on the reverse strand, counting down.
GCCATATTGCCGCCGATCACCATGGTCGAAAGACCATCAACCACCGATGAGTATGGATTACCCTTAAAGTCGGCGGATACCAGCGGCTCATTGCTGTAAGCGAAATATCTTGAACCGGAAGCCGCTTTTTTCAGGGCCTCGTTTATTTGCTCCACCGTTACATCTTTTTCCAACACAGCGACAAAATCAACCAGCGATACGGTCGGAGTTGGCACCCTGATCGCCAGGCCATCAATTTTCCCTTTCAGTTCCGGGATTACCTCACAAACGGTCTTTGCTGCCCCGGTAGAGGTGGGAATCATCGATAAAGCAGCCGCCCTCGCCCGCCTTAGGTCGGAATGGGGAAAATCGAGCAGTTGCTGATCGTTGGTATAAGCATGGGTGGTGTTCATTAACCCTTTAACAATACCAAAATTTTCATGCAGCACCTTGGCAATCGGCGCCAGGGCGTTGGTTGTGCAGGAAGCGTTGGAGATGATGATATGTTTAGCCGGATCGTAGAGATGATCGTTTACACCGAGGACCATGACAATATCTACCTCACCAGGAGCAGTGATGATCACTCGCTTGGCCCCAGCGCTTAAGTGGGCTGAAGCTTTGGCTTTAGTGCGGAAAATACCCGTGGATTCCACGACCAGATCCACCCCGGCTTCTTTCCAGGGAATGTTCGCCGGTTCACGCTCCGAGGTAACCCGGATTCTCTCTCCGTTGATGATAAAGCCGTCGTCATCGCCTTTTATATCGGCGTCGAGAACACCAAAAGTGGAATCATATTTTAGCAGGTGGGCCAGGGTCACATTGTTGGCCAGGTCATTGACCGCCACCACTTTAACCTGATCCTGCTTCATCGCGACTCGCATGGTCAGCCTGCCGATGCGGCCGAAACCATTAATCCCAATTCTTAACATAGTATTACCTCCCTTATTCGGTGAACTCTTTCTTAACAGTATACCTTATTCAGCTTTGTTGATAAAGATCGGGTTTGAGTAGATCCAAGGGCGGGGCTGACCAATTAACGGTTTAAGAAAGACCTCCAGGCGGTAGATTCCGGGCATCTGAACCGGAAAGTGAAGGCAGCTGCCACTACCGGAATAGACTGCTTCACCATCCCTGATCAACCTGAAGAAAGCTCTTTTCACCGGGATCTCGGCCGCAAGGACAAGACCAGGGGCGTAAGCGAGTGTAGAGCCCATTAGGTAGCACTTTTCAGCGGAGGCGGCATAGAAGTTGAAACCACTGCCTTTAGCCAGGCTGTCAAAAGAGATATAACAACGTCCATCTTTGATGGCAGTTAAGATCTGGGTTTTTGCCACTTGAAAATCTTCAGCCAGTTCTTCTTCCAAAAGCAGGTAGGTGTTGATCGTGCCAAAAAGAAATTGATAGCTAAAGATCTGTAGTGTCAGAAAGCCTAAGTGGTAAATAAAGGCATGGGCATCAGTGCCGCCGATGCCGACCACCCGGTAGCCGGATCGGGTGTAGCAATCCCAGAGGGCCAACAGCTCCGGGGGCGCTCCCCTCATCGCCGCTTTGCGGTTAAAGAAAAAGAAGTAGATTGCCATTAGTAAAGAGGAGTGCAGGCCCCGCCAATGCGAAGAGTAGTTCCAGATCTCGAGCCCCGTAAAACCAAATACCGGCCAGTTAATCCAGGGATAGGCCTGGCCTTTTTCCAGGTAGGGTGAGCCTTTTTCAAAGGGGTGGGCAATAAAACCGAGCCCACCACCGGCGCGCACGAAATCGATCACCGTTTGCGGGTTTTCAGGGTCAGGGGCAGGGGGCTTAGGGAGGCCAAAGGCCAGGTAGTGGCTGTGCGGCCGATTGACCTCAATACCGACCAGGGTAACCACTTTGCTGTACAGGCCCTCTTCAGCAAGACCCTCAAGGGTTTCGTGATCAGTAATTATTACATAACTCAAACCAGCGCGCGCTGCAGCTATGGCTATCTGTTTTACACTGCCACTGCCATCGGAATAAGTGCTATGGATATGGATATTACCGGGGTAGGTGTATAGAGCCATATTGGCGTCAGTGCTGCCCTCCCGCTTGGTTGAAAACAGATCTTATTAAGTCGTCACTCAGAGCATAATGGGGCAGCCCCAAAACATTTTTGAAGACAGCCCCAAATAGTATATCCGACCCCGGCAGAAGCTTTTCGGCGGGAATTATCCTGCTATAGTATTGATCATCGTCATTAGGAAAACCATAGCCAGCAGAGCAACCGATTCAATAACCCCTAACACCAGAACGTAGTTGGTAAAGCCCTTTCCTGTCTCTGCAAAGGCATCAACAGCACTGGCACCCATCACGCCCTGTAAATAGGCCGACGTACCGATCGCCAGACCACCGAAGATACCGATCCCTAAGATTACGCCACTCTCTAAGAGATGCGCCGAGGCCACGATGTTATTCATTAGAATTAAACCGTAAAAAGTCTGGGAGAGCGGAAAACCAGTAAAAGCCAACAGCATGAACGAAGCCGGCTTATTTTGCATGAATGCCTTTTTCCACGCTCCAATAACGGCCTGCCCGGCCGCTCCAATACCGAGCGAAGTGCCAACAGCAGAAATTGCAAGCGCTGCACCGATACCCATTAATCCATACTCAACCATTTTATCAGGCTCCTTTTCAATAAGTCAGTTTATTTCGGCAAATAATTCCGATACTAAGAAAGATAACGGTCAAACTATTCGTACTGAAGCAGAGATGGCAGTTGGTTAGACCACATCTCTACGAAATCTGAATGGATTATACTCCTGGCCAGACCACTGGATACCCAGCCGGCCCGAAAACTCCAGCATATTTAAGCGAATTCCGTGCACCAGTACTCCCAGGCTGCTGAGAACAAAGTTAAAGGCATGTCCGATTAACAGGATCAGCACCCCAAAAATAAATGTATTGCCAGATAAAAGGTCTCCGGCCATGTTATTAAATGCTTTCGCAATTTCGGCTCCCGCCAGACCCATGGCAAAAAGCCTCACATACGATATGATATCGCCGAATGCCGAGATGGAACCGAGAATGGTGCTCGGTAAATTACCAAGACCACCAAGCAGTCCTTTGAAAAAGTTACCCCTTGGTTTTTGTGAGCCGAAGAGAACAATCAACGCTAACCCGGCAATAATCAGATTGACGCTGATATTCGCCACGAGACCTCCGGCACCAAGCGCCTGATCAAGGTTTAAACTCGCCACCATATCCAACACCAGGTAGAAAAGACCAAAGTTAATAAACATCCACCCTACCTGGCCTAAAGCTTCCAGGGAGTGTTGGGCCAGGGCCCGCAATAAATTCCAGACCTGAGCAACAGTAAGGTGGAAGATGGCGATGATGAAACACAAAAGCATGATCACATCCTGCCCTCTTAAATCCTTATAATATTCGCCGGCTGGGGTATAGAAACTAAAGCCCTCTGTTAGCTGGCGAATGACCAGTTTTTCCAGGAAAGTACCTTTGATCAATTCAGGACTGCCAAACCAGGAACCGGTGATGCTCCCCCAGATGACCGTGGCTAAACCAAGAATAGTAAAAAGCACCACAGCCAGCGGCGGTTTCTCTTTTTTGGATTTGTTATAGAAAACCACCATACTGAGTCCCGCAAGGAAAAAGATGCTGCCATAGGCGGCATCCCCGATAATCATGGCAAAAAACACGGTGAAAAAGAGAAGAAATATTAGGCTAATATCCAGTTCCTGATAACCCGGCACCGTACCCATGAATTTAAATACCGGTTCAACGATCTGCAACCACTTGGGATTACGGATCAGGGTGGGTGCCGATTCGAATGAATCGGGCTCTGTAATAGCCATAGCAACTGAATTCAGCCGGGCCCAATCTTGAACAGTTTCTATCTCATCAGCGGGAAGATGTCCGACTAAGGACGTGAGATTCCCTTCATCTACAGTATTTGCTTTGGCTAGCCAATACTGCAGGTTAGAATCCAGCTCTTCCAGGTGAGCCTGAAGAGCGGGCCTGAGACCGGAATAATGCTGTGCCTTATTGTTAAGCTCTGCTATCTTCTTTTCTAATTGTTTTTTTTCAGCCTGCATCGCGCTTAGACTTTGCTGAGGAAGTTTAAACTCTTCATAACCTTCAAGTCTCACCTGTTCCCGGGTTACATGGGCAAATACCAGTTCTTTTTTGTTCTCTTTTAAAAGCAACACTTCGCCTTTGAGATCACCCAGATCAGTGCTCTTACCACCGGGAACGGTGTAGATCTTGAGATGGTAACCTTTGTTCGCCATAAAGGCGAAGTCTGCAGGATCAAAATCTCCCCAGCTCTCCAAACCGGCAATCAGTTTTTCTAATGCGGCCTCCCGTTCCTTGGCAGCCTGAAGTTCATCTTTTAGCTTCAGCACTTCCTGTATTGCCTCAGAGGCCTTTAATGAAGAGGGAGTCAGGTCCTCCTCCCTGGTTTTGAATGGAGCTAAAATATTATGGACAGTCTCAGCCCTGTTTTTTCTGGCGAGGGCATCATCAACTTCCGGTGAGGAATATTGAAAGTCTTCAAGATGGACAAGGCCAAGATCGGCCAGCGCGTCCAGCGTTAACTCTTTATCTTTGGTCTGGACAACTATCGATACTTGTTTCATCTCTGCGATCATCGCCTAAGCCTCCCTCACCAGTTTATTTTTCGCTAACTTGCCCCGTACAACAGCCGCCGTCTGCTGATCGCCGAGGAAAATATTAATGCGGCGAATATTCTCCCTTGTGTCAGGGATCTTTACCTTTTCGAACAAGTTGACCCGCTGGGTGGTAATTCTTAGCTCTTCACCCAGAAGTTCTGCCTGTTTCATAATGATAGTAAGTTCCACTTCGGCAGAATAAAGCTCTTTCAGCTTTTGAACACCGGCATCCACCCAAAGCGGGTAGAACATCAGGTCATAGGGTCTGTTCTCATAAATGATCCGGTTAAACAGTGGAATGTCAACTCCCGCTATGTTAGCGGTGTCCAAATCCGTCTCTTTTACCTGTACCAGCTCGGCAATATTTAAATTTTCGCCAAAGACATGAACCCAACTCATCAGATCTGCATAAATAATTTCCCGCAGCCGGCTTTTTTCATTAATTTGCACTTCAACTTGTCGGATCTCCATCTGTAGCAGCTGCTTTTTCAAAACCAGTGTTGGTAAATAGCGCCTGAACCTTTTAAGCTGATCCTTTTGCTTTTTTAATTCATTTTTCGTATATTTAATTTTTGCCATAATCTACACCTTACTACGACAGTATTTTTCGATCAGCTCCGTCTTTAAGCCTGTTTCCTCCGGCGCAAAACAGCCGCCTAATATTTCCCATCCTTTGTCGAGGGCAGCTTCTAAGGGGATGTTGACGGAAAGATCCATCATCTCCTGTTCAAACAGCCGACCATAAGTTAAAAGTTTCTCGTCCCAGTCTGACATTTTAAAACCCATTGATTTCTTCTCCAGAGACTCCTTGTAGGCAGCGTACAGCTTAATCATGCCGTCCATAATGGCCCGGTGATCTTCACGGGTATCACCATTGACCAGCTGCTTTAACCTGGATAGCGACCCGAAAGGCTCGATGCGACCATTGCGCAGGTAAAACTGCCCTTCGGTAATGTAGCCCGTATTATCGGGTACAGGGTGGGTAACGTCATCGCCGGGCATGGTGGTAACACCCAGAACCGTAATTGAGCCTGACCCTTCAAAGTCAACCGCCTTTTCGTAGCGGGAGGCTAACTGGGTGTAAAGGTCTCCGGGATAGCCGCGGTTAGAGGGTACCTGCTCCATAGTAATGGCAATTTCCTTCAAGGCATCGGCAAAGTTGGTCATATCCGTCAGCAGAACCAGAACCCGCTTGTTCTGGATAGCGAAGTTTTCGGCCACCGCCAGGGCAATATCGGGCACCAGCAGCGATTCAACAACGGGGTCGGACGCAGTGTGGACGAAAAAGACAGTTCTGGACATCACGCCGCCCTTTTCCAGGGTATCCTTGAAGAAAAGATAATCGTCGTATTTAAGGCCCATCCCACCGAGGACAATAATATCAACCTCAGCCTGCAGGGCTATCCGGGCCAAAAGTTCGTTATAAGGCTCTCCCGAAACTGAAAAGATTGGCAGTTTTTGTGACTCTACCAGCGAATTAAAAACATCAATCATGGGAATCCCTGTCCGGACCATGTTGCGCGGAATAATGCGCTTTGCTGGGTTAACGGAAGGGCCACCTATTTCAACCATTGTATCCGCAAGCTCAGGCCCACCGTCGCGCGGCCGTCCTGAACCATCAAAAATTCGTCCTAAAAGATTAACGGAAAAAGAAACTTTCATTGGTTCACCCATGAACCGGACTTCGTCACCGGTGGATACGCCCCGACCGCCATTGAAAACCTGCAGGGCAACTTCATCGCCTCTTAGGCGGATAACTTCCGCCATCGATGAGCCATACCTGCTTCCCACAACGGCAAGCTCCTTGTAGCGCACTCCAGTTGCCTTTACTGTAATAACGTTACCGGAGATCGATTCAATTTTACTGTATACTTTTTGCATTACTGGCCCCTCCTTGACTCGCCTGCCCAAAGACCTTCGGCATCTGCTTCAATTCCAATTTTCTGATCGGCCAGCAGTTCAGAGATGGTTTTCTCCAGGTTATAAAACTCCTCGCTCTGCCATTTTTTGCCATTATAATCCAGGAAGTTCTGCCGCACCCGGTTAAACCAGGAGCGGGCTTCCTCTTTGCCTGCAAAATCTAACCTGGCCGTCAGAATACCGATGAGAATATCGTAGATATGTAGTTGGCGCTCCGGCTCAACAGCAGCATCTACAGGATCAAACGAGTTCTGCTGGATATAGACATAATCCAGTAATTCTGATTTTAAATAGATGATGTAATCATCAAGTGAAGTTCCCTCTTCACCAACCACTTTCATCATTTGGCCAACTTCGTCGCCTTTAAAGAGAATGGCCCGTCCATACTCGGTTTTCTGGGGATCGATGATCCCCTTATATTTTGACCAGGATTCCAGAGGGTGGATGGCGGGATATTTACGGGCATCAGCTCGCTGCTGTGACAAACCGTGAAATGCGCCTACGACCTTTAAGGTGGCCTGGGTCACCGGCTCTTCAAAGTTACCACCGGCCGGAGAAACAGTGCCACCGATGGTCACCGAGCCGATATCGCCACTTTTAAGCCGAACAATCCCGGCCCGCTCGTAAAAAGCGGCAATCAGGGATTCCAGGTAAGCAGGAAAGGCTTCCTCCCCTGGAATTTCTTCCAGACGACCAGACATCTCGCGCATCGCCTGAGCCCACCTGGAGGTTGAATCTGCCAGCATTAAAACGTTCAGACCCATTTGCCGGTAGTATTCGGCCATGGTTACCGCCGTATAAACTGAAGCTTCACGGGCAGCAACCGGCATAGAAGAGGTATTGCAGATAATGATGGTTCTTTCCATTAAGGAACGGCCGGTTTTCGGGTCGATCAGTTCGGGAAACTCTTTCAAGGTCTCCACGACCTCACCGGCACGTTCTCCACAAGCAGCGATAATAATAATATCTGCATCAGCGTACCTGGAAGTGATCTGTTGCAGAACTGTTTTACCAGCGCCAAAAGGACCAGGGATGCAGTAAGTACCACCCTTGGCTACTGGTATAAAGGTGTCAATAATTCTTAGTTTTGTGATTAGCGTTTCTTCCGGTTTTAAGCGCTCCGCATAGCTTTTAATAGCCCTTTTTACCGGCCAGTTAAAAACCATAGTCAACTGATGGAGATCGCCTTTTTCATTTTTAGCCTCCGCCAGCACATCATTAAGGGTATACCTCCCAGCCGCAACAATGCTCTCTATAGTCAGCACACCCTCAACCTGAAAAGGGACCATGATCCAGTGGTTAAAAAGACCCTCTTTGACAAATCCAATCTGTTCGCCGGCTTCAACCCTGGCCCCGACTTTCACTGTTGGTGTAAAATCCCACACTTTTTTATGATCAAGTGCCGCCAGATAGACACCGCGGTCTAAAAAGAAGCCACACTGTTCCGCCAGTTCGGGTAAGGGGTTCTGCAATCCATCATAGATTTGCCCCAGTAAACCGGGACCCAGCTCTACGCTAAGTAGTTCACCGGTGAATTCAACGGTTTCCCCCACGCTAATCCCCGAAGTCATCTCAAAAACCTGGAGGTCAGCCACATTGCCCTTGATCCGAATGACCTCAGATTTTAATTTCTTATCCCCGGTACTGATGTAACAGACTTCGTTCATCGTGGCTTCGCCGGCATATTCCACAGAGACCATATTCCCACTAACTCCAATTACTCGGTTAATCTTCCTCACCCATTTCTATAAGGTAATTAGTATATTATCTGTCAGCTACAGCAGCATATTCCTTTTTGAAAGAATCCCTGCCAAGCTCCTCCTGCAATTTATTCCGGCGTAAAGCAAGCTGAAGTTTTAAATAATAGACAACCAAAGCCTCAAGGTCAAAATAGTGGCGAGCGCCCGTCTCCACTAAAAAGCTCCACCGCAATTGGTCCAAGTATAGTTCCGCATCCAAGGGCGAATCTAAAGCAATAACCGCGCGCACCTGTTCCAGCAGGTTGAATTTACCGTCCGGGTCCGGCAGGTCTGGTGGGATGTCAAATGGCAGCTTCAGAATCCGGGCTTTGGCCAATTCCAGACGCAGTTCCTTTTCCCAGGCGAGAACCCGGTCAGCAAATGAAAAGCCTGTTGGCTCCGTTAAACCCCAGCGGCACTTCAGTAAAATCTGGTAGCCTTTAGCATCGATGGTATCCTTAGCAAACTGCAAAAAATAATCTTCCGAGATCGGTATTTTTTCTTCCAGTCTGATCGTTTCCAGGGCGGCTAACGTGTAGTAATAGTTTTTCAAGACGCATTTCCTCCAGGTTCTTAGATTGCCTCTTTTAAAACTGCCGCAAGATCAGCGGAGAGAGCTTGAGACAGAACCTCCGCGATACTTTCCTTCGAAAAATCGTATAAAACCCCGCTACTACCACCGATTCGAAAACCTTTATCAAATTTAGCAGAGGGGATGATTTCCACTCCATCCTTAAGGCTCTGCGCTAATTTCCCTTTCAAGGACTCTTGTAGTTGGGCGGCATCTTTTGAAGAGAGGACCACCCTAATCCCTTCTTCGCCTTTTTCGGCCCAGGCATTGACCATCTCGACAACAACTTTTTCGGTTAAAGAGGTGGTCAGTGCGGCGTCCACAGATTCAATGATGACGGCGTCGAATCGTTTCGTAAGCTGCTTGTCCAAGCCAATTAAAACATCGCGGGCGGCCTGCTGTATAGCAGCAATGCCGGCTGCTTTTTGCTGTTCGATCTCCTTTGCAGCCTGGGCCTTAAACGCTTCCGCCCTGGCCTCAACGTCCTTAATCAGTTGGGCTGCTTTTCCCTCAGCTTCGGCGACAATTATTCCAGCCTCAGCCTCGGCTGCAAGAATACCCTCGTTTTTAATCTTGTCAATAAGTTCTTTTACCTGAATAGACATAGCTCACCATCCTCTAAACTGATACTTACTTGCTCTCATGCAGGATTTAACTAAAAGACTGCCGGAGAACAAATTGTTTCGTTCTGCAATAACAATAAAAAACTAAACCTGAATTCAGTAACATCTAAAAATACTTAGGTTAGCATCATTGTGGTCGAAAAACGATCAGATTATAACATAAGCACAGGCTGAACGAAACATCCTGAACCTGTAGAACAGGTCAAACTTCAACCCCAAACAGGCCTTAATTAAGGAGTTTTTATAGGCTAAACATGATTATCCGATCTCAGTCACCTGAAGCAAGTTATTGCTTCTCAGCATGCAACTAACAGGCTTCAAAATGGGATGATCAGCTTATTTCCGCAAAAAAACCCTTCGATTGCCTAGGGCAGCTCAGTTACCCCGGTTATCAGTCAACATGCACCGTACTGGTTAATATGCCGGCTTCAGCAAAGATTTTTTTGGCTAGATCGTCCGGGTAATCTGACGCCAGAACAAGAGATTTAACCCCGGCGTTAACCAGCATCTTGGCACAAACGGCACAAGGATAATGAGTGCAGTACAGAACTGCTCCCTCAATGGCTACCCCGTGCACTGCCGCCTGGATAATGGCGTTCTGTTCAGCATGCAAACCACGGCAGAGCTCATGCCTCTCTCCGGAGGGCACATTAAGCTGTTCCCGCAGGCAGCCAATTTCGCCGCAGTGGCTAAGGCCAACCGGAGCTCCATTATAGCCGGTGGAAAGGATTCTCTTATTCAGCACCAGAAGTGCCCCCACCTGGCGGCGCAGGCAGGTGGAGCGCTTGGCAACAACCGTTGCTATCTCCATAAAATAGTGATCCCAATCCGGTCTCTGCATGATCAGTCTCCTGCTCAAACGTTTAGGCTGTTCCGAAGAGACGGTCTCCGGCATCGCCCAGTCCTGGCACAATATAAGCATTTTCGTTTAGTTTTTCGTCCAGAGCACCGAGATAAATCTTCAGATCCGGGTGGCTGGCAGTAATCCTTTTAATCCCTTCAGGAGCGGCAATCAGGCTCAGCAGCTTGATCTTTTTAACCCCCGCTTTTTTGAGCATATCGACGGCATAAGTAGCGGAACCCCCTGTAGCCAGCATCGGCTCAAGCAGGAAGCAGTCAAGTTCATCTATGTTAGGAGGTAAGTTGCAGTAGTATTCTACAGGAACATGCGTGTCGTGATCGCGATAGAGGCCGATATGTCCGGCACGGGCATAGGGAAAAAGCCTTAAAGCGCCCGATACCATGCCGAGACCGGCCCGCAGGACTGCCACAAAAACCGGATTGGGGTTTTTGACCACATCCCCTTTGGCCGCTGCTACAGGAGTAACAATGTCAATCTCGACGGTCTCCATATCCTTGGTGGCTTCATAAATCAAGAGAGCGGTAATCTCTTCGACCAGATCGCGAAACTGCCAATTTTCGGTTTCCTTCTTCCGGCAGAGGGTCAGTTTATGACGAACCAACGGATGATTAACAACAACTACATTTTCCATCAAAACTCATCTCCTTTTAATCGTTTAGTAAACGGGAAACTCGCTGGTAAGCAGGTTCACCTCCTTCTTCAGTTGATCAAGGAACAGTCGATCGTTACGGTTATCAATCGCCGCACCGATTATTGCAGCTATTTTTACCATCTCTTCCGACCCCATCCCACGTGAGGTAAGAGTTGGTGTGCCCAATCTAATGCCGCTGGGATCGTTGGCCCCCTTCGGATCATAGGGGATGATATTTTTGTTGGCCGTAATCTGCACTTCCTCAAACAGACGCTCAGCTTCGTTGCCGCTGATTTTCTTGCGGCGCAGGTCAACAAGCACCAGGTGGGTGTCAGTGCCACCGGTAACCAGGTCAAAACCCAGCTCCGTCAGGGCGGCAGCCAGTGATTTGGCATTGCTCAGAACTTTTTCCTGGTAAGTGACAAACTCCGGTTGCTGAGCTTCTTTAAAAGCAACTGCTTTCGCAGCGATAACGTGCATCAGCGGACCACCCTGCAAGCCGGGAAATACTGCTTTATCAATGCAGGAAGCGTAATCCTTCCGACTTAAGATCAACCCGCCACGCGGTCCGCGAAAAGTTTTATGGGTAGTAGCTGTAATAATATCAGCCAGACCAACCGGGCTGGGATGAACCCCGGCAGCAATCAATCCGGCGGTGTGAGCCATGTCAACCATAAAGATGGCACCAACTTCCGCTGCCAGGTCTTTAAAACCAGCAAAATCGATTTGCCTTGGGTATGAGCTGGCACCGGCTATAACCAGTTTAGGCCTGACCTCGAGCGCCCTGGCCCTGACCTGCTCTAAATCAATCAAATTAGAGCCGCGATCAACACCATAACTGTAAGCATCATAATAACGGCCGGAAATGTTCACTTTACTACCGTGGGTCAGGTGACCACCGTGGCTTAAATCCATACCCAGCAAACGATCGCCAGGTTTAAGCAGTGCTAAGTAAACAGCCATGTTAGCCGATGTTCCGGAATGGGGTTGCACATTGACGTGCTCAGCGCCAAAGATCTGCAGTGCCCTGGTGCGGGCCAATTCTTCTGCCCGATCAACATAACTACAACCACCATAGTAGCGGGCTCCCGGGTAACCTTCGGCATACTTGTTGGTAAGCACCGAACCCTGGGCTTCGAGCACGGCACGGCTGACCAGATTTTCCGAGGCGATCATAATCAGATTATCTTGCTGCCGCTTCTGTTCCGCTTTCAGAGCAGCGGCAACTTCAGGGTCTCTTTGCGCTAACGGCACTCTGCTGATCGAATCTTCAGCGAGGCTCATCAAAAATCATCATCTCCATCCTGTATCGGGTTTTTCAGCTCTATGCTATTGTTATTCAATGGCTTCGCTGCAAAATAAGCAGCGAAAATCAGTTTAACTTAGTACTGCTCAAGTGTTTCAATCTTACTTAGCCTTCTTTCATGCCTTCCGCCGGCAAATTCAGTATGGATAAAAATACTGACGATTGCTTCGGCCATACCCGGACCGATCACTCTTGAACCCATGGTCAGTACATTGGCATTGTTATGCTCCCGGGCGAAGCGGGCAGAGTAAGGTTCACTGCAAAGTGCCGCCCTGATTCCCCGGTGTTTATTGGCCACGATGGACATGCCAATTCCGGTGCCGCAGATTAAAATCCCAAAAGTAAACTCACCGGACTTGACAGCCTGCACAACCAGAGCAGCCTGCTCGGGGTAATCGGCACTCTCTTCGCTATAGACTCCAAAATCTTTGTAATTAATACCTGAGGATTGCAGGAAGCTGATGACCCGATCTTTTAGTTGGAAACCAGCGTGGTCGCTGCCGAGGGCAATAAGCATTTAATCAACCTTCCTCTAGTTTAGTGATTAGATTCTTTAAAGCAAGTCGGATTTCCTCCATAGTCTGGCGATATTTTTCGGGGCTGCCTCCGTAAGGATCTTTTATATCTGCAGGAGAGAGGCCACTGTAACCCGTCAGCAGGTAAACCCTGGAGGAGCTTTCAGGAAAGCGAAGCATCACCTGCTGCAATTGATCAGCTGTCATAGTCAGGATTAGATCTGCATCCTGTATCAGCGCTTGATCAAGCTGTATTGCATTTCGTTGAGCATCATGCTCAATCTGTTCTTCATGCAGCAGCATGACCACCTTTTCTGAAATCCGCTCGCCGGCATAAACAGCAAGGCCGGCTGATGAGACCTGCAGCTCATAACCAAGCTCTTTGTCATTTAACTCGTGCTTTAGTAGCGCTTCAGCCAGCGGACTGCGGCAGGTATTGCCGGTACAGACTAAAAGAATTTTAAGCAATTTCAACCTCCCAGATCAGGTTCTCAAAACACGCTTTGCCGCTTTCCGCAAACGGTTCATGACCGCCAGCCCGATTCCAGTGTAGACAGTTTCCTCAATGAGAATCAGGTCCGCTCCCCCAGCGTCAAAAATACGCATCAAGCGGTAAAGATTAGCGGCTAAACGGCCGGGCTGATCTGTTCTGGCCCACCCTCTGCCAGCGGCACTCTTCAGCACGCCTACCTGCAAGCCCTGTCTCCGGTAAAAGGCAGCCAAAGAATTAAGTAAAGAGAAGCGTCTTTCAGGTGAACCGGTAATCAGGATCAGTGGCGCCCTTGGCGCATAGTGGCGATATTTCATACCCGGTGAACTGGGCTTTGTTGCCGAAAACTTGCTCCCAGCCACTGGAATGTGGCAGTGAAGAGCTTCTTCGAGCTCTTCGCGCGACAATCCTCCCGGCCTCAGGATTACCGGCTGCTCACCGCTTAAATCTAGCACTGTTGACTCCACACCAATACGGCAATCCTGTCCTATGATTACAGCATCGATACGACCGCGGAGATCATCAAGCACATGTCTGTAAGATGTCGGGCTGGGGCGCCCGGCCAGGTTAGCGCTGGGTGCGGCAATTGGTGCTCCGGCAGCCCTGATTAAACTCAACGCTAGCGGATGATCGGGCATTCTTACTGCTACTGTAGGCAGACCGGCACTAATCTCCGGAACAACAACAGGGCTCCTTTTTAGAACCAGGCTCAGTGGACCCGGCCAGAAGCGGCGGGCAAGCATAAGGGCTTCCGGTGATGGTTCATCAGCCACTTGATTTAGCTGATCTAAATCAGAGATGTGAACGATTAGAGGATTATCAGCCGGACGACCCTTGGCCATAAATATTTTCTTAACGGCTGCCGGATTGGTGGCAATAGCCCCGAGGCCGTATACAGTTTCAGTGGGAAAAGCAACAAGACCGCCCGCTTTTAATAATGCGGCGGCCTTTTCAATCGCTTGCTGGTTGCCATCCAATAGGAGGGTACCTTTAACTTTTTTTACACTAATAGTCATTAATTAACCTCATCAAACCAGCTATTCTTCCAGAACCAGATGTGCAATATTATTGGCATGGTCGGCAACCCGTTCTAAGTTGCTTAAAAGATCAAGGTAGATAACCCCTGCTCCCGGATAACACTTCTTGGTGTTGATCCGCTCAATATGCCTTTTGCGTAGTATTTTCTCCTCATCGTCGATCACGTCCTCCTCGGAAACCACCTCGCGGGCCTGCTCAAGATCTTCGTGTTCAAAAGCCCTGATTGAGCGCTCCAGCATGGAGGCAACTTTTTCATACATGGCCGCTATTTCCTCCATAGCGGTAGTTGAGAAAGGCAGGCGCTCCTCTGTTTTCAGCTCGGACAGCTGCATGATGTTTTCAGCGTGGTCACCGATCCGCTCCAGATCGTTCGCCGCAGACATCAGTGCTGCAACCTGTTTTGACTGCCCACTGGAAAGGGAATGTTGCGATAAATCTGCCAAGTAAATGTTAATCTCCTTTTCAAGACCGTCAACCAGTTCTTCCATCTGTTCAATATGCTTAATTTTTTTCAGGTCGTCGCGCAGAAAGACCTGCATCGATTCATCGAGCATGTCCCGGGCAATACCGGCCATCCTGAGCAGCTCCTTCTTTGCGCCGCCGATGGCCACTGATGGCGTTTTCAGAATCCTGGGATCAAGATATTTCGGCCCGAACTCCACTTTTAAATCTTCTCCCGGAACGATGCGACAGACCAACGCAGTAAAATGCTTTAAGAAGGCAACGAAAAGAATGGTGTTAAGAATGTTAAAAATCGTGTGGGTGTTGGCAACCTGGCGTGGAACAGTGGTTGCCGTTTCTAAAATAAGCTCAGTGAAAGGCTTCAAAAAAATAAGAGCCAGGATCACACCGACAATGTTAAACAATATATGAGCTACTGCTGCGCGCCTGGCCGCCACATTAGCGCCAATGCTGGCCAGCAGAGCAGTAACACAGGTGCCAATATTGGTGCCAAGAACTAAGGGTACCGCAGCATGAAAAGGAACAAGGTTCTGCATGGTCAGGGCAATAATCACCCCGGTGGAGGCGCTGCTGCTTTGCACCAGAGCGGTAAAAACAGCACCGCAGAGAATCCCGAGAACCGGGTAGCGGCTAAACTGGGCCAGCATTTGATGGAATGCTTCATACTCGCGTAAAGGGATCATGCCGTTGGACATTGTAGTAATGCCGAGGAAAAGCAGTCCGAATCCGAGAATAGTCTGACCAAGATAGCGGTAAAAACGACGGCGCCCGAAAAAGTTAAGGAGAGAACCGAAGCCGATGGCGGGTAAAGCAATAACCCCGATCTTAAATGAGACGATCTGAGCGGTAATAGTTGTACCGATATTAGCGCCGATGATCACACTGATCGCCTGAGACAGGTTCATCATCCCGGCGTTGGCAAAGCCAACGACCATAACAGTAGAGGTGCTGCTGCTCTGAATTAGCATTGTAACCACTAAGCCCGTAAAGACCCCTAAAATTGGATTGTTGGTCAACATTTCGAGGATTTTGCGGAAACGGTCACCGGCTGCTTTTTGCATACCGGAAGCCATGATCTGGATACCGAAAAGAAAAAGACCCAACCCACCCAGGGTGCTGAAGAGCATGTTCCAGAACAATATGTAGTCCCCCAGTAATTAGTCGCCAGCGTTCATCTTTTTACTTCTCACATTATAGAGTAATACCTTTGTTATTTCAATTAATAATTGCTAACAAAAACCAGGTATTTGAGGTTATGGTTTAGACGATAGGCGATGGGTCAGCATACGGTTGCCTATGCTATAATCTCTCCAAAAGAATTCGGAGGTGACTTGATGCCAGACTTGATCCGATTCGGTATTTCGATGGAAAAGAAGCTGTTAGACAGACTGGATCGGGAGATCGTCAAACGCGGATTTCCGAACCGCTCTGAAGCAATCCGGGATCTGATTCGCAACCAGCTGATAGAGGTGGACTGGTCGCGTGAAGCAGAGGAGGTAGCCGGCACAATTACAATCATTTATAACCATCATGTTCGAGGATTAAGTGATCTGCTGCTTGAGGTGCAGCATAAGTATCACGGTCTGATTGTTTCAGTGATGCATGTTCACCTGGAGCATGAGCACTGTCTTGAGGTGATGGTAATCAAAGGCCCGGCCGGCGAAGCAAAACAACTGGCGAACCGCTTAATCGGAGTAAAAGGGGTCAAGCACGGCAAACTGACGATTACATCCACCGGCAAAGAGTTAAATTAATAGCCGCGAAAACGCAAACTTTTCAAATGCTCTTGCCGGTAAGCAGCAATTTTCCGGCCCTGATCTGATCCTGCAATACACAGCGGAATACCTGCTGATAGGCACTCATTAGCTTTTGATTTCTGATCGAAAATGATTATAGCAAACCAAGTATCACTCGGGGATGATTAGCCAGGTCTTGGCGACTGCCAATCAACCGGAAAAGACCACTATTCGTAAAGAGATCGGTCACCGCCTGGCCCTGGGTGGAGCTAATTTCCACCATTAGCATGGCCTGTGGTTCAGTGTAGTTAGCTAGTTTTTTTAAGATTGCCCGGTAACTGTCAAGCCCATCTGCCCCTCCATCCAGAGCTGCCCGAGGTTCAAAAGCGGCCACTGAAGAAGGAAGTTTGTCCAGTTCAGCCTGACTAATATAAGGAGGATTACTAACGATCAGGTTGAAACGCGGCTGTGGCTGAAGGCTTTTCAGCGAATCAAAGTAGCTGCCCTGCAGAAATATAATCCGCTTACCGAGATTGTAGCGGGAAGCATTCTGGCCGGCTAGATTGAGTGCCGCCGGAGCAATATCAATCGCCCACACTTCAGCGTATGGCAGCTCCAGGGCCAAGGTTATCGCCAATACACCGCTACCGGTGCCCAGATCAAGTATTCGCAAACCACTCTGTTCGACATCAGCTTTCTTTTTAGCCCACCTCAAAGCCAGATCAACGAGCAACTCTGTTTCGGGACGCGGGATTAAAACCTCCTGCCTGATCACAAACGGACGACCATAGAAATATTTTTCTCCGGTAATATAGGCCAGTGGTTCATGATTGGCACGGCGTTTCACAGTATTTTTATATTTACTGTAGTCAGAATCTGCCAAAAAATCTTCCTGTGTGGTTAACAACCGGAGCCGATCTAGACTAAGGATATTGGCCAGCAGTAACTCTGCTTCGGCCCTGGATTTGTCGATACCTGCTTCATGCAAGCAAAAAGAAGCCCATTTAAGAGCTTCTTTAACTGTTATTTTCATGATCAGCTTTAGCTCCCGCTGGTTTTTAATTGTTCCGCCCGCTCGTTGGCGGCCAGCTCATCAATAATTTCATCTAAATCACCTGCCAAGATCATATCCATTTTATGCAGGGTAAGTCCGATCCGGTGATCTGTTACCCGGTTTTGGGGAAAATTATAGGTTCTGATCCGTTCGCTGCGATCACCGGTGCCAACCATAGTTTTCCTGGTCTGGGCCAGCTCGGCATTCTGTTCTGAGATATACTTATCCATCAGGCGGCTGCGCAGGATACGCAGCGCCTTTTCCTTGTTCTGAAGCTGAGATTTTTCGTCCTGGCAACTGACGACCACTCCTGTTGGTGTGTGAGTAATGCGCACCGCTGACTGGGTGGTGTTGACACTCTGCCCTCCAGGGCCGGTGGCACAAAAAGTATCAATCCGCAGATCCTGGGGGTTAATCTCAACCTCCACCTCTTCTGCTTCGGGCAAAACTGCTACAGTGGCCGCCGAAGTATGAATCCGTCCGCCTGATTCGGTGGAGGGAATTCTCTGAACACGATGAACGCCGCTTTCATATTTGAGGCGGCTGAAAGCCCCTTTTCCTTCGATGCCTAAGACAACTTCCTTATAACCACCGATGTCAGTTTCATGAGCATCCATCATTTCAGACCGATAACCGTTTTTTTCCGCAAAACGAATATACATTTTTAGAAGATCGGCAGCAAACAACGCAGCCTCCTCACCTCCGGTGCCGGCCCGGATCTCAATGAACACATTTTTTTCATCATAGGGGTCTTTAGGCAGAAGCTGCTCTTTAAGATCTTGTTCATATTTATCTTTTTTCTGCTGCAGTAATTCAACTTCAGCATTAAGAAATTCGCTCATCTCAGCTTCGTCACTGTCGCTTAGCATCTCTTCTGCCTCTGCCAGTTCACGATCTACCTGCTTTAGGAGGCGGGATAACTCTACTACCGGAGTAATAGAAGCCATCTCTTTAGACATTTTCAGCCATTCTTCACGTAGTTCAAGAGTTTTGGGATCGCTAAGCAGCTTCTCGAGTTCAGTATAACGCTCTTCCAGTGCCTCTAATTTCTCATACATAAGCGGTCACCCCGGGGCGACCGCCGCTATGGCCAATCGCAATCATTTTTGTCACTTCCTTGCTGAGGAAAAAAGCAGAGCCTCAGCTCTGCTCAGGTTTTTTACATGCCATATTTACGTTTGAACCTTTCAACCCGGCCACCGGTATCGACAAACTTCTGCTTACCGGTGAAGAAGGGATGACATTTTGAACAGATCTCAACTTTGAGTGTTTCTCTGGTGGATCCTGTTTCAAAGGTTTCGCCACAGGCGCAGGTAACCTTTGTTGTATAATATTTTGGATGGATATCCGTTTTCATTAAGCTACTCCTCCTTCCAATATTCCCGAATCAAGATAATAGCATAAAGCAACCGGCAATGCAACTACCAGATGCGTACCAAACCTGAAGGATTAGAAAGGATTAGAAATCCTTAAGTGAGGTTCTTCTACATGGTATGCATATTGCTTAAAAAGTCTTCGTTGGATTTTGTTTTACGCAACCGGTCAAGCAGGGCTTCAAGAAACTCGATTGATGTGCTACTGCCCATTGCTCTCCTTAAGGCCCACATTAATTCAATTTTATGTTCATCAAGCAACAACTCTTCACGCCTGGTTCCGGAACGTGATATATCAATAGCGGGAAAGATGCGCCGCTCGGCGATACGCCGGTCAAGGTGCAACTCCAGGTTACCGGTGCCTTTGAATTCTTCATAAACCACATCGTCCATTCGGCTGCCGGTATCAACGATGGCCGTTGCCAGAATGGTCAGGCTGCCTCCTCCATCAATATTCCGGGCTGCTCCAAAGAATCGTTTCGGTTTATAAAATGCCCCCGGATCTATTCCACCGGAGAGTGTTCTGCCACTGGGCGGGATCACCAGGTTATAAGCTCTGGTCAGCCTGGTAATGCTGTCAAGGAGCACCACTACATCCCGTCCCTGTTCAACTAAACGCTGTGAGCGTTCCAGAACCAGCTCAGCAACTCGGATGTGGTTTTCCGGCTTCTGATCAAAGGTTGAACTGACCACATCGGCATCGACACTGCGCTCCATGTCGGTTACCTCTTCCGGTCTTTCATCAATCAGAAGAATAATCATTTCGAGTTCGGGGTGATTAATCGAAATGCTATTGGCCAGCTGTTTTAAGAGCAACGTCTTGCCGGCCTTTGGTGGGGATACAATCAACCCCCGCTGCCCCTTGCCGATCGGAATCAGCAGGTCGATGATCCGTGTCGAAAGGATCTGTGGCTTTGTTTCCATCTTGATCTGTTCATCCGGGTGGATCGGCACCAGTGAGGTGAAGACCGGACGGCCGGCTAATTTGTCCGGATCATCGCCATTCACTTCTTCAACTTGCAGTAGGGCATAATAGCGTTCATTATCCTTTGGCGGGCGAATCTGACCGGAGATTATATCCCCGGTTCGTAGGTTAAACCGGCGGATTTGGGAAGCGGAGATGTAGATATCCTCATCGGAATAATTATATTTTTTGCGTCTTAAGAACCCGAATCCATCGGTCATTATTTCCAGCATGCCCGATGCCGCCTCGGGCGCTTCTGCTTCCGGGGGTGGGGCACTTTTTTTAGGCAGTTCTGTTTTGTCAAACAAACTGCTTTCTTCGATACGACTGCTCAGAGCAGCAATCAACTCTGGCTTACGCATTGTTGACTGACCTTTAATCTCATGTTCTTTGGCTAACCGATGCAGTTCTGCCAGGGTTAGTCCCCTAAGGTTTAAACTTTCCACTTAAAAACACCACCTAAGTTATTAATTTCCTCTTGCGTTGAAAAGCAGATAAACTGTTGCCAGGTAAGCAATTAATACAAGCATAGTATCAAAGCCGATCCCGGCAACCCGTTTCTTCGACTTGTAGGTTAGGCCGAAGATAACAATCGTGCTCATCATGATTACCATGACTGCTGAAAGCAGGTGTTGATCTGATACTGCCTGAAGCAATGGACCTTTGAAATAAAAGAGATCGGCCAAGGCGATAATAAATAGATTCATAAAGTTGGCCCCGAATATATTAGCAACGGCCATATCGAGATAACCGAGACGCACTGCAGTGATAGTGGTCACTGTTTCCGGCAGCGAAGTGCTTATGGCCAGCAGAATTGAGCCGACAAAGGTCTGCCCGAGTCCGGTTACAAGTGCAACTCGGTCCGCTGCATCGGTCAGAAACACACCGGCAAAGACAATCAGGACGGACGCCAGGGCAAAATTGAGCAAGGCTTTCCTGGTCGTTGACTGTTCTATCCCCTCTGCTAAAGCCTCGGTTTTACCGGAAAGCTGCTGCGCATTTTTTTGTTCATAACGGAAAATATACCTGCTGCCCAGAGTATAGACTAGCACGATGAATAAAGTTTCTAGGCCAATCCAGCCAAGAGCTGCGGTAAAAAAACCAGTGACTGCCATCGCAGCAAGGCAGATAGTAATAATGCTTAAGCTTGCCACTATGGTGTGTCCCTTATTGATGCGAGAAGTTAACGGGCCATGGCCTTCCACCAAATCGATAACCGCCAAAAGCGACAGATTATAAAGACAACTACCCAGGATATTGCCAAGTGCCAAGTCAGGGGCATCGATCATGACCGCCCTTATAGTTGTAACCAACTCCGGCATTGAAGTCGCCAGCGGAAGCATCAGCGCTCCAACCCAAGCCGATCCAATCCCGGTATTGTCGCCGACAACAGCTGCACTTTTAGTCAGTTTGGTTCCGGCAAAAACTATAATGGCGGCGCAAACTAGAAATTGTACCCAGTGGTTGATCATGGAACTCCTTACCAGTATTCAATTACAGCTGCGATCTCTTGATTTTACGTTTTATAAGCAGAAACCAATAATATAAATTATAATAGGATCTAATCATCTAAAAACTGTTTCAAATGGTCATGGAATAGTATTTTTTGCACCTGGAAGTAACTAATAATTTTTCTGGTTGCAATATATTCTCTGTTGACTCAAACAATCCTGCTTTTTTCAAAAATAATTAAAAATTTTTACGAATCGAGACCAGTCATAAAAGGATTTGTTTGCGCTTCAGCCCCGATCGTTGTGATCGGTCCGTGACCGCAATAAACTAATGTGTCCGGAGGAAGAATCATCAGCTTGTATTTTATACTTTTCAACAATGTTTGATAAGACCCACCGGCCAAATCTGTGCGTCCGATGGAACCGGCAAATAGAGTATCCCCACAGAAAACCAGTCCGCTGCTGACCAGGGAAACACCGCCCTCAGTGTGCCCCGGTGTATCGATTACTGCTAAAGCCTGCTCGCCAAACTTAATGATGTCCCCTTCTTTAATCAAACGATCCGGGTCAGGTTGTTTCTTAAGGACTAGCCCCAACCCGAAACCGGGGTTGTGATATAATCCCAGATCCAGCTTAGAAAGGAGAATCGGCACCCGATATTCATCTTGTAGTTTACCATTAGCGCTGATATGATCAATATGACCATGAGTGTTAACTATCGCTCTTATTGTTAGCTGCTCTTTCTCTATCCGAGCCATGATCTTTTTCGCATCAGCTCCGGGATCAATGACTATTGCCTCTTTTGTAGCAGTACAGGAAACAATATAACAGTTGGTGGCAAACATGCCTACAGTGATCGTTTCTAAGTTGATCATCATCTTCTTCTATCCTTTCCAGGCGAGTACAGTTTCTGCAGCAGCAAGCAGTTGGGTTAGATTATCAGTTGTGGTTTCAATCAGGTGACGCAGATCAGGATCGCCGATCATCAGGAGTGGGACCTTATTGTAAGTATGATCTTTAACAGAGTTGTCTTCAAGATTGCCGTGATCACTACAGACCATAAAAAATGTATCAACCGGATCAACCTGTCCGGCAAGGGTTCCGATAAACCTGTCAAGAGTATCGACTACCTGCATAGCCTGTCCACTTTCACCCTGGTGGCCGGCCAGGTCGCTCAAGAAGTATTCAAAGAGACAGAAGTCATAGTTACAGCTCATCGCTGACAAACGCCGCGCGCCTTCCTCCGGGGCAATCAGCGGCAAGTCAAAATCCTGATTGGTTAACAGGCTGTTGGTTATATCCATGTAAACTGATCTGCCGCTCTCTAAATCTGCAAGGCTGAAGAAATCTAAACCACCATAATAGGTAACCAAAGTGGAGCAGGAGTAGTGTTCACCAGGCAGACTTTTCGCCAGCAGCTCAAAAAACTGGGGGCGGTAGGCATTGGCAAAACAGACCCGGTAACCGGTTTGCCGAAAACGCCTGAACAAACCTTTTAAAGCCAATAACCCCCGCAATTTGTAGTTGGGGAAACCATTTAAATGGCTCCCAAGGTAGGCTGCAGCGTTAACCCCGGTAAAAATGGTGGCTTGTCCTGTTGCACTTTGCGGCAAGCCGGGAAGGCCCAGGGAAGCGTCAAGCCCCAGAAGGGTGGCCTTACTGCCACTGAAGCCAGCCGTTTTGGCAGTAAAACGCTGGCCTTCCAAGATAGAATCCAAACCAGGGGTGCTAAGCGTAAAAAAAGGATTCTCTGCCGCATCATCACCTAAGCCAACCCCATCTATAAAAAATAAGATTAGCTTCAATACCAGATCTCCATTTTCCCCTTGCTCTGTTTAGGGTTCAACCGGTTCAATTGGTTCGGCTTCTTCTTCCTGTCCCACATCGTCTTCATCTTCTGTTTGATCAGTTTCCGGAATATCCTGGACGATCGGCAATGACTCCGGCCTTTCGCCAAGCGTTACTGCTGCTTCCAACCGCATGCCTTCCCGGTAATATTCTACTATCACGGTGTCCCCAGGATAATACGAAAAGAGAGTGTCAAAAAGCAAGGCCAGGTAATATATTTCTTCCCCGTTAATTGCTACAATGATATCGCCACTCTGCAATCCAGCCCTGTCAACTGCGCTATCCGGAGCAATATCGCGAATCAGTACGCCTCTTTCGGGCTGTTCATCGCCATACTCCAACCAATCTTCGATAATAACACCCAGGTGGGGTCTTCTGACCTTACCCTGTTCAATAATATCTTTAACTACTCTTTGGACAGTATTACTGGGAATAGAAAGACCGATCCCCTCCACTCCGACAAGGGAGATTTTAGCCGTGTTAATCCCGATTGTTTCACCCTGGACATTCACTAATGGCCCCCCGCTGTTGCCGGGATTAACCAGGGCATCTGTCTGAAGAAAGGAATAAGCGTAATCGCTACCCGGAACCCTGACCTGCCTCTTAACCGCGCTAATAATCCCAGCAGTCACAGATTGCTGAAAATAACCAAGCGGGTTTCCGAAAGCCAGCACTGTTTCACCAACTTTGGTCTGAGAAGAGTCCCCAAATAGTACATGCTTTAAATCAATCTCATCAATTTTAAGAACGGCCAAGTCAGTCAGGGGATCCTGCCCGATCAGTTCTGCCTCATAACTCCCCTTACCCGGAATCACAACAGAGATTCGGTCAGCCCCATCAATAACATGGTGGTTGGTGACTATATAGCCATCTGCCGCAATGATTAAGCCAGACCCGGACTCAACTTCCTCCAGAACTCCTTCTAAGTCGCCGGAGATCAATAGATGTTTATTCACACCGACAACAGCCGGCATCACTTGTTCAACCACTGCAACCAATCCTGGTCCCTCTTCACTGAGAGTAGGTGGTGCCATCACAGCATTGCTTTCCTCTGTCGTCGGCTGTGCAACCTCAGCCTCCGGTGCCAGCCAGAACGAGAATAACGAGTAAATTAAAGCTGCACCGAGAATTATTCCCAGCATTGTAAATGATAAATAACCTATAATGGCCCAAAAACCGCTTTTTCGCTCATGCTTATTGCTCTTATGTTCGTATTCCATGAAACATCCCTCCTTGAATCCATTTTATACCTATTTTAGCCGATCACGAAGCACCCATCTATCGATGCACCATTTTAGGATCAGTCTGTACTTCTGACCACCTGATTTTTTTCATCAGCCCTGGTTCTGCGAATCGAAGCTCCCAGTTGCATCAACTTCTCTTCGAATTGCTCGTATCCGCGATCGATGTGCTCTACATCGCTTATTTCGCTTTCCCCGTTGGCAATCAGGGCAGCAATCATCAGGGCAGCGCCGGAACGCAGGTCCGGTGCACTGACCGGGGCGCCGGTAAGCGCTTCGCCACCCTCAACCAGAGCAGTCCGCCCTTCTACTTTAATCCGTGCTCCCATCCTGACTAGTTCTTCAACATGGTTATAGCGGCCATCAAATACATTTTCCGTAATCACGCTTAGCCCTTTAGCTGCAGTTAACAAGACCATAGCCGGTGGCTGTAGGTCGGTTGGAAATCCAGGGTAGGGAAATGTTTTCAAATCAGATGGTTTTAAATTCGCTTTTCCACTTACGGTGATGCTTTCCGGCTCGACCAGGACCTCCGCCCCGGTTTCCCTTAACTTGGCAGTAATGGCCTCCAAGTGTTTAGGAATCACTTCATCAACGGTAACTGTTCCTCTGGTAGCAGCCGCAGCCAGCATAAATGTGCCGGCTTCAATCCGATCTGGGATAATTGTATGCCTGACACCAGTTAATTTCTTCACCCCATCAATGCGAATCACATCTGTTCCAGCACCCCTGATCGATGCGCCCATCGCATTTAGAAAGTTGGCTACATCCACAATTTCAGGTTCTTTAGCAACATTTTCAAGAATTGTTCTTCCCTCCGCCGTAACAGCAGCAAGGATCAAATTTATAGTCGCTCCGATCGTGACTACATCAAAGTAAATCCTTGCACCTACTAATTTTTCAGTAGTCAGCGTGATCATCCCATGCTCAATATTAATTTTTGCTCCGAGCGCGGAGAACCCTTTAAGGTGTTGGTCAATCGGACGCGGACCGAGATCGCACCCACCGGGGATAGGCACCTCCGCCCGACCAAAACGGCCCAGCAGCGAACCCATAAAATAATAGGAGGCACGCATCTTTTTTACCAGTTCATACGGAGGCGCAACCCTGGAAAGATTGGACGTAGTCAGCTCAACAGCATTTCTACCCCTGCGTCGGACCTTAACCCCCAAGTAATCAAGAATGGCTATCAAGGTACGCACATCTGTGATATCAGGTAAGTTTTCCAGGCAGACAGTCTCGGGTGAGAGAATTGCTGCCGGAAGAACAGCAACGGCGGCATTTTTTGACCCGCTGATTTTTACATTACCGTT
>VGTO01000022.1 GCA_016874655.1 Bacillota bacterium | reverse complement strand
GTTTACGATATTGACTCG
This sequence comes from Bacillota bacterium, assembly GCA_016874655.1. Lineage (GTDB taxonomy): Bacteria > Bacillota > Dethiobacteria > DTU022 > DTU022 > UBA993. Next base: position 30,327 of record VGTO01000022.1, on the reverse strand, counting down.
ATGCAGCTTCTTAAAGGTCTAAAAGACCTGCGCGACGAGAAAAAATTCATGGGTGGCGAGGCGCTTGAAGGTGAAGTAAGTTATTACCTGGGTGCCGTGGAAAACCCCTTTGCCGATCCCTTCGAGTTCAGGATCGACCGGCTTGAGAAGAAGATCCGGGCCGGGGCCAGTTTTATCCAGACTCAATGTATCTTTGATCTCGACCGCTTCGAGCGCTTTATGGAACTGGTTCGCGAGCGTGGTTTGCACAAGAAGATCAAAATACTCGGCGGCATTACCCCGATCAAGTCGATGGGCGCTGCCAAGTACATGAAAAACAATGTCTCCGGTATTACCATTCCCGACTCCCTGATCGAAAGACTGCAGGGTGCGGAAGATAAAAAAGCTGAAGGTCTGAATATTGCTGTAGAGACCATCAAAAGGTTAAAAGAGATCGAAGGCGTGCACGGAGTCCACATTATGGCTATCGCCTGGGAAGAAAAGGTCCCCGAAATCGTCGAACGGGCCGGTCTTTACCCACGCCCGAAAATCGATTAATGATTGCGGCCGGTTTTTCTCCCGATCGAAACTAACCAAGCCAAGACAGGCCTTCAACGGCCTGTCTTTTTTTATGGAGGTGACCTATGTTAAAGGAAGTTGTAATCGTTAGCGCTGTCCGCACCCCGATTGGCGATTTCGGCGGCAGCCTTAAAGACGTTCCTGCCCTTCAATTGGGCGTAACCGCTGTCGAAGAGGCACTGCGCCGGGTTCCAGCTTTAGAAAAAGACCAGGTTGAAGAAATCATCTACGGCAACTGCGGTCAACGCAGCGACGAGCCGAATATAGCCCGCTGCATTGCCCTCGAAGCAGGCTTTCCAAATGAAACCACCGGTTTCACCATCCAGCGCCAGTGCAGCTCGGCGATGCAGGCTATTGCCTCGGGTTTCCAGGAAATTACCCTTGGTGATGCAGAAATTGTTGTAGCTGGCGGGGTGGAATCGATGAGCTCTGCGCCTTATGTGCTAAAAGGTGCCCGCTGGGGCCAGCGCCTGCAGCACGGGGAGATGACCGACGCCCTCTGGGAGATGCTGATGGACCCGGTGCACAAGATTATGATGGGCGAAACGGCCGAACGGCTGGCTGATAAGTACAGCATCAGCCGCGACGAACAGGATGAAGTTGCCGCCCGCAGCCACCTAAACGCTATTAAAGCCATCGATGAAGGGCGCTTTAAGGAAGAGATCGCTCCGTTCACAGTTGTCACCCGTAAGGGCGAAACGGTGATCGATACTGACGAACACCCCCGGCGCGATATTTCCCGGGAAACATTGTCTAAGCTAAAGCCGGTCTTTCGCAAAGAAGGCACTGTTACCGCCGGTAACGCCTCCGGCTTAAACGACGGGGCGGCAGCAGTGGTCTTGATGAGCCTTGATAAGGCCAACCAGCTTGGTATTAAGCCGTTGGCCCGCATTGTATCGTACGCCTGGGCCGGGGTTGAGCCCGACCTGATGGGCTACGGACCGGTGCCGGCCACCAAGAAAGCGCTAATCAAAGCAGGGATGAATCTGGAGCAGATGGAGCTGATCGAAGTAAACGAAGCTTTTGCCGCCCAGTATCTGGCCTGTGAGAAGCTGCTTGAACTTAACCGTGAGATCGTCAACGTTAACGGCAGCGGCATCGGTCTCGGCCACCCGGTCGGCGCCACCGGCACCCGCATCGTCGTCACCCTGCTGCACGAGATGGCTCGCCGCGGCAACAAACTCGGCCTGGCCACTTTATGCGTCGGCGGCGGCATGGGTATGACCCTGATCCTCGAACGCCAATAAAAATTTACTGTAGGAGGAATTACTATGTCTGATCTGGTTTTAGTATCACGCGAGGAGCGCCTGGCTATTGTTACCCTGAACCGACCGCCGGTAAACGCCCTCAGCCAGGAAGTGCTTGATGCCCTGGAAGCTGCTTTTGCTGAACTGTCCAAGGATGAAACTGTCGGTGCTGTAATCTTGACCGGAGGCGGTGACAAGGCCTTTGTCGCCGGGGCCGACATCTCTGAATTTCCCAAGCTGAACAGTGCCAACGGTGAGAAGCTCAGCCGCCGCGGACAGGAGGTCTTCCAGCAGGTTGCTGACTTCCCTGCCCCGGTCATTGCTGCAATTAACGGTTTTGCCTTAGGCGGTGGTTTGGAGCTGGCCCTGTCCTGTGACATCCGGGTAGTGGCCGAGAACGCAAAAGTTGGACTGCCCGAAGTTACCTTGGGCATTTTCCCCGGTTACGCCGGCACCCAGCGCCTGCCGCGCTTTATCGGCATCGGCAAGGCCAAGGAACTGATCTTCAGCGGCCAGATGATCGACGCTGCTGAAGCTTACAGGATTGGTATTGCTGAGTATCTTACCCCGGCCGGCGAAGCGGTGGCCAAGGCCCGGGAAATCGCCGGCAAGATCCTTAAAGTTGGCCCGCTGGCTGTCCGTCTGGCCAAGCAGTCCGTAAACGAAGGTCTTGACCTGACCCTGGAAGAAGGGCAAAAGCTGGAAGCAGCCCTTTTTGCCAAGCTCTGTGACTCTGATGATCAAAAAGAGGGCGCCCATGCTTTCCTCGAAAAACGCCCCCCGAACTTTAAGGGTAAGTAAAAACAGCCCCCTCAACCTGACCCTCTCCCCCGGAGGGGAGAGGGTAATCTCGAAGATCGATAAAACGATTACGGGTTCTCCCTCCCCCTTGAGGGGGGAGGGTACGGGTGGGGGTGTGATAATTAACTTGCTTACGACCGCACTCACCTCCAGCCGCCTATGTGTCTCATAGGATGGGGTTGAGAAACCTAATGCACTTAGCAAAGGAGATGATCTAGATGGAAATCAAAACTATTGGTGTAATCGGCGCAGGAACAATGGGCAGCGGCATTGCCCAGACGGCTGCTGAAGCCGGCTATAATGTGATTATGCGCGATATTGAAGAGAGTTTTGTTAAGCGCGGCCTCGGCATTATCGAAAAGAACCTGGCCCGCGCTGTAGAAAAAGGTAAGAAGAGTAAGGAAGAAGCTGATGCCGTAGCCGCCCGCCTGAAGGGTACGACTAAACTGGAAGATTTAAAAAGTGCCGACCTGGTGATTGAAGCGGTCATCGAAAATATGGATCTGAAAAGAGAACTTTACGGTGAACTGGATAAAATACTTAAGCCCGATACGATCATTGCCTCCAACACCTCCGGTTTAAGCATCACCGAGATGGCTTCCGCTACAAAACGGCCTGACAAGGTGGTCGGGATGCACTTCTTCAACCCGGTGCCGGTGATGAAGCTGGTTGAAGTGATCAAAGGCGCTGCCACCTCGGAAGAGACATTCAAGGTAATTATGGACCTCTCCGTAAAACTGGGCAAAGAGCCGATTGCCGTTAACGAAGCCCCGCTCTTCGTGGTCAACCGCATCCTGGTGCCGATGATTAACGAGGCCGCCTTTGTGTTGATGGAAGGGGTAGCCGGTCCCGAGGACATCGACAAGGGGATGATGCTCGGTGCCAACCACCCGATTGGCCCGCTGGTCTTAGCTGACCTGGTGGGGATTGATGTGCTTTTAGCCGTGCAGGATACACTCTACAAAGAAACAGGTGACTCCAAATACCGTGCTTGCCCACTGATCCGCAAGCTGGTCCGCGCCGGCCACTATGGCCGCAAAACCGGCAAAGGCTTTTACGACTATACTTAAATCTTTGTTGCGGTGTAGCCCTGCAAACTGCATCTCCACAACTGGTCTTTAACCGTTAATAGAAAGAGCAGCCTCACAGGTGATGTGAACCGGTTTTGCTACGGGAAGATATATGCTTAGAAGCCTTGGCAGGCAAAGAAGACTAATAACCACAATAACACTGTTCCAGTAGCGCTGACTAAGATAAACGTAGCCTCTAATGTACTACTGAGCTTGAAATCTTAGCATATTCGCCGGTGATTTGCTGTGGTTAAGTGAACTAAATTATTTTCAAACAAAAGCCCCCGGATCCGGGGGCTTAGTTTTTCAGGCTTATCTTCTCTGTCTCAAATAGATCAGATTACCGTAGTTACAAGTAGGGCTAAAAGAGTTCATACCAGAGTAGGGTAACTCCTTTTTTCCCTCTGATCAGGTTATCCATCTTCAATGCCTCACGAACTGAGGCACTGCCGATTACGCTCATTTCCTCTTCCAGATAGGTATTCTCAAATGGCTCACTAATGCTGATATAGCGTCTGAGCGCACCTCCGGTGGTATGGGCATACTGTTCGATGTTAAAGTAGTTGCCCACGTAATACTTGCCGCGTTCGTAACCCAGAGTGCGGTGGTTGCGATCAAAGTAAGCTACAGTTGGGTCATATTCCCACATAAATTCCTCGTCCGGGAAGTAGATGTTGCCAAACTTATCTTCATATCCATACAACTTTTCATAAGGTCCAGGTCCATAGGCAGCCACAAAATCAGCATGATAACTACCTTTATTGCCCGGGTTGGTTGATAGAGAGGTGGCCCAGATCTGATCAGTCAAATTATAAACCTTGATTGTTCCGTCAACAACCTGGGGATCATAGACATTAATAATAGTACCAACCTGCAATCTTTCGTCATAGAATGGTGTTAAAGGGTCATCTATGCCATAAACCTCTGCTGCTGCAGTCATCGGTCGGTTGCAAAGTTTAATGGTTGTTGTTACCGTAAGCCCTTCAATGGCACCGACAGGGACGCTCCAATTACTCACTTCGTCGATGTTCATAATGTTCTTGGCGATCCTGATACTTTCATATTTGCTCATTTCGCCATAACCGTTGATATTGGTATATTTCACAGCGCCTGTGGTACAAGCCTGCCCGATTTCCCTGCTAATCGAAATTCGTCCGCCGATCTCATAGTTCATCGTATGGCTGAATCTTGATTCGTCCTGAGCAGTAACCTGGGCAGAAATCATTAATAGCACAATAAGTGATAGAAATGCTATTATTGGCGGCCAATTACGCAACAGATAACCACATCCTTTCAAAAGTAAAAAAACCGATACAAACATTAAATACAAACTATAAACACAAACAATGCCATACAAAATACCACTAAAATATAACATGAAAAGGTTACACTGTCAAAGATTCGAGATTCGAAGTTTTACAGAGTCCTCATAAAGGTTGTCAAAGCTTTGCAGTTACCATAAAGACATAAGAAATGCGCATAAAAAAACAGGGGAGAAGCTAATCTCCCCTGTTTTAAGCATTAGCGAGGTGAACTAACACTTATTTTTTAAGACTGATTTAGAACAGTTTCCACCAGTCTTTAGGTACATCGGCACCAGCCGGCAGGTTGCCAAGCTTGAATGCTTCTGAAATCTTAGACTTGCCAACTACGCTCATATCTTCATGCAGGTAGCCGTGGCTCCACGGGCTGCTGATATCAATGTAGCGCTTCAGGGTTCCCTGGGAAGTGCGGGCCATTTGCTCCATTGTGAAGTAGTCGCCAACATAGTTCTTGCCTACAGATGGGGCAATAAGATTACCATCTTTATTATATTCCCATCTCCAAGTATTATCATTATTGGTTACTCCATCTCTCCAATGAGCAGCATACTCAAATGGAGCGCCATTTGTATAGAAACCACCATAAGCCGCTTCACCTTTCTGATGGAGGTTACCGGAGAAGCCGGGGTCAGCCTGAACCTGAACTGCCCAGTACTGCTCGCTGACAGCGTCCCAGCCATGAATACCAGCCAGCATTTCATGGGTATAGCCAGCCATTGCTCCAGCTAAAGGTGTACCGTCGCCACCCGTCCATGATGCAGGCATGTCCCAAGTTGACTGAGTGGGACTGTAGATATGGGCGATTCCTACCGGGACATCGTAGCCGTAAGTTTGCTCATAGTAGGTGTATTTCGGCGGGGTGCAGAGTTTCCAGACTGTGGTTACAGTCAACGGAGTTGCTCCGGCTACCCAGTCGTTGGTATCACTCATGGTAACTTTGCCTTTTACCTGGGTGATGGTCTGGACTTTGTCCATTTTGCCACTGCCGGCAATAACTTGCTTAACTTCTGCGCCGGTGTTGCAGTAGTGGCCGGCTTGCTTCTTGAAGTCAATGACGCCTTCCATTTCATAGGTTGCAGTGTGGAAAATTGCTTGGGCAAATGCTGGTGCGGCCAGGGCCAACACAAACACTACTGCCAGAGCGACTGCTACTAATGTTCTTTTCACTCTTTGAACACTTCCTTTCAAATTTTTAAAAAGTACTACACAAAACACCTCGCTGGAAGTGAATTTATCATCTTTCGTTAATTTTGTCAAGACATATTTATAAATTTGTGTAGAAATGTTATCAAATTGTTAAGATGCTGCTACCATTATTCTTATTTCTTTGGCGGCAGCTAAAATATTTAGGTTCCTTCACATCCTGAGATCTTTATGTTAACGTACAGGCTAAAGAAAACAATATCTATGATCAGGAGACTTTAGCCCGAAGATGAGAAAACAGATGATTAACAGTTTAAAAGTCGGTGACGAGGTGGAAACCCAGGCAGTGGTTCTGGAACTAAACCGGGCTGCTTTTTCCACTCCACAGCGGGCGGGGGATTTTTTCCTCAGGTTAACGCTGGGTGATGTGAGCGGAAGGGTGAAAGCAGTAATGTGGGAACCGCCGGTCGGTGATGAGGCTGTTGCGGCGGGAGATGTGGTTTTTCTGCGTGGAACCGTAAACGAGTACCACGGCCTGCAGGTGGTGGTTAGCGATCTGCGCCGGCTTGATCCAGGGAAGGTCAATCGCGCTTTCTTTCAGCCGGTATCGGAGCGTAAGGAGGATGAGATGGTTGCCGAATTGAAAGGCATTTGTGAGGAAGAGATTAAGAATACGAGTTTGAGGGCCTTGCTGCAGGCCTTTTTCGGCGATGAAGATTTTTTAAGGAAATTTTCTTTAGCCCCGGCAGCACGCACCATCCACCATAACTGTGTCGGCGGCCTGCTGGAGCATACCCTGGAGGTGGCTGCCCTCTGTCGCAACCTGGCCGAACTCTACCCGGAAAAGATCAACCGCGACCTGCTGTTGGCGGGTGCTTTGCTGCACGATATCGGCAAGCTGGAAGAATACCGGCAGGATAGTTTAAGCTTTGAATTCAGCGACCGGGGCAAGCTGGTTGGCCATATCAGCATCGGCAAGGAGATGCTCGACCGGAAACTGGCGGGGTTGCCTGATTTTCCGGCCGATCTGAAGCTGGAACTGGAGCACATATTGCTGACCCACCACGGGCAGCGCGACTGGGGCTCGCCCGAGGTGCCGAAGACGGTTAATGCCTTCGCCCTCTTTCACGCCGACCTGGTCAGCGCCCGCATGAACCAGTTTACCGGGATCATGAAGAACCACCCGGAGGGCGGCGGCGACTGGACCGAGTGGGATAGATTTCTGGAGCGCAGCATTTATGTGGGTGGAGCGAAAGAAGAGCGGGAGGACTATCCGTGCATTTAGAATTAACAATCCAGACAGCAGAACGTGAGCAGTTTGTTAACATTACCTCGCAGTTGAATGCTTTGCTGGCTAAAAGTGGAGTGAAAGACGGCTGCTGCACCGTTTTTGTTTCACATACCACCGCTGCCCTGACAGTGAACGAAGATGCCGATCCGGATGTAATGGAAGATCTGCTAAGCTTCCTGCAGAAGATGGTACCGCTCAAAAACGGCTACCGCCACCGGGAGGGCAACAGCGACGCCCATATCAAGGCCTCGCTGCTCGGCTGTTCGCTGCACCTGATTATTAAGGATGGTTACTTCGACCTCGGCACCTGGCAGGGGGTATTCCTGGCCGAATTTGACGGCCCGCGGAGTCGAACGGTGAAGGTCTGGATTGATTAGGATCCCCTTGGAACGAAACTCTATAAAGATAAAATTTTGCTTCTTCGTTGACATGCGTATATTTAAGGCGTATCATTAATATGAAAGCAGGATGCTGATGCAGTTCAGGGAGATTATAAAAATTTTACTCAAAGACGGCTGGGTAATTGTTGAATCAAGGAATAGGGGTTCGCACATTCAGTTAAAGCATCCTTATAAAAAGGGTAAGGTAACTGTGCCACGACACAAAGGCGATATTGCCCCGGGTACATTAAATAGTATATTAAAGCAAGCCGGTTTAAAGTAGAACAACCGGCCTGCCTGAAGGAGGGATAATTTGTGCTTAAATTAACTTATTTTGCCGTTTTTGAACCGGTTGACAGTGGTTATAGCGTTTATTTTCCGGATTTACCAGGCTGTGTCAGCTTTGGGAAAAATTTTGAAGATGCCCAGCAGGAAGCAGCCGATGCCCTGGCGTTGCATCTATACGGTATGGAAAAAGATGACGAGATTATTCCGGAACCTTCAGCAAATCCCATCTTGGACAAGGAAACCGGCAGCGGGCATATTGTTGTGCCAATTACTATATTCCCTGACATTATTCGCAACGAGCTTGATAACCGGTCTGTAAAGACTAACCTGACCATTCCTTCCTGGCTGAAAGAGCTGGCTGAGGCACAGGGGGTTAATTACTCCAAGCTGCTGCAAGCGGCGTTGATGGAATATCTTGGTTTACGCCAACCGCCCCGTGGGAAATACTTGAATCAATAAAACGGTTAAACCAAAATAGTGATGTTTCGAATGGTTTCAGTTTGTTTACTTAACTTATGCTAAATTGCGGGGTTAGTTTATTCTCGTTTAAAGAAAAATCACTCTCAAATCAGGGAGTCTAACGTTTTTATGGATAATCTGAAAGAAAAAGTTACTACAGTAGCGGAGCTGCTAAATAATTCGATCTATCCTGTTGTGCTGACCGGCGCCGGGGTTTCCACTGAAAGCGGGGTGCCCGACTTCCGCAGCCCCGAAAGCGGTTTCTGGGCGGTGGTTAATCCGGAACTTTTTACGATAGATGGTTTCAAGGCTAACCCGGGCGCATTTTACGAGGCCGGCCTGCCGCTGTTTCGCCTGATTGAGCAGGCACAACCGAACAGCGCTCACAAAGCGCTGGCCTGGCTCGAGGAGCAGGGGTTGGTTAAAGCCCTGATCACTCAAAATGTCGACGGCCTGCACCAGGCAGCAGGTTCAAAACAGGTTCTGGAGATCCACGGCACCCTGAAGAGCGCCGGCTGCCATTATTGCGGCCAGTCCTCCCCGGCGACGGAAGTGCTTGCCGATATCGAAGAAGGACTGATTCCTCCACTCTGCCTGGAATGCGGCGAACCGCTGAAACCCGACGTGGTCCTTTTCGGCGAACCGTTAGCCCCGGCTTACCACCAGGCCTTAAGGGAAGCGGAGAAAGCCGACCTGATTTTGGTGATCGGCTCCAGCATGCAGGTCTCGCCGGCCAATAAGCTGCCGGCGTTCTGCGAAAACCTGGTGATCATCAACCGCACCCCCACTTTTTATGACTCCCAGGCCAGGGTCGTTATTAATGAAGGAATTGGAATAACGATGGAAATGTTTCTCGAAGAGCTTAAGTGAAAAGGAGGCGGGGTTGATGCGCTTTGGCGTGCATATGCCGCTTAAGGGCGGGTTTGAGACGAACATTAAAAGGGTAAAGGAGATCGGTTGCCGGACAATCCAGATCTTTCCCGGTAACCCCACGGGGTGGAAGATGGGCAAGCTGGATGAGGCGGAAATTGAAAGCCGCTCGCAGCTGATCAACACTACAGACCTGCAGCCGCTGGTGGTGCACTGCGCCTACCTGATCAACCTGGCTACCAACAACGCAGAATTTTTGGTTAAGTCGAAGCAGCTATTAAATGAAACGATGCAGCGGGCTGCTCTCTACGGCGCCCCATATGTAGTGCTGCACACCGGTAACCACGGCGGAGATGGCCATGAAAAGGGACTGACCCAGATCATCGAGAGCATCAGCGAGGGTTTGCCCGGTTGGCCGGATGCTGTGCAGTTGTTGCTCGAAAACACCGCCGGCAGTGGTACCGCCTTAGGCTCCGATTACGCTGAACTGGGAGAGATTTTACAAGCTTTTCCGGCAGGAAAACTCGGGGTTTGCATCGATACAGCCCACAGCTGGGCGGCCGGCTATGATTTCGGCAGCAGTGAGGGGATTGAAAAGAGCCTGGGTGAGCTGGATCAGGCAGTAGGGTTAGAGAACCTGAAGGTTATTCACGTTAACGATACCAAGGTTAAACTTGGTTCACGGGTCGACCGCCACGCCCACCTGGGTGAGGGCAACATCTCACTGGAAGGTTTTGCGACGCTGGTCAATTTCGGCTGGCCGGAAGACTTCCCTTTCATCCTCGAAACCCCGGATAATGGCACAGAGTGGGATAAAATTAACATAGACAAGCTGACTGCTTTAGTCCGTTAAGAATTAGTAAATCAGTTTGCTTCAAATTTAAACTTTTGATAAGAGTATTTGAAAAAGCTTTCCCTCCCCCTTTGAGGGGGGAGGGTACGGGGTGGGGGTGTGCGCTGGTTGGCTAAGAAGCAAACAACTATATTTTACTGCAGCGGTTGCGGCTATGAAACACAAAAATGGCTGGGGCGCTGCCCCGGCTGCGAAGAATGGAACACCATGGCCGAGTTTAAGCCTGCCCCTGCTGCGAAGCGTAAAACTACCGGCGGGATAAGCCGTGGTGCAGCGGCGGCGGAAGCTGTATCACTTAAAAGTGTGCCCTCAATCAACGAGGAGCGTACTGTAACCGGGATCGGCGAATTCGACCGGGTACTGGGTGGCGGCCTGGTGGATGGGTCGGTGGTGCTGTTGGGCGGCGACCCGGGAATCGGCAAATCAACCCTGCTGCTGCAGGTGGCGGCCCGCCTTGCTTCCCGCAAGAAAGTATTCTATGCCAGTGGAGAGGAGTCGCTGCGCCAGCTGAAAATGCGGGCCGACCGGGTCTCAGTGGCTGACGACCTGATCGTTACAGCGGTGACGGATCTTGAGACCCTGCTTTCCCTGACAGCCGATCTGAACCCTAATGTGCTGGTGGTCGACTCGGTGCAGTCGATATACCGTAGCGAGCTGGATAGTGTTCCCGGAAGCGTAAGCCAGGTGCGCGAGGTGACCGGTGAGCTGGTGCGGATGGCAAAGGAGCAAAACATTGCTGTTTTCCTGATCGGCCACGTCACCAAAGAAGGGGTGATGGCCGGGCCACGCCTGCTTGAACACATGGTAGACTGTGTCCTCTACCTGGAAGGCGACCGTTACCACAGCTTTCGTATTTTACGTGGGGTGAAAAACCGCTTTGGATCAACCAACGAGATCGGCGTCTTTATGATGGAGGCGGAAGGGATGGTCGAGGTGGCCAATCCTTCGCACCTTTTTATCACCCAGCGCCGTGAGCAGGCCTTAGGCGCGGTGATTACCGCCAGCATGGAAGGTACCCGGCCGCTTTTAGTCGAGATCCAGTCGTTGGTGGCCCCCACAGCCTACCCGACGCCGCGACGCACCACCACAGGGATCGATTCCAACCGGGTGGCGCTGGTGATGGCGGTGCTGGAGAAGCACGCCGGCACTTCCTTCTTCGGGCTGGATACCTTTGTGAACGTGGTGGGTGGGGTGCGCCTTTTTGAAACGGCGGCCGACCTGGCCTTGGCCTTTAGCCTTACTTCAAGCTTAAAGGGGATCAGTTTGAACGGTGATACGGTAGCGGTCGGCGAGGTTGGGCTGACGGGCGAGATTCGACCAGTCAGCCGGATCAGCCAGCGGTTGGGAGAGGCAGTTAAGCTGGGTTTTAAAAGGTTCGTACTGCCCCAGGCCAATCTGGAGGAGTTAAAGAAGAGTAGCGATAAATTTAAGGGGATTCAACTGGTCGGGGTAGATAACATTAAGGAAGCGATCGGGGTGGCGCTGCTGAAGTAATTTTTACTACCTTATCCCCCCTCACCCCGCCCCTCTCCCTCGGGGGGAGAGGGAGCTGTCACTGGCCATTACAGCACAGCATCATAGAAGGGTTTTCTTAAAGCAGGAATAGTAATCGGAAGAATACATTGAAAGTGCCCCCTGTTCCTTTTAAAGAACAGGGGGCATTGTTGATCAAGTGGCGAAGTTCGTTTCTTGATTTACGATAACCGCGGTTAAAGGGCGCGGCGGTAGATTTCTTCGTAGGCCTTGACCGTCAGATCGCGCGGGTTACCGATCGTCTGCGGGTCGTTGAAGGCCTCCTGGGCCAGGCGGGGGATATCCGATTCCTTGATGCCCAGCGCGCTCAGTTTCGGGATGCCGATATCTTCAGCCAGCTCACGCACCGCCTCCACGGCAGCCATGGCTGCTTCGCGCTCTGTCATGCCGAAAGTGGGCACGCCCAAAGCCAGCGCCATGCGGGCATACTTGGCCGGTTCGCCCATCCAGTTGTACTCCATCACCGGCACCAGGGTTGAACCAACCACAATGCCGTGATGAACAGGGAAGATGCCGCCCATGGTCTGGGTCATGGCGTGAACAGCTCCAGCGCTTTCCGCACCGTAGGAGAGACCGGCCAGCATGGCGCTCATCGCCATGTAGTAACGGGCTTCCACATCCTGACCGTAGGCGACAGCACGGCGCAGGTATTTACCGGCATATTCGATGGCCATTAGAGCTACGGCGTCGGTTGCCGGCTGGGCGTAGGCACAGGTGTAGCATTCCACAGCGTGGCAGAGGGCGTCCATGCCGGTTCCGGCGGTAACCTCGGCCGGAAGTGAGAGGTGGAGCAGCGGGTCAACGAGCGCTAAGTGCGCGGCAATCAGCGGACCGCCGACGTTAAACTTGTACTGGCGGGCCGGGTCGGTGATCACGGCCCAGAGAGTAACTTCACTGCCGGTGCCGGCGGTGGTCGGGATACAGGTCAGCGGTGGAATGCGCTTGCTCAGCTCTTTTTTCCCTTCGGCACACTCATATTCCAGGACCGGTTCGCCATGGGCAATTTCTACCCCGATGGCTTTGGCACAGTCCATTGCGCTGCCGCCACCTAAAGCAATCAGGCCGTCGCAACTGTTCTTTTTGTACATTTCAGTCCCGGCGGCCACAGTGGCCAGCGGTGGGTTGAAAACCACCTGGTCGTAGAGAACGTAGCTGACCGAGGCATCTTTTAGCGGCTTTGTTACCTGGTCGAGCAGGCCGGCTTTGACCACACCCTGGTCGGTGACCAGCAGCGGTTTTTTTACGCCCAGCAGGGCCAGTTCTGCCGGTAGGTGGTTGACAGCCCCCAAAGCGTGTTTCATGACAGTGGGTACTTCGAAGTAGTGCAATTTTTGTAGGTCTTTCATCTGGATGTTCCTCCTAAAGATTAATTAATTTCGGTAAACTCTCCAGGCCGAGTTGGTTCAGTTTTTCAGCCGTCGGGCGGCCTTCTAAATCCCAGCCGCGGGCGGTGTAGTATTCGTCCAGCAGCAGGCTTAAATCTTCGAGCGAAACGCGCGCGCCGGCGTAGGGGCCTTCGGGTAGCGGTTCATTAGTAAAGCGCTTCGGCAGGGTATCATCCGCCCGGGTAAAGCCTTCGCGCAGGTTAAAGAGCCGCACCTGGTTCCAGACGCGCTCGCCCAGCAGCATCAGTTTTTCGACATCGTATTTTTCGCCCACTGCCGTCTCCAGCAGGCGGGCGTAGGTAACATCTTTTACCCCGTACTGGCCAAAATCGCACTTAACAAGGGTGTCGAGGGCCGCCAGGTAGTTCTGCAGGTGGGCCACTATCTTGCCTTTCCCTTTAGTGCCGAGCCGATCGACCGGTTTACCTTCCCATTCCCCCCCGCACTCATACAAAATTGGAAAGGCGCGCTGATGACAGCCGCCGCGATCGGCGGTGGCCAGGGCCAGTCCCATGCCGGGCACGCTGCGCGGACCCCAGGCCGGGCTCTCCAGCCCTTTTACATGAACGGCGAAAGCAACAGCATCGCCGCCCAGCTCTGCGGCAGCTGCTTTTACCCCACGGGCCAGCAGGTCGCCTAAGCCTTTGCGCGAAGCTATTACTTCGAGCAGGTAATTAACGGCGTCGGCGTCGCCAAATTTTAGCTCCACCCCGCCGGTATCCTCAGCGGTGATCAACCCCTTTTGGTAAGCTTCGATCGCAAACCCGGCCACTCCCCCGGCCGACATCCCATCTAAGCCAAGAGCGTCACATTTTTTAACCAGGTAGGCCACCTCGCGGACATTGCTGATCCCTAAGTTGCTGCCCACCATTGAGGCCGTTTCGTATTCGACGATATCCGATACAAGGAGTTTATGGCGGCCGGTTTTAATCAGGCCCACTTTGCCGCAGGCGATGGGGCAGCCGGCGCAGGCTACGTTGCGCAGCCAGAAATGTTTGCGCTGTGCCGCGGCGTTGAGGCCGGAAGCGCCCTCAAACTGGCCGTTATAGTAGTTGTGGGTTGGCAGCAGCTGCTCGTCATTGGCGAAGTCGATCGAGCCGGCAGTACCGTCCACGGTGAAGGAGTTAATTGTTTCGTCATCAACCAGCTCTCTGTAGGCCTGGTCAACAGCAGCGGCAAAGCCAGCCGGATCGGCTGGAACCACCGTTTTACTGCCACGCAGAACCACTGCTTTTAAATTTTTTGAACCCATCACCGCTCCGGTACCGGCCCGGCCGGCATGGCGGTTAAACTCGCAGTTGATCAGGGCAAAGGAGACCAGCTTTTCCCCGGCAGGACCGATACAGGCTGTTTTAACTGTATCGTCGCCCAGATCGGTGCGGATCGCTTCCACCGTGGCGAAGGTGTCAAGACCCCAAATACCGGCAGCAGTCCTGAACTCTACCTTGCCGTCACTGATGTAGAGATAACTTGGCTCTGCCGCCCGGCCGGTAATGATCAGCCCGTCGTAGCCGCAGTAGCGGATTTCCTGCGCAAAGTGGCCGCCAAAGTAGGAGTCGGCAAAGGTGCCGGTCAGCGGCGATTTGGTAACCACGCAACCCCTGAAAGCCGGGGCCAGGGTGCCGGTGACCGGGCCGGGCATAAACATCAGGATGTTTTGCTCAGATAATGGATCGCAGCCTGGCGGCAAAAGGTCGTAGAGAATTTTTGCCCCAAATCCTTTGCCACCGACAAACTGTTTGGCCAGATCCGGATTAAGGTCCATTTCTCTGCTTGTTTTATCACTTAGATTAATGTAGAGCAGTTTACCCATGTAGGCGCTCACTTGATCTCCGCCCCCTTCTTTTCGACCAGCTTCAGAGCCCCGGGCACGCAGTATTTAACGCAGAGCGGGTCTCCCTCACAGAGGTCGCATTTATCGGCCTTGTGGTGCACGTCAAACTGGATCATCTTGTCGGGGCAGGCGGTGATGCAGTTGCCACAGCTGGCGCATTTTTCTTTGTCGATCAGGACGAAACCGGTTTCCTCAACTCTGCTAATCGCCTCAAAGGGGCAGGAGTTAAGGCAAAAGGGGTTCTCGCACTGTAGACAGACGACCGGCCGGTTGACCAGGTTCTCCCTTTCGCTTAAAATCCTTAAGCGGGCCAGGCGCGGACTGTAGCCGCCGGCGGCACGGTTTGAACAGGCCAGCTGGCAGGAGCCGCAGCCGGTGCATAAATCAAATTCGCCTCTTAAGTAGTCCATCGGCATACCTCGTTTCTGATAGTGTTACAGTTCATCGACATCTTTGTACCATTTGACTTTGTCGCCGATTTTGCTGCGCATTTTCCAGGCCAGCGTTTTTGGTTCTTTACCCACATAAGCTAAAATTTCAGTTGTCCGATCGGCGATTACCTGTTTCTCCCCAATTTCAAAAAGGTCGCTCTTAGTGTTTAAGGCAAGCAGTTTTTCCACATTGCCGGTTACAGTGCGCCAGAAACCCCATTCTGCAGCTAATACTTTGGCGATAATGGGGGCGTTGATCGTCTCGTGGTCGCTCTCCCCAACCGGGTGCTCTGCCAGCAGCATCATCGTATCGACCAAATCTTTTTCATTGATTTCCACGATCTGCATTTTTTCCAGGAACAGTTCAGCCAAAGGGATTGTCAGGTCGTCAACGGCTAGCCGGTCACGCAGCTGCAGGACATGGCAGAAATCAAGCTTGTCGAAAAAAATATCGGAGTGCATTCCTGTTTCCGGATTATCAAAGACCAACCGGTCGCTGCCGTATAGGGTGGTGATCATCTCGTCATCCCGGTAACCCAGTTCGCGGTAGGCTTCGATGATCTGCTGTTGATGTTCGCTGCGGGCTACAAAATCTGTATCGGTGAATACGCGGCCCCATTTTTGATGAATGTGCCGGTATTCAGAACAGTGCAGGTGAAAAGCAAGAGCACCGATCAGCCGTAGCGGCGCCCCTTTGGTTGCTGTCTGGGCGATGATTTTTTTTGCTTCAGCTATAAATTCACCGGCATCTTTTCCCGTGTAAATGTCCATAGGACTCCTCCTTAAAGCCTTTGTCCCAAACTGCCCCTCTCCCGCGAATCTTAAACGGAAGAGGGGCGCTGGAGGTAGAACAATGTTACTAAGCAATAGTGAACCTTAATTGTATTAGACTTATCCCGAGGTCAGAATGTATTTAGTGACCCCTTTTTTGTCCATCTCGATCACCGCCCCGAGCAGTGTGCTTTGTTCATAGGAACTACCGGGGTTAACAACGAACGTTTTCTTCATTCTCTTGATGCCGCGGCCCTCATGGATGTGTCCGGTCAGGGCCAGCGGAGGCTGGTACTTTAAAATCGCATCGCGCACCGCGGTGCTGCCTACGGGAATCAGCGAGCGCCCGGCGTATTTGGGTCTTAAGTTTTCATCCAGTTCCGGCGCTTCATCCAGACCCGAACCAAAAGGCGGGGCATGCAGGTTAAAAACACAGCGGTTGATGTCTGATATCTTGGAGGCCATCGCTTCGATCTTTTCGGTGATCTCCTCCTCGCTGCATTCGCGGTGGGTATCCCAGGGTGTAGGGTTTGACCAGCCGGTGCTGAGCATGTTGTAATGTCCGTCAAGGTCGAGGATTTTCCCTTCAGCCATGATAATACTCTTCGAGCTTTCCAGAACAGCGTCGATCTCAAACATATCGTCGTTTCCGGGGCAGACAAAGCATTTGATCCCTGTGCCGGCCAGTTTTTCATCGGCAAAGGCTACCCAGCGCTCGGCCATGTCGAGTACATGCTTGACGAATATTTTTTCCACTTTCTCCTGGTCGGCATTCAGTTCGTCGAATTCGTCATCAGTCAGATCGAGCGGGTAGTAGCCGCGGTCAGAGATATTTTTCATCATCCTGGTTTTGCCTTCATCGTCGAGCAGCATTTCTTCCTCGAGGAAATTTACCTTGTACATGCCCTTGCTGTCGCGGATAAAGGGTACCAGCGCTTTGCCGGTCATGTCGCCACCCAGCACCAGGATATCGGCGTTGTAGAACTTGCCGGCATTGATGAACTTTTTCCAACAGATCTCTGAGCCGTGAACATCAGTTGCAAAAAAGATGGTCGTCATCGATCAGCCTCCTTTCTTAAAAAATAGAAGTTATTGCCTTACTCAACCGGGATGCTCTTGTGGATCTCATCTAAGTTGATGCCCTGCTTCTTGCGGTAAGCTTTAGAACCGATATAGATAATGATCGAAATGGCATAGAGTACGGCCATATAGATGTAAGAAATCGGCTCGTTAATGCCATAAACCGCATCGGTGGCCCACATATAAAAGAGGAAGAGCAGGAAGGCCCCGAAAATAACCCCGGTTACGGTAATCAGAGGCAGGCCGAAAATTTTCAGCCTGGCGATCGGTGAAGCATTGTAGAGCTCGGGATCTTTGTATGGTAAGATGATCGCCGCAACAGTGGTGCCGAAATAGGTTACAGCGATCACCACCGTGGAGTTAAGAGCCAGTGTCACCAGGTTCTCCGTGTAGTGCATACCGGCGCTGACGATAACACCTCCGATGGCCATGACCAGTAAGGCATTTACCGGGGAGCGGAACTTGGTCGATACACGGGCCATCCACTCCGGTAAAATGCGGTCGAAAGCGGCAGCAAAAATAACCCGGGTCGAGGAAAGAAATACTGTGCCGCACCAGCCGAAGAACCAGGCGCTCATCGAGATCAGCAGCCACATCTGGAGCAGTGGGCTGTCAGTCAGGAAGCTGACCAAAAGCGCCGGGTAAGGATAGGCGCCGAAAGGAGAGGTGCCTTCGTAGTAAGTGAAGTTAGCGGCGTTGTAAAAGTCCCAGCCGATTACTTTGGCAATCAGGCCGAGCACGATCAGGGCTAATACAGTGGTACCGATCAGGCCGGCAGCCATACTCCAGAAGTTGCGCTTGAAGTCTGATGCACCGCGCACTTCACCATAGAGGGTGGCGCCCCAGTTCGGCCAGAGGTTGAAGAAAACAACCATCGGAATCAGGGCCAGGCTGGCGCCGATGGCCAGTTTGTTCAACGGAGCAGCGGTAAAACCACCATCAGCTGAAGCGGTGAGGACCTGCTGGTAAACATCGCCTCCACCGGCAGCAAAGAAGTTGTTTGCATACTGGTTAAAGCCGGCAATGAAATCAGCACGGCTATTGACCAGCATCATGATGATCATCGTGGCCATACCCGCCATGCCCAAGTAGAAACAGAACTTTTGAATGCGGGCATACCAGCTCATGCCTAAGCTGACATAGATGAAAGCCAGAGCGATAACAATCAGGGAGGAAACAAAGAAACCATTGGTGCTGATGAACCAGCTGGCGGCGTTGGTAAAGCCGGCGCTGCCGGTCCAACCGCCCAGCATACCCAAGATTGGGGCAAAAACGTTAAAGGCAAGCATATTGCCATAGAGCGGGACCCAGTGCCAGAGAATCCAGGCCCAGCCGGTTATCGAAAGGACGAAGCCGATGCCGCCGCCCAGAATCCGGCTCTGCCATACATAATCGCCTCCGGCCCGGGGCATAACCGCCACCAGCAAACCGTAAACAAAGATTTCAAAAATGATAAAGATGCCGCTGATGATGATGGCGGTTAAGAGGTTTGCTTCGGGTATATAAGGGGCAAAAGCAAAAATGTAAAAACCGAGGGTTACCAGGTTAATTGAAAAGAAAGCGTAGACAAAGCCATCGAACACCGACCAGGAACGGACCAATCCGCTGGCTTTGCGAACGAACATACCAGGTTGTGCCATAATCTTAATCTTCCTTTCCTTTGTGTTTAGTGCGGCGCCTGTTGCGCCCGATCTTAATGCGGAACGCGAAGCGGTTATTTTTGTAAACGAACACCTCCTTAGATGAAAACTGATTTAAAACGGAGCAGAGCTGATCAAAAAGAACATGAGAAAAACAACAATGTGGCAATTAGCCCAGTAGTAAAGTTATTTAAATTTTCACATGCTATCACCTTTGTGGAAAGTGCAGAAATTATAGAAGTTGTTTGTGCAAAATGCACAACTCCGTAAACAATTACTGGCTTAAGCGGCGGCTGATCGAAGCCAGCATTAAGGGAAAAGTATCGATCTGATCAATTTCACAATGCAGCAGTTCTTCTATTTTTTGGAGGCGGTAATTGAGTGAGTTACGGTGGATATGAAGTTTTTCAGCAGTTTTGGTGCGGGAAAAATTACAGTCGAGATAAGCTTCAAGCGTTCCAACCAGTTCGCCGCCTTTTTCATGATCATAGTGCAGCAGTGGCTGATAGACCAGGTTAAAGAGCTCGTTTGTTTTTGTGCCGGTCAACAGGCGCTTTACTAAGTGATAGGGGGCCATTTCCGAGTAGCAGAGTGAAAAATCACTGCTATAGAGTTTTTTGCCGAGATCGATGGTTTCCCAGGCTTCCAGGTAGCAGGCACTGATCTGTTCGATGTCGGGGCAGAAATCCCCTGCTGCCAGGTAGAGAGATGCGCTGCCAAGCTGATCCTGCACATAGCTGCGAAGCGCAGATAGCAGATAGCGACAAAACGCAGGAGCCTGGTTGGGATTAGTTTTTTCCGTGGTATGGACAAGGATCACCAGGCTGCCTAAAGCTTCAACCACAATCCCATCTAAATTTTCTTGCTCTAAAGCTAAGCGAAACAATCTTTTCAGCCTTTTTTCAATAAAGTTGCGTTCCCCATCTTTTAAGGTCGTCTGGCTGTCGTAATAGGAGCGGTTTTCCCGGCTTAGCTCTGCCAAAATAACATAGTAACTGCCACTGGTTTCGAGGCCGTATTGACGTGCCTGAGAGTTAATGTTTTCACGATTCTTAATATTGCCCAGCAACAGTTCATTATAAAAATCAAGCTCACTTTTTCTTTCAGCTTCATGAATAGCATTTTCCTTTAAGATATGCAGGGATATAGCCATGGCTCCGGCCTCAAACGCAACTGTTTTTGCTTTTTCCAGCTCCTGTTCCAGATCAGGAACAACTAATACTCCGTAAAAATGATCACCGGCAACAACAGGAAAAAAGAAATCGGAGTGGTCGCTCTCGGCAGATCCATACTGATAGTATGCCGGTTTTTTGCTGAAGACCAGATCGCTGAGCAGCGCATCCGGGTAAAACTCGCCAAGTGGCAAATGGCCTTTGCTAAGTTGCCACTTTTCTACCAGCGGGACAGAGCTTTTTGCAGTCTCGGGCGGTGATACAGCATCAAGCAAAAAAAGATCGGCATCGGCCATTAAAACCGGTTTTTCCAGCAGAAGAGCCAAGGAGGTGAGCAGTTCCCGCAAACCTTTACCTTTGAGGACGATATCGGTCATCATGCTGTGTACTTCCTGGGCATATTCAAGGGCTTTGACCTGTTTGTCGAGGATCTGGCTCATCACGGGAACAATAACATCAATGTAGGAGCAGTCCGGCATCTCCAGCAGGGGCAGCTCGAGCTCATCGGCTTTTTTGATCAGCCGGGTGTCGATCTGTGAAATGTAGCGTTCCGGCGAGAAAATGATCAGTCCGGCACCGCCGCAGCTCTTAATGTCTTCAAGCATCTTCAGCTGGGCATCGATGTTATCTTTAAGGGCGTAAAAAGTGGTGGAGAGCAGTGAGTGGCGCCGGAACCAGATTGCTGCGTCGGGAACATCAATGATGTCTACCGCCCGAATTTCTTGATCTAGTCCGCTCGCACCGGCAATAACTTTCGCGTCGATCAATCCGCCGATTTGCAGGGCATCCCTTACGGTAATGGTCATCGGCTTTAACCCCGTTTCTAAACTATGTCGGTCAGCAATGCATCTTAAACAATATTATAAACTAATTAAGAAAAAAGCCGCCAGGGCTTTTTTCGGTTTAAAGTTCAGCTATCTGATTGGCAAGATTAATGATCTTGGTTAGTTCAGGAAAGTAAAAAATGGCCCAGGGTATTAATCCGTTCATACTCGTTGTCGAACAGTTCTTCCAGCTTGAAATCGAGTGTGTTGCAGAGAGCGGTCAGGTAGAAGAGATGTTTGCCCAACTCTTCGGCGATTACCTCGCGACAATGCTCACACATTTTTCCTTTGAGATGAGAATCCATATATTTGCCGCAATCTTTTAGCGAATCGCGGGCGGGGTATTCTCTTTTATTGGCACAGATAGAGACACATCCACAGTCGGTCACCGCTTTAATCACACTGCGGTTTACCCTTGCCGTCGACTCCTGATACTTGGTCAGACAATCCAGAACACTACGGTGGCGTATTAAAACCTCCGAAACGATATCCTGAAAGTTACAGACAACTTCGTTTTCCTTCACTGACCAGTCACCTCATTTTCTGTCTGGAGGACCTTACTGCCGCCATTATACTTTCTATTTTCAGCCCCTGTCAACCAGGCAGAGCCACACAGACAAAGTAAAAAGCCGCTTCAGCAGTAATATTTATCTGTCATTTTTTTACTGTTGTAATGATGATTTGAATATGTTAAACTGTTTGTTTAATTGACACTAACAGAGCGCTGTGTTACTATGTTTAATAGGATTAATCGGGGAGGCTGTCTATTGTTTAGTGTTGGAGACCGGGTTGTATATCCGATGCACGGGGCGGGAATAATTGAAGCAATTGAGGAGAAAGAGATCCTCGGTGCCTGGAAACAATATTATGTCATGAAACTTCCGCTGGGGGAAATGAAAGTGTTGATCCCTACTGATAATATTGTTCAGGTTGGTTTGCGCGGCGTGATTGAAAAGGAAGAAGTCGATCACGTATTTGTGGTGCTGAAAGGTGACCAGCCGGAACTGTCGGCCAACTGGAACAGGCGTTACCGTAACCACCTGGAGAAGATTAAGAGCGGCGATATCTATGAGGTGGCCGAAGTAGTGCGCAACCTGATGCTCAGGGAGCGAGAAAAAGGCTTGTCAACCGGTGAAAGTAAAATGCTTGAAACTGCCCGTCAGATTTTGGTCAGTGAGCTGATTTTAGTACAGGGCCTGGAGCAGACTGAGATTATAAGCGTTTTGGACGATATCTTTGAGCAAGCTCCGAAATAATTAAATTACCCAAAACTATTAACAACCGCAGATCATGCCTTGATTCCGGGGAAAACTTTAAGTTATAATGTTGCGAAGAGTTCCCGGAATTTTTATTTCCGTAACTGATTTATGCTAAAGCTTATAAAACGCTTGGCAATAACGGTATTTATACAGAAAGGAGGTGAGATTGATGGCCAATAAAATCTTAAGGATAGTCGGAACAATGATCGGTGTGGTGCTCGGAGTCTATGTTTTTATCATTATTTTACCTTTCCTCCAGTTTTTTATCAACATCCCGGCGGGAGCTTATTTTACTCCGGTCGGTATCGGTTATTATGCAGTTGGTGGTTTATTACTCGGACTCATACTTTACTTTCTTACCCCGGTTTTAGTTAGGGTTTTTAACCGTCTGTTGGGCTGGGCAGACAGCCGGCTGAAAGTGGTGCCAACCCAGGACATTGCCCTGGTAGTGTTAAGCTTGATCATCACTCTCTTTATCGGTCTTTTACTCAGTTATCCAATTTACCGGCTGCCGGTTGTCGGGATCTTTCTGTCACCGATTATTACCCTGTTTCTGGTCATTATCGGTGTTCGTTTTATCCTGAACCGCAAGGAAGAATTTACTTTCTTATCTTCCCTGTTTAACCGAAACATCCGTGGTGGGGGTCGTGAAAATGAGGTCTTCAAGATTCTTGACACCAGTGCGATCATCGATGGCAGAATAGTTGACATCTGTAAAACAGGTTTTATGGAAGGGGTAATCGTGGTGGCCGGCTTCGTGCTGGAAGAGCTGCGCCACATTGCTGATTCTCCCGATTTGCTGAAACGCAACCGCGGTCGGCGGGGTTTAGATGTACTGAACAAGATCCAGAAGGAGATGGATATACCGGTTCAGATTTACGAGGGTGATTTTGAAGAAATTGCTGAAGTTGACAGCAAGCTGGTCAAACTGGCGAAGACGATCAACGGTAAAATTATCACCAATGATTTTAACCTGAACAAGGTTTGCGAGCTGCAGGGTATATCTGTGCTGAATATCAACGAACTGGCCAACGCGGTTAAACCGGTTGTGCTACCCGGGGAAGAAATGACTGCCCAGGTTATCAAGGACGGTAAGGAAACCGGCCAGGGGATTGCCTATCTTGACGACGGAACGATGATCGTGGTTGAAGGTGGCCGTCGCTTTATTGGTGAAACGGTGGATGTGCTGGTAACCAGCGTGCTGCAGACTGCGGCGGGACGAATGATTTTTGCTAAACCAAAACAGGATGCCGATAGGCTTAACGGGGTTAAATAGATTTGAAACTAGGGGCGATAATCGCGGCTGCCGGATCAGGGTTACGTATGGAGAACAGCATCCGCAAGCAGTATCTGTTGCTTGAAGGGCTGCCGGTGCTGGTCCGTTCAGTGAGGCTGTTTTTGAATCACCCGGCATTGGTAAAGCTTGTGGTTGTCGTTCCTCCCGCAGATCTTGATGAAGCAGGCAGTCTACTTCAGCAATATTGCTCACTTGATTGTTTGGAGTTGGTCGGTGGCGGGTTAACGCGGCAGGATTCAGTTGAAAAAGGACTGCAGACCCTGCCCCGGGACTGTGAATTTATTTGTATCCACGATGCGGCGCGGCCCTTGGCCACTGCAACTCTGCTTGAGCGGTTGCTCAATGCTGCACTGGAATACGGGGCTGCTGTGCCGGTTGTTGAACTTAGCGATACAGCAAAAGTAGTCGACGAAGACGAAATGGTTGTTAGCACTTCGCCGCGCGATTACTTACGGCTTGTGCAGACCCCACAGGTCTTTAGGGCTGAATTGGTCAGGCAGGCTTACGAAGAAGCGGCGGCACACGGTACGCAGGCTACAGATGACGCCTCGCTGGTAGAGCTGCTCGGGAAACCGGTAAAAACGGTAGAAGGTGAAGCGGCCAACCTGAAGATAACCTCGCCGCCTGATCTGGTGTTGGCAAGCTGGTATCTGAAAGGGGCATCCTTATAAATGAACAGGGTCGGAACGGGTTTTGACCTGCACCGCCTGGTCTCCGGCAGACCGTTGGTCTTAGGGGGTATTACTATTAAACATCACCTCGGTTTGGATGGTTACTCCGATGCCGATGTTTTGCTTCATGCCCTGGCCGACGCTCTGCTCGGGGCAGCAGCCCTGGGCGATATCGGCAGGCATTTTTCACCTAACGATGAGCAATATCGTAGCATATCGAGTTTAATCCTGCTGGGTAGAGTAAAAAAGATGCTGGACGATAAGGGCTGGAAGGTAATCAACGCCGATACAGTGATCATTGCCGAAGAACCAAGGCTTGCGCCTTACGTTGATCAGATGGGCGAAAAAATTGCCGCCGTACTGGCTGTTCCACAGTGCCGGATTTCGATAAAGGCCACTACCACCGAGGGTTTGGGGGTTTGCGGGCGCGGAGAAGCGATCGCCGCCCAGGCGGTAGTGCTACTGGAAAAAGAAGATAGACCCTGCCCGATGGAGCACGAGGTGGTATAAGGGTAGGAGTATTGTGAATCAAGTTTAACTTAAGGAGCAAACGTCGATGTTTAGCAGGATCAGGGAGGATATCCAGGCAGTTAAAGAGCGCGATCCGGCGGCTAAGAGCACGCTGGAGGTACTGCTCTGCTACCCCGGCCTGCATGCGCTTTTCTGTCACCGGGTGGCACACTTTTTTTATCGCCGCGGCCTAATCTTGCTGCCACGGGTTATATCCAACCTGTCTCGATTCTTCACCGGGATTGAGATTCACCCCGGGGCTTCAATCGGTTCCTCTTTCTTTATTGATCACGGCATGGGGGTGGTAATCGGTGAGACAACGGAGATCGGCTCAAATGTGACCATCTACCAGGGAGTAACTTTAGGCGGTACCGGCAAAGAAAAAGGCAAACGCCACCCGACGATCGGCGATAACGTAGTTGTAGGCACCGGGGCCAAGGTGCTTGGTCCAATCACAATCGGCGAAAACAGCCGGGTCGGCGCCGGATCGGTCGTGCTTAGTTCGGCCCCTCCTAACTCTACAGTAGTCGGTATTCCGGCACGGGTGGTATACTATAACGGTGAAAAGGTTCCTACAATTAACCTTAATCACAGTGATATGCCTGATCCCGTAGCCGAGGCGCTGAGTCGCCTGCAGGAACAGATCGATCAACTGCGTTGCCAGCGCTTTGAAATTGAAAACGGAGTGTGTAATTGTGGCAATAAAGATTTATAACACCCTGACTCGCAGTAAAGAAGATTTCAACCCGGGCAATCAGCCCCAGGTTACCTTTTACGTCTGCGGGCCCACTGTTTACGACTTTATTCATATTGGCAACGCCCGTGTTTTTATCATTTTTGATGTTATCAGGCGTTACCTGCAGCACCGGGGCTTCGATGTTACGCTAGTCCAGAATTATACCGATATTGACGATAAAATGATCAACCGGGCAAACGAACAGGGGATAACTGTGCCCGAGCTGGCCGCCAGGTTTATCGAAGCATATGAACAGGATGTAGCCGCTCTGAAAGTGCGTCCCGCTGATCTTAAGCCGCGGGCAACCGAACACATTGAACAGATCATCGAATTGATTGAAAAACTGCTGGCAAAAGGCTATGCCTATATCAGCGAAGGTGATGTTTATTACGATACATCATGTTATGCCGATTACGGCAAGCTTTCGCAGCAAAAACAGGATGAGCTGCTGGCCGGAGCCCGGGTCGAGCCGGGCGAAAAGAAACATAGCCCCCTTGATTTTGCGCTCTGGAAGCAAAAAAAAGTAGGGGAACCCTTCTGGGAAAGCCCCTGGGGTGAAGGCCGCCCGGGTTGGCATATCGAATGTTCAGCTATGTCAACTCATTATATGAATGATACTCTGGATATCCATGCCGGGGGCGCTGACCTGATCTTCCCCCATCATGAAAACGAAATTGCCCAGACCTGGGGTGCTGACGGTCGGCCTTTGGCCCGCTACTGGATGCATGCCGGCTACCTTAACCTCGAGTCGCAGAAGATGTCGAAGTCACTGGGTAATGTGCGCACTGTGCGTGAGTTGCTGGTGCAGCACGACCCACTTGATTTGCGGTTTCTGATTCTTTCCGCTCACTACCGCAGTCCGCTCAATTTTAGCACCGAACTGGTCGCCCAGAGCGGTGCCGGGAGGCAGCGCCTTCAGGGGATGATCGATAATCTTCTGGTGGCTCTGAAAGGTGCTGCCGCACAGCAGGGCGAGGGGGAAGAAAAACTGCAGGCTAATTTAAAAGAAGCACAAGAGCGCTTTGTAAACGCCATGGATGATGATTTCAACACAGCTGATGCCCTCGGAGTGATCTTCGACCTGGCGCGCAACTGTAATATCTATTTAAAAGAAAGCCATCCTTATCATCAGAAACTGCTCGGTGAAGTTTTACAGTTTTATCGTGACTTTAATGCAATTTTTGAGGTGCTGGAGATCTCCGAAAAGCAAGAACTGGAAAAAGAAATCAGCGCCCTGATCACCAGGCGCGACGAGGCCAGGGCGACTAAGGACTGGGCTACTTCCGATCGGATCAGGGATGATTTGTCAGCCAGGGGTATTGTTCTGGAAGATACTCCGCACGGCACCCGCTGGAAGCATAAGGAGTAGTTGGTTTGATTGTGATGAAAACAGTTTTTAGTTTTATGTTTTAGCGAGAGGTGACGGATTATGGCTTATATCAGGGAAAGAACAATAGAGGCAGCGTGGAGAATGGTGCTCTGGAACTGTGCCCGTTACGGTTACAGCTACCGGATTAAAAAAGGCAGCTACGAAGGGCAGCTGCGTAAACAGCTTGCCCATCTGACCGTGGTGATTGAAGAGCCGTACACCCGTCCTCTTTCAGTTTGGCTGCCTGAGAATTGCGGCATCCCGGCGCCTACTTCGGAAGAGCGAATCCAGAATTATTTTTACGAATACCTGGCCACTGACACCAAATGCGAGATGGAGGACTACACCTATGGTCAGCATCTGGCACCCCAGCTGCCAAAGGTTATTGATCTCTTAAACAGCTCAAGAGGGGCAACCAACCAGGCCTGCATGAACATTGGCGGTCAGGAGAACGTTGACTTGGCAGATCCGCCCTGCCTGCGGGTGGTTGACTTCAAGGTCGTCGACGGCAAGTTGAACTTGACTGTTTTTTTCCGCTCCTGGGATATCTTTGTCGGTTTTCCGGAGAACTTAGGCGGCCTGCAGCTTTTAAAAGAGTACATTTTAATGCAGCTCAACTTCCCCGTTGAAGACGGGCCTATTACCGCTTACTCATCGGGAGCTCATATTTACGAACAATATTTCCCGCTTGTAAATTTGCTTAATGCTCATAAATGTTAAAGTTTGCTTACGCTGAACCTGAGGTGAGAGATGGGGGATAAAAGAGGCCCGGCAGAAAAAAAAGACCGCTTTGCCCCACCCACGAATGAGCTGATCGGCGGACGGCAGG
Source organism: Bacillota bacterium (assembly GCA_016874655.1). GTDB lineage: Bacteria > Bacillota > Dethiobacteria > DTU022 > DTU022 > UBA993. The sequence continues at coordinate 2,704 of VGTO01000022.1, read as the reverse complement.
CGGTTTTAGCGGCGATCTGCTACGGTACTGTTAAACGGATTCTACTGGCTGAGGACTCCAGGGGAGAGGTTATCAATGAGATTTTGACTCTCGCCGGCAGTAAAAAAATTACCGTGGAGCGGCTTAAAAAAAACTCATTTTTAGATCAGGCCGGTTTTATCCCCGGGCACCAGGGTGTGGTTGCTCTTGTTCCCCCTTACCGCTACTGTGATCTCGATCAACTGATTGCCGCCTCACGCGCTCAGGCTGACCCCCCTTTTCTGTTAATGCTTGATCATCTTGAGGATCCACAGAATCTCGGCGCCATTATGCGCACTGCTGATGCGGTCGGGATTGATGGTCTGGTTATCCCTGCTCGTCGGGCTGCCGGGGTTACTGCGACTGTGCGCAAAGTTGCTGCTGGTGCTGCTGAGCGGGTCAAGGTGGCGCTGGTTACAAACTTAAGTCAGGCCGCAGCCAGGTTCAAGGCAGAAGGCTTCTGGCTCTACGGGGCTGAAGCTGATGGTGACATCCCTTACTACCAGGCTGATTACCGGCTTCCACTGGTTCTGGTTATCGGCTCAGAGGGCAAAGGCCTTTCCACCCTGCTGCGAAAAAATTGCGATCAGACTCTATCGATCCCGATGCCCGGCAAAGGGGCTGGTTCGCTTAATGTTTCTGCTGCGGCTGCTGTTCTGATTTATGCCGCCCTAGGTCAGAGAGAGGGCTGGTCTGGATGAAAGCGCCGATGCTCATCGTTGATGGCTACAATATAATCGGATCCTGGGAAATATTAAAAAAACTAAAAGAAAAAAATTTCGGCAGTGCCCGCGACCAGCTTATCTCAATTCTCGCTGCCTTTTACCCCTGGTGTTGGGGAAGAATTATCATTGTTTTTGACGGCCAGAATTTTGCCTGGGATCACCATGATGGGGTAGAAGTTGTTTTTACCGAGGCGAGTGAAAGCGCTGACACGCTGATTGAACGTCTGGCTGCCGGTCTTGCTGCTTGCTCCCGGGTCGAGGTGGCCACCTCCGATTTCGCCGAGCTGAGGGCGGCTTCGGCCTTAGGCGCCACAGTCCTTTCGGCACCGGCGCTCGAAGAAAGGCTTAAAATGGAGCGAGAGGCTTTTAGCGAGCGGTTGGCCCGTAAGAATAGAGGGAAAAGCCTGATCTTAAATGACCTGCTCCAGCAGTCGGTAATTGACGGACTCGAAAGGCTACGTAAAACATGACAGTTTATGCAAATTAGGTGGCAATAAAAAGGTTACATAAAACCGGTTACATAAAACTGCTCCAAAATGCTTGACCCTAATAGGGCATTAAGTTATAATACTCTGGAAAGCCTACACTGTTCCCACCAGAAGATTTCAAAACGGAGGCGATAGTATTGAGCTTTTTAGCTCATGAGTTGAAGTATTCCTGCCAGGGCGAGAATAACTTTGAAATCCGCACCGACGAAGACATCGTGATGGATGCAAAAAGCGGCGACATCATTGCCCTTGAGTACCTGATCAACAAGTACAAGAATTTTGTTAAAGCCAAAGCCCGTTCCTACTTTTTAATTGGCGCCGACCGCGAAGATATAATTCAGGAAGGTATGATCGGCCTTTACAAGGCAATCCGCGATTTCCGCGACGACAAACTTTCTTCATTCCGAGCGTTTGCCGAGCTCTGCATCACCCGCCAGATTATAACGGCGATCAAAACAGCAACGCGTCAGAAGCATATTCCTCTGAACTCATACGTTTCTTTAAATAAACCGATTTATGATGAAGATTCCGATCGGACCCTGCTTGACATTCTTTCCGGGACCAAAATAACCGATCCGGAAGAGCTGATGATCAACCGGGAAGAGTACAACGACATTGAATATAAGATGGGCGAGATCTTAAGCGAACTTGAGTGGAAAGTGCTCACTCTCTATCTCGAAGGCAAATCATATCAGGAGATTGCCATTGACCTGGAACGTCATGTCAAGTCGATCGATAATGCCCTGCAGCGGGTTAAGCGCAAGCTTGAGCGGTATCTTGAAGTACGCAAGACCTGATTTGGTCATTGATCGCTGCCACCAGATGAGATCGAAAGGCAGCACAGTATCTGTTGACTTTTAAAAAAGGCCAGTGTATAATCAGTATCGCTTAAACGCGGGTGTAGCTCAATGGCAGAGCCCTAGCTTCCCAAGCTAGTCGCGTGGGTTCGATTCCCATCACCCGCTCCATTGACGCCGCGGGGTGGAGCAGTCTGGTAGCTCGTCGGGCTCATAACCCGGAGGCCGCAGGTTCAAATCCTGCCCCCGCAACCATTATAAGGAAATCGCAGTCGCGGTTTCCTTATAAAAATGATCAACACTGTTTATGCTCACGTAGCTCAGTCGGTAGAGCGTATCCTTGGTAAGGATAAGGTCACCGGTTCAATCCCGGTCGTGAGCTCCATCGGCGGCGTAGCTCAGCTGGCTAGAGCACGCGGTTCATACCCGCGGAGTCCGGGGTTCGAATCCCTGCGCCGCCACCATTTTTGTATTACGGCCGGTCATTCAAAAAGCTCCGGCCATTAGCCGGGTAAGGTTTAATTGCCTGAACCCTTTCCTTAAATCCTGGGAGGTGTATTAAATTGGCTAAGCAGAAGTTTGAGAGGACGAAGCCGCACGTAAACGTAGGGACGATTGGTCACGTGGACCACGGCAAAACAACCCTGACTGCAGCGATGACAGCATGTTTATCGAG
>VGTO01000021.1 GCA_016874655.1 Bacillota bacterium | reverse complement strand
GGGACATGCTACAGAAATTGCCCGCCAGTTCTTAAAAGATGGTTATGACCTGATCATCGCCGTCGGCGGAGACGGTACAACCAACGAAGTAATCAATGGTTTTTTCGATCATGATCACAAATTGGTCCGCCCGGAAGCAGCAGTCAGTTTTATATCAGGTGGCACCGGACGCGACTTAATCCGCACAATCGGTATTCCCACCGCCACCGCAGAAGCGGTAAGGCATATAATTAACAGCCCTGTCCACCCCATTGATCTTGGCCGGGTTTCATTTTTAAACAATCAGGGTATGCCGGAAGTGCGTTACTTTATCAATGTCGCCGGTCTGGGGTTAGACGGGGCGACAGCTGACCGGGTCAATAAAACCAGCAAAGCCCTTGGAGGATTTGTTTCCTTCCTCTGGGCAACGGTGGCCACCTTAGTTCTTTATAAAAATCAGGAGATGAGAATTACCGTTGACGGGCAGGAGGTCTGTAACGAGCCTGTTACCGTTGTTGTTTTTGGCAACGGGCGCTATTTCGGCAGCGGGATGTGTGTAGCCCCCAATGCGTTGGTTGATGACGGTCTCCTTGATATCGTGATCTTAAAGGATTTAAGCAAAATTAATCTTTTGATCAGTCTGCCGCGGGTCTATAAAGGCACGCACTTAAGCCACCCGCGCATCACCTGCTTACGAGGCAAGTCGGTAAAGGTTGAGGCCTCCGGCGAAGCCTTGCTTGATTTGGATGGCGAGCAGCCCGGCCACGCTCCAGTAGAAATCGAAATTTTGCCAAAAGCGATCAACTTAAGAGGATAGTTAACTAGCCTTGACAGTTGAAAAGACAGGTTTTATCATTTTTTTATTCGTGCAGCTCTATAATTTGCTGTCGTACACGTTTAAAGGAGGCGAAGAGCCCTTGTCGATAAAAGTTATTCTTGATAACGGGGAGGAAGCAGTTTACCCCGAAGGCACTACCTGTATGGATCTCTATCGGGAAAAAACCTCTGAAAATAGTGATTTGATTGCCGTATTGGTTGACGGAAAAGAATGCGATCTTAACCTGCCGCTCATTGAGCGAAGCGCGGTCAGCTTTGTAGATTTTGATTCACCCAGGGGGGCAGCTGTATACCGGCACAGCGCCAGCCACATTCTGGCCCATGCGGTTAAGAGGCTTTATCCATCAGCAAAGATGGGGATTGGTCCGGCGATTGAAAACGGTTTTTATTATGACTTTGAATTCGAAAAACCGATATCAGCCGATGATCTGCCGGCAGTTGAAGCCGAGATGAAAAAAATTATCAAGGAAAGAAAACCGATCCGTCGCCGTGAAATGAGCCGTGCAGAGGCGGAAGAGATCTTTCGCGCCAAGAACGAGCATTATAAATTAGAGTTGATTGCTGGACTACCCGAAGATGTGGTGATTAGCTGTTATGAGCAAGATGAATTTATCGATCTTTGCGCCGGACCACATTTGAATCACACGGGAATGGTAAAAGCCTTTAAACTAACCGGCCTGGCTGGTGCCTACTGGCGTGGGGACGAGCATAACACCATGCTGCAGCGCATTTACGGCACAGCCTTCCCAAGCAAAGAACGCCTGGAGCATTACCTGAGCATGCTCGAAGAGGCCAAGAAGCGCGATCATCGCAAACTGGGACGCGAACTTGAACTGTTTACCCTTCATGATGAAGGACCTGGTTTCCCCTTTTTGCACAACAACGGTATGGTTATCTGGCAGGAGCTCGCTGATTTTTGGCGGCGCGAACACCGCCTGGCAGGTTATGAGGAGATTAAAACTCCACTGATTTTGAACCGGAGTCTCTGGGAGCAATCGGGTCACTGGGATCACTATCGCGAAAATATGTATTTTACCAAAATAGATGAACAGGATTTTATCGTTAAGCCGATGAACTGTCCGGGTGCGATGCTCGTTTACGGCTCAAAAATGCACAGTTACCGCGATTTACCTCGCCGCATTGCCGAGATGGGCATTGTTCATCGCCACGAGCTTTCAGGAACACTGCATGGCCTGATGCGGGTGCGCACCTTTACCCAGGATGACGCCCATATATTTATGCTGCCCGGGCAGATTAAAGCCGAGGTGGCCGGCATTATCGGGCTGATGGATCATTTCTACCGGATCTTCGGTTTTGACTACCGGGTTGAGCTGAGCACCAGGCCCGAAAAAGCAATGGGTTCAATTGAAATGTGGGATAAGGCGACGAATATACTTGAACAGGTCTTAAAGGATAAGGAGATTGCTTTTAAGATCAATGAAGGTGACGGAGCTTTTTACGGGCCCAAGATCGATTTTCATCTTGAGGACTGTCTCGGCCGCAGCTGGCAGTGTGGAACCATTCAGCTTGATTTTCAGATGCCTGAGAAATTTGATCTCACCTATATCGGAGAAGATGGGGCCAAACACCGGCCGGTGGTGATTCACCGGGTGGTCTATGGTTCGATGGAGCGATTCTTCGCCCTCTTAATTGAGCATTATGGTGGCGCTTTTCCGGCCTGGCTGGCACCTGTTCAGGCAACAGTAATACCGGTAACCGAACGGAGTCATACTTATGCCGGCCAAATTATTAAACGCCTGAAAGAAGAGGGGCTAAGGGTTACGGTCGATGAGCGAAATGAGAAAGTAGGGTATAAGATTCGGGAAGCTCAGTTGAAGAAAATCCCATACATGTTGGTTGTCGGGGATCGTGAAGCGGAGAATGGCGAAGTGGCCATCAGGCATCGTGAAAAGGGAGATCTTGGTAGCGGTAATTTAGATGGTTTTATTTCAGACCTAAAAAAGGAGATTACCGAAAAAACAATTTGACCTGTGCCGTTTTTTCTGCTATATTCAGTAATGTAAATATTGATCATAAAAGCAGAAGCCACCGCTTCTCACCCTGAAGCCTTTGATGAGCTCTCCGGGTTGTCCATAATTATTTGAGGATGTTTTAGAGCAGGTGGCCAATCCCTGCTCTTGTATTATTTATGGAGGTGAAATGAAATTAGTAAGAATTTGTTCGTCAATGAACAAATTAATGCCCGGGAAGTATTAGTGGTTGACGCAGATGGTACCCAGCTTGGGGTGATGAATACAGACGAAGCCCTTGAGTTGGCCAAAAAGAAAAAGCTAGATCTGGTTAACGTGGCGCCAAGCGCTCGTCCACCGGTATGCCGTTTAATGGATTACGGTAAACACAAGTATGAGCAGAGCAAGCGTGACCGCGAAGCCAGGAAGAACCAGAAGGTTACAACGATTAAAGAGATTAAACTGCGCCCGAACATTGATAAACACGACTTTGATGTAAAAGCTAAGCGGGGGCAGAAGTTTCTCGAAAACGGAGATAAGGTTAAAGTAACAGTCATGTTCAGGGGCAGAGAAATAACTCACCCCGAGATTGCCCAGCGACTCTGCAAGCAGTTGGCCCAGGATCTTTCTGATTACGGTTCGGTTGAAAAGGCCGCCAAGCAGGAAGGGCGCAACATGATCATGATCTTAACGCCAAATTCATAGTAGAGGAAGGTTGTATTCAGCATGCCAAAAATGAAGACCCATCGTGGTGCTGCAAAGCGTTTCAAAAAAACGGGTAGTGGCAAGATAAAGCGCTTCCGCGCTTTTGCCAGCCACCTGACAGGCAAGAAAAGCTCAAGCCGCATCAGGCGTTTGCGTAAGTCAACCCTGGTAAAACCGGCAGATCTTAAGCGGGTAAAACTGCTTATTCCTTAGAAGCTTCCAAAGAAATTATTTTATTAATACAGATACGAGATCGTTTTTTAAGCTGATCAGTAGGAGGATGATTGATTATGCCTCGCACAAAAAGAGGTAATGTAGCCCGCAAAAGGCGGAAGAAAATATTAAAACTGGCCAAAGGCTATTATGGTGCTAAAAGCAAGCTGTTCAGGGTAGCAAAACAACAGGTTATTAAATCGCTGACCTATGCTTATCGTGACCGTCGACAGCGCAAACGCGATTTTCGCAAGTTGTGGATAGCCAGGATTAATGCCGAGGCCAGAAATGGCGGTATTTCGTACAGTCGCTTCATTAGCGGCCTGAAAAAGGCTGAGGTTCAGATCAACCGCAAAGTGCTGGCCGATCTGGCTGTGAGAGATAAGAATGCTTTTGCCCAGCTGGTTGAGCTGGCCAAAGCCAACAACTAAACATTTTAACGTGCCTGTTGCTTCAATAACGATCAAGCTCCACGGAGATGAGTTCTCTTTATGAACAGGCCAAAACCTATAAATCCGGCCCGGGTAATGGTGGCCGGATTTATAGGAGTAATACTAACCGGATCGCTATTGCTTAGTTTGCCTGCAGCACGTATTGCCGGGGAGCTAAGCTATATTGATGCCCTTTTTACTGCTACCTCAGCAGTATGTGTCACCGGACTGGTTGTCGTCGATACCGGAACATTCTACAGCTTTTTTGGGCAAATGGTTATTATGATCCTGATTTTTATTGGTTCCCTCGGATTCATGACCATGACAATAATGATCTTTATTTTTCTTGGCCGTAAAATTACGCTAAGAGATCGCCTCTTAACCAGGGAAGCGCTTAACCAGGAATCTCTATCCGGTATGGTGCGCCTGGCCACTTCTGTTTTACAAATCGCGCTTCTATTTATCCTGAGCGGCGCATCCCTGATGGCTTTCCGATTTATTCCGCAGCTGGGCTATGGCCGCGGTATTTTCTTTTCTCTTTTTCATGCTATTTCGGCCTTTGGCAATGCCGGGTTTGATCTATTCGGCAACTTTGATAGTCTTACCCGTTTTCCTGCCGATTACCTGGTCAACGGAACAATGATGGTTCTATTTATTTTCGGAGGTCTTGGTTTCACCGTGGTTATCGATCTGTTGAGACATTTTCGCTTTCGGAGCAGAATCTCACTGCACAGCCGCATGGTTTTGCTAATCAGCGGGGTTCTCCTGTTTAGCGGGACTATTTGTATATTTACATTTGAATATAGCAATCCTGAAACTATGGGTAGTCTTAATTTAGGCGCCAAGCTTTTTACAGCACTCTTTACAGCAGCGACACCGCGAACGGCGGGCTTTAATGTTTTAGATACAGCTGCTCTTGGCTATCCCACCTTTTTATTGCTCTTAGTGCTGATGTTTATCGGCGCTTCTCCGGCATCAACCGGTGGAGGAATTAAAACAACAACATTTGGTGTCATTTTCTTGACCCTTATGGCGATGATCAGAGGCCGCCAAGAACCGATCTTTATGCAGCGCCGGTTTACGCTGACCCAGATTATGAAAGCAGTTGCAATTGTCAGCGCTGCTGTAGCCCTGATCTTTACAGCGATTTTTATTCTTACCCTGGCAGAAGATATTGAGTTCAGCGCTCTTTTGTTTGAAGTGTTTTCTGCTTTCGGTACAGTTGGCTTAAGTAGGGGTATTACTGCGGAACTTGGTACTGTAAGCAAGCTGGTACTGATCATCACCATGCTTGGAGGGAGGGTCGGTCCTCTGACGCTAATGGTAGCGCTGGTCCGGAAACAGCAGAAAGATATACTGCACTATCCCGAAGAGCAACTGTTAATCGGCTAATCCAGATCTGAAACAGGGAAGGCATGTAGGAACAGCTTTTATGCAGATGGAGGTTATGTTATGCGAAAGCAAGTTATGGTGATTGGCGTCGGGAGATTTGGCTCCAGCGTAGCCCTCAACCTGGTTGAACTCGGGCATGATGTGTTGGTAGTTGATAAGAATCAGGACTTAATTCAGCAAATCAGCACTGAGGTAACCAATGCAGTAGTTGCCAACGCCGCATCGGAAAGCGGTATTCAGGCTCTGGGCGTTAATAATTTTGATGCTATTGTCCTGGCTATCGGTAATGATGAGCAGGCCAGTATTTTAGCAGCAATCTTACTGATAGAGGCAGGCGCCTCCTACATTGTTGCCAAGGCTCAAAATGATTTGCATGGTAAAGTCTTAAACAAGATCGGAGTCCACCGGGTCATTTACCCCGAACGCGATATGGGACACAAGATTGCTCATAGTCTTTTTGCATCTAACATCATTGATCTGATCGAACTCTCATCTGATTATAGCGTTGTAGAAGTGAGCGCACCGCAAGAGATGGTTGGCCAAACCTTAAAAAATCTTGATTTACGGGCTCGCTTTGGTGTTAGTGTTATCGCCCTTAGGCGTAATCACGGCAGCAAGACAAACATCTCTCCGGCAGCAGACGATCGGGTGATGACCGGTGATATAATTGTGGCAATCGGCGAAAATAAGGCTTTGAAAAAGTTGGAGTGGATTTAGGTGAAGCCTCATCACTTAAGCAGCAAAAACAATCCCATCCTTAAGGAATACCGGAAACTGCTAACAAACAGAAATTACCGCAGAAAGAATGAAAAGATTGCAGTCGAGGGGCCAAACCTGGTTAAGGAGGCCTTGCAAGCAGGATTGATACCTGAGGTAGTCTTAATGGCGGAAAACTATGGTTGTGGAAAAGAAAAAAAGTGGCTCACTGACTTACCCCTTTCTACGCAACAGATATTTTTGTCTTCTACGCTTTTTAAAGAGCTCGCAGAAACAGAGACGCCACAAGAGGTGGCAGCTATATTTCCCTTTGTTTTTAGGGATGAAAAAACTGAAACGAAGAAAACCCCTGAGCTGGTTGTTATCGCAGACAGGCTTCAGGATCCGGGCAATATGGGTGCCCTGATTCGGACTGCCGCTGCGGCCGGGGCTGATCTGCTGTTTTGCACTGAAGGCTGCACTGACCCTTACAGCCCAAAAGTTTTACGCTCCACGGCAGGATCGATTTTTAGGATCGGCGTTCGTGAGGTCAGCGACACAAAACAGCTGATTGCTGAGCTGAAAGAGAAAGGGTTTTTAATCGTAGCGACTGCCGGGGGTGCTGATCAGCCTTACTGGTCGGGGGCTTATGATCGAGATCCTGTGGCCCTGATCATCGGCAATGAAGCTGTCGGTGTTGCGTCCGAACTACGATCAATGGCTGACCTGGTAGCATCAATTCCCCTTTATCATTCTGTAGAATCGCTAAATGCGGCTGTAGCAGCCGGAATTATTCTCTTTGAGATCAGGCGCCAAAAATCGACAGTTAAAACTTGAAGCGATTGAATGCAGATGCTATAATGCTTTTATTGTTGCATAGAAAGAGTAATGATGGAGAAAAGTAAACCGATACCGGCACCGCTCAGGGAGGTGCGGCCTTAGACTGCAAGCTGGCCCGGTGCTCTCGGTTGAAGTTCACTCCGGAACTTCCAGCTGAAAGGTTTTTAGAACCTGGTAGGCAGAGGACGCTCATCCCGTTAACGATGCCAAGCGGGCTTACTAATTATTAAGAAGCCAAGCTGGGTGGTACCGCGGAAGCATGCTTTCGTCCCTCGTTGAGAGGGTTTTTTTATTTTTGGAGGTGTTGAGGATGCTGCAGAAGCTAAAAGAATTGGAAAACGAAGCGCGTCTTAAGGTTAAGAATGCAGAAAGTCTTGAGGCACTGAAAGAAATTAAAATTCACATTCTGGGTAAGAAAGGCGAGCTGACGACTTTGCTGCGCAGCCTGGCCGCTTTAGATCCAGAAGAGCGCCCCAAGGTGGGCAGTGCGGCCAATGCCCTTCGCCTTGAGCTTGAAAAGCTTTTTATAAGTAAAGAACAGGTCCTACTCGATCAATCGCGGGGCGATAAATGGTCAATAGAGCAGATTGATATCACTCTTCCCGGGCGCCAGGCCTCACTGGGCCAGAAACATCCTCTGACCCTGATTACCGATGAAATTAAGGAGATTTTTATTGGTCTCGGTTTTCAGGTGGCCCATGGCCCGGAGATTGAAAGCGATTATTATAACTACGAAGCTCTTAATTTCCCGGCCGACCATCCGGCCCGGGATATGCAGGATAGCTTCTACATTACTCCGCAATACCTACTGAGGACCCACACCTCTCCGGTACAGATCAGGGTAATGGAAAAGCTTGCTCCGGCACTGCCGGTAAGAATTATTGCCCCGGGGAAGGTTTTCCGTCGTGATGACGACGCAACACATTCTCCGATGTTTCATCAGGTAGAGGGGTTGGCGGTCGATCGGGATATAACTTTTGCCGATCTTAAAGGGACCTTACTGCTCTTTGCCCGGGAAATGTTTGGCCCCGAACAGAAAATCCGCCTGCGACCCAGTTTCTTTCCCTTTACCGAGCCTAGCGCTGAGGTGGATATATCATGCATTATCTGTGAAGGTGAAGGATGTCGGGTTTGCAGCGATACGGGGTGGCTGGAAATATTAGGAGCCGGGATGGTTCATCCCCGGGTGCTTGAAATAGCCGGTTACGATCCGAAGCAGGTAACCGGTTTTGCTTTTGGCATGGGGGTGGAGCGGATTGCGATGCTCAAGTACGGCATTGCTGATCTGCGCCTTTTCTTTACCAACGATTTACGGTTTCTGAAGCAATTTGTATAAATATTAGTTTAACCTGAAACTACAATACTGGGGGAGATCCAAATGCAGGTGCCGTACCAGTGGCTAAAAGAATATATTGATCCGGGCATGAGTGCCCAACAGTTGGCTGACTTAATGACCCTTTCGGGTATTGAAGTTGGGGCGGTCGAAAGGTTTGGCCCTGAACTGCCAGGAGTAGTTGTCGGGCAGGCCAAAAAAGTAGAGCAGCATCCCGGACGCAGCAACCTGACCCTGGTTGAAGTTGACACCGGTGGCGATATTTTAAATATTGTCTGCGGGGCCCACAATGTTAAAGTGGGCGATAAGGTGCCAGTTGCCAGGCCTGGTTCAAAATTGCCCGGAGAACGATTGATTGAAGAGACCAAACTATACGGCGTTTTATCATCAGGGATGCTCTGCTCAGCGCAGGAGCTTGGACTGGAGCTGGGCGCTGAAGATGAAATATTAATTCTTGAAGAAGATGCACCGCTTGGCGTGCCTGTTGACCGCTTACTGGGATTTGATGATCAGATCCTCTTCCTGGAACTGACCCCGAACCGCTCTGATTGTCTCGGTTTAATCGGCGTTGCCCATGAGGTAGCTGCACTGACGGGTGCGCAGGTTGTTTTTCCTCCTTGTGAACCGGTCGAAAGCGGGAGGCAGCTGCATGACTTTATTCAGGTGACGGTGAAGGATTCCGAATGGTGTCCTCGTTACACGGCCAGGGTGGTTGTGGAGATAACCATAAAAAAATCACCGCTCTGGATGCAGCTGAGACTGCTTAAAGCCGGGATTAGACCAATTAGCAATGTGGTTGATATTACAAACTATGTAATGTGGGAATACGGGCAGCCGCTGCATGCTTTTGATCTTGAACTGCTAACTGACAGCGAGATCATTGTCAGGAGAGCGACGGCCGGTGAAGTGCTTATTACCCTGGATGGTGTAAAAAGAGAACTCGATACTGAAGTTCTGGTTATTGCCGACAGCACAAAAGCCGTTGGTCTGGCTGGTGTGATGGGCGGGGAAAATACAGAAATTACGGAGACAACTAAGGCTATTTTAATTGAGGCTGCAGCCTTCAACCCAAAAAATATCAGGCGTACAGCCCGTCGTTTTGCTCTACCCTCCGAGGCTTCTCAACGATTTGAAAAGGGAGTTAATCACGATGCGGTTCTGGATGCGCAAAATCGTGCAGCCTATCTAATTGGGGAACTGACCGGGGGCAAGGTTTTACAGGGCTTGATCGACATCAACAGCTCAATGGTTAAGCCATGGCCGGTTCAACTCAAGCCATCGCGGGTTAACAAGATCCTGGGTATGGAAATTGCACAGGAGGAGATTATCGCTATTTTATCAAAGCTAGGGTTGCCATTAAAGCAGGTGGATGAAGATCAGCTCCTGGTTACTGTCCCCTTGCGCAGACCGGACCTGATTATTGAGGAGGATTTGATTGAAGAGATCGTGAGGTTGCATGGCTATGACCGGGTGCCGACGACTTTGCCCCGCGGTGAGCTGACCCAGAACCGCGAATCGATGCCGGAGCGATTGAAAACGATGGTCAGGAATTTGCTGGTTTCCTGCGGTTTTTATGAATGCATCACCTATTCATTTATTAATCCAGCTAACTTAAACCGGCTGAGAATAGCCGGTGATGATCCGCGCCTGCGCCTGATTTCTGTTCAGAATCCTTTTTCTGAAGAACAGGCGGTGATGCGCACGACTCTGCTACCTGGTCTACTGAAAGCAGCACTGCAGAACATCAGCTACCGTGAATTAAATATGCAGCTTTTTGAGCTTGGTATTGTTTACTATCCGCAGAAGCTACCGATCATCAGCCTTCCAGAAGAAACGGAAAGGTTAACTTTACTGGTCAGTGGTCTTGCTCCTGAGCCTAACTGGGTGGTTCCTTCACGCCAGGCCGGTTTTTATGAGATCAAAGGGGCTTTAGAGCTGATTTTTAAGCGGTTTCAAATTGAAGGAGTTAACTATCTTGATCGGGCAGAGCCTTTTACCCACCCAACCCGCAGCGCACAGCTGCTGCTTGATGGAAAATTATTCGGTTTTATTGGTGAACTTCATCCGGATGTAGCCGTTGATTTTGGTCTGGAGCAACCGGTGACGATCGCAGAAATTGAGCTGGCTCCGCTATTCAGTAAAGCCAACCTGGTGCCACGGATGGTCCCGCTGCCACGATACCCGGCAGCCAATCGCGATCTGGCAGTGGTGGTTTCAAAGGAGGTCTGCGCCGCGAAGCTGGAAGAGGCGATCTGGGCTGCCGGAGGCGAACTGCTTGATGCGGTCAGGCTTTTTGATCTCTACGAAGGAAAACAGGTGCCGGCAGGTAAACGCAGTCTGGCCTATTCGCTTGTTTTCAGAACAGATGAAGGCACTCTCACCGAAGCAGAAGTTAATGCAGCTCAAAATAAAATTGAAGAAGCCCTGTTAGGACTCGGGGCTACCCTGCGCAGCTGATCAAGAAGGATTTAAGATCCTCTATCGCGAAATTAATAGCCGGTGGCTTCCAACTGGGAAGAAAGCAGGCTTGATCAATGGATAGCAAAGAGAAGAACAGGGTTACTGTTTCTATTATGGGGGAAGATTATGTTCTCAGAGGCACTTCTTCCACAGACGAAATGGATCGTGTTGGCCGTTATGTTGATCGCCTGATGCGCAAACTGGCGGAAAGTAATATTCAGATTAGCAGGCATAGGGTTGCCGTGCTGGCGGCTTTAAACCTGGCTGATGAACTTCTAAAACTCAAAGCTGAGCAGGAAAAAGCGATGCCGTTTGCAGCAATAAAGGACGAAGAAAATGAGCTGGCTTGATATCCTTTTAGTGGTAGTGTTCTTTCTTCACCTGGCAAACGGGTTTTTTCGTGGTCTGGTTAAACAACTTTTTGACCTGATCGGTTTTTTTCTTGTGATTATTATTTCCTTCTGGGGCAGTCGTCGCTTTAGCGGTCTGCTGGCTACTTACATCAACCCTGAAGATATTATTCCTCACCATGAGCTGATCGAAAGCCTTGGTCTTGAAGTTGCTCTTGAAAAAGCACCCCAGCTGATCGCTGGTGTTCTTGCTTTTCTGGTCCTCTTTTTGGTTTTGAGCCTGCTCTTTCGTGTCCTTTCCGGAGGCTTTAGCTGGGTCAACAAGGTACCGGTAATCGGTTTTATTAACCGGATTGGTGGTGCTATCTTAGGAGCGTTGATCGGGATTGCCTTTGTTTACATTATTATAGCCGGCATGTCATTGATTCCGCTTCAACTTTTCATGGAGGCTCTTGATCAATCGGAAGTGGTATTTATAGCCGATCATTATCTAACCCCAACTGCAGTCCGGCTGCAGGAGAGTTTGCTAGATTATTTCCTTAGCCTGAATGGTTGATTCAGAACAAGAGCAGGTCTGGATGTGCATATTTACAAAAAATAAGAGATTTATGGCAACAACTTATTGACAAAAATTTGTAGAAGTGGCCAGGGCGCTCCTTGGCCATTATCTTTGTCACCAAAATAAGGAGAGCATTACGTGGCTGAGGTTATCAGAACCAGGGAGATTAGTATTCTTGAATTTGATCGGATCCGGCAGGATTTAGCAGCTTTGACCGTATCGCCGATGGGGTTGTCGAAAGCTTCCGAACTGGAACCGCTGTCCGACCTGATTCAGGTTAAAAAAAGACAAGCGGAAACTGGCGAAGCAAAACTGATTAGTGCGCGTAGCGCTTTTGCGCCTGCTGCAGTTGAAGATATTTCACCTCTCATATCCAGGGCGGCGAAAGGGGCTTTACTCTATGGGACGGATTTGGCCAGGGTCAAGGTTTTTATCCGGGCTGCCCGCCGCTGGCCCCTGTTTTTCAGGGAGAGCGAGCAGCTTGAGCTGTACCCACTACTGGCCGAACAGGCAACCCTGATCAAACCTGCTGTTGAGCTTGGATCCCAACTGGAGAAAGCAGTCGACGAAGATGGCAATATTCTCGACAGTGCTTCGCCGGAGCTCTCTTCAATCCGGACAAAAAAACAAAACCTGCAGAATAAGATTCGTGATAAACTTGATGATTATATTCGCAGCTCAAACCACAGACGTTACCTGCAGGAAGCGCTGGTTACAATTCGCAGTGGCCGTTTTGTGCTGCCGGTAAAGCAGGAGTACAGGCAGCAGCTTGATGGTGTGGTCCATGATCAATCTGCCAGCGGAGCGACCCTGTTCATTGAACCCCTGCCGGTGGTTAGGATGCAAAATGATTTGGTATCCCTGCAGCGCCAGGAGGAGCAGGAGATTGAAAAAATTCTCTACCGCCTTAGCAGCCTGGTAGCCACTGCCGAAGATGACTTAATACAGAATAGTGTTCTTTATGGTGAACTGGATTTTATCATTGCCAGGGGGCGTTTAAGCCTAAACATCAATGGGGTGGAGCCGTTATTGTTGGATGCGGATGAATCTCCGGAAATCTATTTGGTTAATGCCCGGCATCCCCTCCTGCCGGGGGAGCGAATTCCCCTTACGGTGCGGATTGATGATCAGGTGTCTACCCTGGTGATCACCGGCCCGAACACAGGTGGTAAAACAGTGGCTCTTAAAACAATTGGTTTGCTTAGCGTTATGGTTCAGAGTGGACTGCACATCCCGGCGGAGCAAGGCACCAGGCTTACTGTTTTTAACCGGATCAGGGCCGATATCGGTGATGAACAGAGTATTGCCCAGTCCCTGAGTACTTTTTCCGGACATCTGAATAATATCATCGCGATTATTGAAGCTGCCGGGCCACGCAGCCTGGTATTGTTCGATGAGTTGGGAGCCGGAACAGATCCTTCCGAAGGGGCTGCCCTGGCGATGGCTGTACTTTCCGAACTGACAGCAAGAGGCGTTTTAACTGTAGCGACTACCCATATTAATGAGCTTAAGCTTTTTGCTCAGGTCCGAGACAGGATGCAGAATGCTTCAATGGAATTTGATCCTGATACCCTTTCCCCCACCTACCGGCTGCTGCAGGGAGTTCCCGGCCAGAGCAATGCGCTCCACATTGCTGAAAAACTGGGACTAGACAAGGCTTTGTTAGATCAGGCCAGGAGTTATTTGCACCGCTCGCATGATCAGGTCGAATCAGTTATAGCCAGCTTGTTCGAGGATCAACAGCGGTATCAGCGTGACAGTCGTCAGGCGGAGATCGACAGGAGCAGGGCGGAAGTAATCCTCGCGGAGCTTGAGAAAGACCGGGAGCTGCTAAAGGCAAGGCGGGAAGATATTCTCCAACAGGCCCGGGAAGAAGCGCGCTTGCTCTTACGGAAGACCAAAAGTACAGCTGAAAAGTTGATCACAGAGCTGAAAGATATTAGAACAGATCAACCGGTCGGATCAGATCCACGCATCGAAAGAATAAGACATGATTTAAGCCAACTGCGGCGCGATGTTGAAGACAGTGAAGAATCAGATTACGAGGAAACAGGTCTTACTGCGGAAGAAGTAGTGCCCGGAGATCTTGTTTTTATTCCCAGTATTAAGCAAAAAGGCGAAGTTCTATCGCTTTCCGGAAATGAAGTGGTGGTGCAGATTGGTTCAATTAGAATCAACTTAGCACCCCGCGATTTACAATGGCAGAAAAGCGGTGGACAGAGGACGAAGAAAAAGCAGCCAAATGCTGGCGGTGGTTATAGTGTCGACAAGGATTTGGCAATCAACAGCTCTGTTGATTTGCGTGGCTTAAGTTTTGATGAGGCAAGGCCACTGGTTGATAAGCTGCTCGATAATGCTCTGTGGGCTGGTTTAAACAGAGTAGATCTGATCCACGGGAAAGGGACCGGAAAATTGAAAGAGGCTTTACGCAGTTATTTACAGACGCATCCCCTGGTCGGCAAAATGCGCAGTGGAAACCCCGCCGAAGGGGGAGAAGGTGTGACCGTGATTGACCTTAAAGTTTAGGGAGTTAATCGATGAAAGCAGAAGAGCTTCAGGCCAGGTTGTTACAATTATTGGAACCGGATATTGATAAGACCACCGCTCAGCTGGTGGAAGAAATTCGAATTGAGTACCCTTTACTCTGGAAAGAGTTGGAAATGGAAGGTCAGGCCCTTTATGGCAACCGCTGCAGCTCGATCCAGCAGCCCGCTACGCGCATTGCCCAGGCTTTACAGGAACTTCCGTCAGACAGTTGCAGTCGCCAAAGCAGGGGTAGCCAGCATTTTTGGCGTAAAAGAGAGGGCAATTCCGGCTGCCCCCTCTGATTAAAAATCTATTATTAACCCCGTTTAACTCAGTTGTCCATAAACAGTTGGTACTCGCTGACTACCAGAAAGACCGCTGTACCCCGTCTTACCACAGAGCCGGCTGCCGGTTCCTGGGACAACACAGAGCGCCTCGGCTGTGTTTCATCAATCTTCAATTCAAAAGCGCCAACCCTGAGCCCGGCCTGAGAAAGTTGTGATTCGGCGATCGGCTGGAATTCCCCGATCACATTCGGCACGGTTACCATCTCACTGATGGTTTGACCGGGAAACTCGAAGAAACCACCTCCGCCAGGTCCACCGCCTGTAACCCCGGTATTAACGCCCACCGTGGCCGGATCGGATAGCTCTCCTCCCTGAAGCACAGCAGAGAGATTGTAAGTGTAAAACATATTTTCGACCAGCCCTGTATCGGTATATTGTCGGGCATTGGCATCAAGTTCTATAGCTTCACTGTCACCGCCGCCCTGGCCATACCTGGTCAGCACAAAACCGTTGACTGGAGGGCCGTTGTACTGCCACTGCAGGGTTATCCCATCCGGAACTGCGTAGGCGTTAAAAAGGCTGATCTCTCTGGTGGTTGAACCCGGTTGTTCAAACATGTCGAAGAGTCCACCTGAAGGCCGCTCTTTGGCGTCTTCCGGGCCCCTGCCCGGCCCACCATGGCGCGACCAGCGTTCATCAGTGATAATGTACGGCGGTCGATTGTAAAACATGCCGGTATGCATATTACAGGTTTCGCCGGGAACCTGCCCTTCAATGAAAAAGTCGCTGATCACAGTTCCCGCAGCGCTGCAGGATTCGTTGGGAGGCAGACCGGATTTATTGCAGACTGTTGCTGAAACAATTCCTTCCGGCCTTTCAAAAGGTTTGATTTCAAGGTCTTCAAATACTTCCAAAAACACTTCCCGCAGAAATGCTGTAGAATAACTCCAGCCTTGTCTGATGCTACCGGTTTTCGGTTCATCATAGCCCATCCAGAACGATGCAACAATATTCGGAGTGTAGGCAACCAGATAAACATCTTTCCAGTTTTCCGTGGTTCCTGTTTTCGCCGCCACCGGACGATCAATCTGCAGGGAGCGTCCGAGATACTCGGTGACGAAGTCCTGAAGGATATCATTAACCAGAAAGGCCGACTGGGGGCTTAAGATCTGTTTCGGATCAGGTCTGTTCTGATAAATTAGGTCGCCGTGGCGATCGATTATTTTTTCAACACTATGTAAATCGATTCTGACTCCATTGTTAGCTAGAACGCTATAGGCCTGGGCCATATCAATGGCGCTGACCCCGTAGGTCAGGCCGCCCAAGGTCAGGCTTAGGTTGTCTACTTCACTGGGGTGAAGAGTGGGAATGCCCATTCTTTCAGCGTAAGCAGCGCCGACCCGGGGGCCGAGAGCTTCCAGTAAGCGGATTGCCGGGATGTTATAGGAAAAATAGAGCGCTTCACGGGCGGTAACCATGCCGCGGAACTGGTAATCGAAGTTTTCGGGAAACCAGTTGCCCTTGGGGTTGATGTAGGGTGAATCATCAAGAGTAGAACCAGCACCGGCCAGAACTCCTTCTTCAAAAGCCGGACCATAGGTGACGATCGGTTTGATGGCGGATCCGGGCTGACGCAAAGTGACAAAGCGCAAAACTTCATTAATTTTTTTTTGGTAATCCCGGCCGCCCCCTAAGGCCAAGATCTTTCCGGTTGTCGGATCGGCGAGCACGATTGAGGCCTGGGGCTGAGCTACTCCTCCCTCTTCGTCAACAAGCTCTTCCAGCTGTGCCCTGGTTAAATCGCGTTTGGCCGACAGTTCGGCAACGGCTTCTCTGACCTTCGGCATGTTAAGCATAATTGTAGTGGGATAAAGATCAGTTCGAGCAAGGACCTCTTCCACGTGAAGCTGCTGATCGGGGACCAGGTTAGTGTAAATTTGCAGGCCTCCTGTATAGATGGCCCGGTAAGCTTCCTCGCGTGATCCGATTGAAGGCATGGCGCTTAAGATGCGGATTAATTCATAGTGCACCACGTAATCTACATAATGGGGATAGGGATAGACATCCTGGCTTTGTCGCTGGGTGTAGCGCATGGCTGATGAGATGGCATTTTGATATTCTTCCTCGCTGATCAGGGAAAGACGAAGCATATTGTCGAGGACAAGGCGCATTCTACCCTCTGCCTCATCGACATTATCAATGGGGTTGTAAAAGTTAGGCCAACGGACTGCTCCGGCGATCATGGCTGCTTCAGCAATTGTAAGCTCACCGACATTTTTGCCGAAATAAGTTCGCGTGGCTGCTTCAACTCCGTAGGCTCCGTTCCCAAAATAGATCCGGTTCAGGTAGAGTTCTAAAATTTCTTCTTTAGAATAGTTACGTTCCAGTTGGATGGCCAGCCAGATCTCCTGGATTTTTCGTTTATAGCTGGTTTCGGTTGTCAGAAAAGCATTTTGGGCCAGCTGCTGGGTTATCGTGCTGGCGCCCTGAACAATTGTGCCTGCCCTAAAGTTGGCATAAGCAGCCCTGAAACTGCCGGTTATGTCAAACCCGAAATGGCGGTAAAACCTTTCATCCTCAATGGCGATAAAGGCATCAACCACTTTTTGGGGTATTTCGTCTAAGGTAACGGCAACTCGATTTTGCTCATCATGCAGGGCGGTAATTTCTTCGCCACTACTGTCATAAAGATATGATGTTTCAACTGTCTCGAGGCGCTGGGGATCGAGCGGTGGAGCATCGTTTATGAAACTTACTACCACTGCTGCAACGGTGGCTATACCAATTGCAACAGCAGCCAGCAGCGTCAGAATAGTAACCTTTACTTTTTTTCGCTTTGTCCAACGTTTGCGAGGATGTTCGGAACTGGCGGAGCTGGAATTATTATGATCAAAGGGTATCTTTTTTTCTGCCACTTAAGTCTGGACCTCCTAAAGCACATTAAAATTTGCCTTCACAATTATAACATAACTCTTTAAAAACTGATTTTACCCAACAGATAAAATTGGTCTCATTTTAATTTACTCTACCTATTTATTATTTGATCATGTAAAATATTAATCAGTAGAAACAAATATTGAAAAGTATGCAGTTTCTTCGGAGGAGGATCCTTAAATGCAGAACAGCCATCGAGTAGCATTAAAAGCAGACTTAAACGATCTGGAAACCTTTTTTTATCCACGATCAATCGCCGTAATTGGCGCCAGCCAAAATCCCATTAAACCGAACGGCATTCCTTTATATCTTTTAAGCATGTTTAGCTACAAGGGAGATGTTTACCCGGTTAACCCCAAATACGATCGTGTCGGAGGCTTAAAATGTTACCCCACAGTTACAGATATCGAAGGCCCGGTTGATCTGGCCATAATCGGTGTAGCTGCAGCACAGGTTATGAAGGTGTTGAAGAATTGTGCCACAAAAAAAGTCGGTTCGGTGATTATCTTTACCTCCGGGTTTGCTGAAGTAAGCGCTGAAGGACGCGATGAGCAGGTTGAAATGCGAAAGCTGGCTCAGGAAAACGGGATGCGGATTCTCGGGCCTAACTGCCTGGGAATTTTGAATTACTATAATGGTTGCATGGCCAGCTTTTTTTATAACCAGGAACGAAGCGACCTGGTTCATCCTGAGCTGCTCTCGTTCATCACCCAGAGCGGCGGCTTGGGTGGTATTATTTACCAGATGATTTTGCAGCTTTCAATCGGTTTTAACTACTTTGTCAGCACAGGCAATGAGGCTGATGTTTCTTTTGCCGAAGTTTTAAATTATTTGGTAAACCGTGATGAAGTATCAATTGTTGCTGGTTACCTCGAAGGCTTGCAGGGTGACGGGCGCCTCTTTATCGAAGCCTGCAAAAAAGCGTTGGAACGAAAAAAACTAATTACGATGCTAAAAGTTGGCCGGACGGCAAGTGGTGCTGCGGCAGCAGCATCGCATACCGGAGCCCTGGTTGGGTCCGACCAGGTCTATGAAGGTATCTTCAAACAATTTGGAGTGCCCCGTGCTGATGATGTGGAACAATTAAACGCGTTAGTTGCCCTTTATGCTACAGGCAAGCTCCCCGCCGGGAAAAAGATGGCTGTGATTACAATTTCCGGTGGTGGTGGAGTGGTAGTGGCAGATAAGTGTCCACAATACGGCCTTGAAGTGGTTAAACTTAATAGTGGGACTCAGGACAGCCTGCGTGAGTTCTTTCCTTCTTTTGGCTCCGTTGCCAATCCGGTTGATCTGACATCGCAGCTCTTTGTTGATCCGACACTTTTCCAGAGGGCTCTTCGCTTGGTTATGCAGGATCCGGGAATTGATGTCGGAGGCTTTTTCTATAATCTGGAGATGCCCGATCCCGAAGCGGTTAATAAAATTATCGAGGTTTACAATGAAGTTGATAAGCCGCTGATTATCTTTACCTGGCCAACGGGTCAGGATTATGCATTAGAAGCAAAAAATAAGCTGGTCCAGGCCGGGGTGCCGGTAATAGAGCACATTCCCAGCGGTTTATGGGCGATTAGCGCTTTAGCGGACTGGGTCGGAGCAACAACAAAAACAAGATCATATCCTCTCTATCAGCCTGGGGTAGAACGGAAAAAAGCACTCCAAATTTTGTCTGCCAACAAAATGGGTAATGCCCTTTCAGAATGGCGCTCGAAGCAGATCCTTAAAGCTTATGGCATACCTGTTACCAGAGAGATCCTGACCGGTTCTGCGAATGATGCGGTGGCAGCGGCAGACCAGATTGGCTACCCTGTGGCGATGAAGATCATGTCTCCCACCTTATTACATAAGAGCGACATCGGAGGGGTTGTGCTTAACGTTGCCGATGCTACTGCGGTTGAAAAAAATTACCATAATCTTTTTATGCGGGCTGCAGAAATGAGTCCGGCTGCAGTAATTGAGGGTGTATTAGTCCAGGAGATGCTGAAACCGGGAGTTGAAATGATCATCGGCATTAAACAAGATCCCGTCTTTGGTCCGGCGATTGTCCTGGGACTGGGCGGTATATATGTAGAGGTATTGAAAGATGTTTCAACCAGGGTTGCACCGCTGCGTGAAGAAGATGCCCGGGCGATGCTCGACGAGTTAAAAGGAAGAGCTCTCTTGGGAGGGGTGCGCGGCAGTTTACCGAGGGATACTGATGCTCTGGTCGAAATCCTGGTTCGGGTATCACGGCTGGCCATTGAACTGGAAGACCAAATTCAGGAGATGGATATTAACCCTTTGATAGTTCAGACTCGTGGTGAAGGTGCTGTTGCGGCTGATGCTCTTTTTGTTCCAATAGCTCAGCGTTAAAATGAGCAGGGACCTGTTGTGTTATAATAGGCAACAGGTGAAATATTTGGAATCTCTTCGAATAAAAGTAGCAGATTACTTGGTGATCGTCTTCCTCTTACTATGGGGTGTGGCCGGCTTCTGGTTTAACTGGCAGGAAGCCAGTGCTGCAGGACCAAAATATGCCAGGGTTTTTGTCCAAAACCGTCCGGTGGCAGAGCTTTCACTCACGCCTGGGGATCAGTTTGACTATGCCCTTTCATTCGGTGAAAACAACGAGTACTCAGCTATAATCGAGATCGATGATGGTAGAATTCGGATGTTACCACTTTCCGAAGATCTTTGCCCCCGTGCAGTTTGTTCGCACACAGGCTGGATCGAATATTCCTATGAGAGTATTGTCTGCTTGCCCAACCAGATTGTGGTCGTCTTCTCCGATTCATCCCGGCCGGGTGGAACTGAGGGAATTGATTCTGTAACTTATTAAACGAATCGTGCTGCCAAAGTCTAGACTCTAAGCTTCTTCCAGATAGCGATAAACGTTTTCTTCCTTGCCCGTGTTGACAAAGAAATTCTTGGTCTATATAATTACTTTAGTTTTTTTGGGGTGCTGATCAAGCATGCAAATCTATTTGCCGGAGTTAAGTCAAAAACAGGGAAAAGCTGTTGACTTTAGATTCGAGGAAGACCTCTTATCCTCGTTCTCTGAATTTCTGGATGGTGGAACTTTTAAGCTTGTCATGTCTGCCTCTTTAAACGATGATCAGCTAGTGGTTAACGGTTCCCTGGAGGTTTCTACTACTGCAACCTGCTCCCGTTGCCTCGAATCTTTTAATCAGTGCTTCACAACTGATTTTACCGAGCTTTTTACGGTCTTGAAAAATGCTCCGGTTGAGAGCAACAGGCAGATTGAAGCGTTGGAAACAGCGAACACACTTAACGTATCAGGCGATTATTTATACCTGGACGAGTATATCCGGCAGTTGATCATCTTGGGTCAGGAGTATAATCCGATCTGTGCGCTTGATTGCAGAGGACTATGCGCCGGTTGTGGAGAAGACCTGAACAAATCTACCTGCCGCTGCTGTAGTGAAAAGGAAAATATTGATCTAAGATTTATTAAGCTAAAAGAGCTGAATCAGGAATGATAGTCTAAGAAGGAGGCGTAACAGTGGCTGTTCCGAAGAGAAGAACCTCAAAATCGAAGCGTGACATGAGACGTGCTCATAGCAAACTCACGGTTCCCCGGCTGGTGCCATGCCCACAATGTCATGAACTGAAGCCGACTCATCGGGTTTGTTTAAATTGTGGCTATTACAAAGAACGGGAAGCGCTGAAAGTGAATCAGTAAATAGTGATAATACGCCCCGCTATTGTAAAATGGCAAGGGGCGTATTATTTTTAGCTGTTTCTGACAGGAGATGTGATCTGATTGGTTAAAGTGGCAATTGATGCCATGGGCGGGGATCATGCCCCCGGAGAGATAATAAAAGGCGCGATTCTTGCGCTTTCTTCATTAGAAGATCTTTACCTGGTTCTGGTTGGTCGCAAAGATGAAATTGAAGCCCGCTTGGCAGATTTTAACTTTAGCCATTCACGACTGGAAATTAGGCATGCTGAAGAAACTATCTGTTGTGATGATGATCCCGGTTTTTCAATTCGTCGTAAAAAAAATTCTTCTATGGTAGTAGCCATGCAAATGGTTCGTAATGGTGAGGCCGATGCGATAATCAGCGCCGGCAATACCGGCGCACTGATGGCAGCCGGTCTCTTATTTTTAGGTAGGATGGGCCGTATCAGCAGGCCGGCTCTGCTAACACCGATGCCCAGTTTCAGTGGCCGCCCGGTGCTCTACCTTGATGTCGGGGCCAATATGGATGCCCGTCCGATGCAGCTTTTACAATATGCTTTTATGGGCAGGATTTATGCCCAGCAGATTCTTAGGATCAAAGAACCGCGTATTGCCCTCCTTAATGTCGGAGTTGAAGCTAACAAAGGTAACAGCCAGGTGAAAAAAGCATATGCCCTTTTCAGCGAAAACCTTCCCGGTTTTTGCGGAAATATTGAGGGCACCGAAGCTTATTTTGATGCCGCAGATATCGTTGTCTGCGATGGTTTTGTCGGCAATATCTTTCTTAAAACTTCTGAAGGCCTATCGAGGGCAATCTTAAGTTACTTCAGAAAAGAGATCGTAACCAGCATGCGCTACAAAGCCGGGGCTTTTCTTCTGGAGCCTGTCTTTATGGGCTTAAAAGAACAGGTTGACGCTTCCGGATACGGTGGGGCGCCACTATTAGGAGTTAAAGGGCTGTTGGTAAAATGCCACGGGTCTTCTAAAGCGAAAGCGATTGAGCAGGCTATTTACAAACAAGTCTATCCTTTTATAAACAACGAGGTTATTAAGCATTTTGAAAAAGCTCTGGAGCTTTTACCCCTTGAAAGCCGAGAACAGATCGAGTAAAAAGCCATATTTTACTTTTGGTATTGTGCTATTGATCATTTAAACTTTATTGATATACTAGATAAAAATATTTTAAAGCCCATGGTTACAGGATCAACCGGATCATAAATGTTATTATGGCGGACATAAATACGGCAGAGAGGAGGTGACCAGGTGAGCGTTGAATCAAAGGTAAAAGGGATCATAGCGGATCAGCTTGAAGTAGCAGCTGATAAATTAACCATGGAAACATCATTTGAAGATATTGATGCTGATTCACTGGACATAGTCGAACTGGTGATGGCTCTTGAGGAGGAATTTGATCTCGAGATATCCGATCAGGAAATCGAAAATATTAGGACGGTCGGTGATATAATTAAATATATTGAATCACAATTATAATATGTGATCATAAGAGGTAAATAATGGGATGGCCGGAAATTATTAATGAACTTTTAGATGATTTGGGTTGGAAAGCCGAAAACTTGAGTTATTATGAACAGGCACTGACCCACAGCTCTTTTGCTCACGAAAGAGGACACCGAAGGCTCCATAATGAACGTCTTGAATTTTTGGGTGATGCAGTTTTAGAACTGATCATCAGTGATTATCTCTACCAGAAATATCCGCAGTTGTCTGAAGGAAAGTTGACCAAGCTTAGAGCCGACCTGGTTTGTGAAGCTTCACTGGCCAGGATTGCCTATGGTCTGAACCTGGGTCGGCATATGCGTCTTGGTAAGGGCGAAATAGTCGGTGGCGGGGCTAGCCGCCCATCATTACTGGCTGATACTATCGAAGCGCTAATCGGCGCCCACTTTTTAGATCAGGGCTTTGAAGTAAGTCGCGAGAAGGTGCTTGAACTATTTTCCCCCATCTTACAAGAACTACAGGAAGGTCATTTGCGACGGGATTTCAAAACATTGCTTCAGGAGTTTACTCAGGCGCGTTATGCCGTGACTCCCAGCTACATGATTGTTCAGGAGAGCGGACCTGACCACGAAAAAACCTTTACAGCCGAGGTGATGCTTACTGCGGATGTCGTCGGGGTCGGAGAAGGTCGTAGTAAAAAGGAGGCGGAACAGGCAGCTGCAAAAGAAGCCTGGAATACGTTAACATCTTAAGCTAAACACCCTGCTGTTATTCTATTGATAGGAGGAGCAGTGATTAGCACATTATGGAAACCTTAAAGGTATCGGCTCATTCCAAGACCAAGGCGCTGGCCGGGGCACTGGCAGCGGTGATCAGAACTGATGGTGCGGTGGAGTTGCAGGCAATCGGAGCAGGGGCTGTTAATCAGGCGATCAAGGCTATTGCCGTTGCCCGGGGTTATGTCGCCCCCAACGGTATTAACCTGGTCGTAATTCCATCGTTCGTAGAAATTTCCATTGAAAATGAGGAGCGAACGGCGATAAAATTTAGAGTTGAACCAAGATCAAACTAAGATGAAGTAAGAAGGGGGCAAAATATTCTTGCCCCTATTTTACTGTAATAAAACGGTGCTATTAAGCAGTATCGATCATCAAAGCAAATGGCAAGGAGTCTGAGCAATTGTATTTAAAAAGAATGGAACTATTCGGGTTTAAGTCTTTTGCTGACAAATCTGAACTAGGGCTAACCCCAGGTATAGCTGCTGTAATCGGTCCCAATGGTTGTGGGAAGAGTAATCTCGTCGATGCTGTTCGTTGGGCTTTAGGTGAACAAAGCGTTAAATCGCTGAGAGGCACCAAAATGGAGGAGATTATTTTTTCGGGAAGCGATAGCCGAAAAGCGCTTAATTTTGCCGAGGTTTCGCTTACCTTTGAAGGTGCAGGCCCATTCTTAAAACTTGATTATGATGAAATAACCATTACCAGGCGCCTTTTCCGTAACGGTGACAGCGAATACTACATCAACAAATCGCCATGCCGCCTGAAAGATATAACAGAAATGTTTATGGATACAGGCCTGGGTAAAGATCTCTACTCAGTCATTGGCCAGGGTCGGGTTGACGAGGTTATTAATAGCCGTCCCGAAGAACGGCGGGAAATTTTTGAAGAAGCGGCCGGTATACTAAAATACAAGCTTCGTAAAAAAGAGGCAAGGCGCAGACTTGATGAGACAAGAGATAATCTAATCCGGGTGCAGGACCTGATCTATGAGCTGGATACACAGATTGAACCACTGCATGAACAAGCTGAAATTACAAAACAGTATCGTTTACTGCAGCAGCAGATCGAAACAGAAGAGAAAAAGCTGCTTTCATTTCAGCTGCATCAGACCAGGGAAGATCTAGCCAAAGTAAACAGGCAACTAGATTCGGTTAATGATGCCCTTTTCGCCACAGCGGCCCAGGAGAGCCAACAGGAAAAAGAACGGCAGGACTTGAAAAATAACCTCCTCGAGCAACAAAAATTAAGAAAAGAGGAGGAACAGAACTATAATCAGCTGGTGCGCACCTATGAAAATTTAGAGTCTGAATTAAAACTGCTGGCTGAAAGAGAAAACCATATCATGGGCCAGCTCGAGCAAAACAAACGCAGAATTGCTCAGTTTGAAAAGATGATGATCGATTTTCAGGAGCAGAAGGAACAGACCATGCAGGATCTGACTCACAAGAAGGAGGAGCTTGATCAGTTAAACACCGGCTTGGAGCAAAGCAGAGCAGCACTAACCCTTCATGAACAAAATCAATTAGCTCAGGAAGCGGAAAAAATGCAAGAGGAGATCTACAAGGCCGGGGCTCGCAATAATGCGGCAGAGATCGCCCTTACGGAGAGCAGGAAACGGTTGGAAAAAATTGCTGTCCAGAAGAATGATCTTGTCCTGGAGAACCAGTTGCTTTTGAGCAAACTTCATACTTGCGTGTCGAATCGCGAGGAATTTGAAGCGAAAAACAACTCTTTGTTAAGCACGCTCGAGAAAGTACGGAAGCAGCAACAGACAGAAGTGGAAAAAGAAGAACACTGCAAGTCTGCTCTGGAACTGGGTCTTGCTGCTGTCAATAAGTATAGAGAAACTTTGCATGGCATAAAAAGTCGCCTGCAGCTGTTGGAAGAGCAGGACTCTGCTCTTACCGGCTACTACCGCGGGGTTAGAGAAGTACTGCAAGCCCGTACCGGTTTACCTGGTATCATCGGTACGATCGCCGATTTGATTAAGGTCGAAAGTCCTTATATTCAAGCAGTTGAAACTGCACTTGGCGGTAGCTTACAGTATTTGGTAGCTGATTCTGAAAAAGCGGTGCAGGATGCGATCCGGTTTTTAAAGGAACGTAATCGCGGATGGGCCACATTTTTACCGCTAGACATTTTGCATCAGGCTGCAGATCCCCTCGAACGCTACCCCGGTTGGCGCAACTTAAATGGGGTCATTGGTAAGGCTTCTGAGTTAGTTTCAGCAAAACCGGTTTACCGTAAAGCAGTAGATTACCTCCTTTCTTCGGTAGTAGTCTGCCGTTCGCTGGATGATGCTTTAAAAGTTGCCCATTTTCTAAAACATAGCTGTCGAATTGTCACCCTCGAAGGAGAAATGATCAACCCCGGGGGTGTTATCAGAGGCGGCAGTCTGCCAAGTCGCAACGATGGTATGCCGCTCGGCAGACGCAGGGAAATTGAGGAGTTAACAGAAAAAAAGACAGATCAGATCAAACTGCTGACAGCAGCTGAAAACAAATTAGATGAACTTAAACGGAATTTAACTGAACAGCAAAAGCTCGTCACCGCCAAAACAGATGAGATCCAGGAGGTAACAGATCAGCAGCGTTTTCTGCTCAAAGATCTTGATAAGCTACAGCTGGAGGATAGCAGTCTGCAACAACGGGTTGATGCTAATAGCGCAATGCTTAAATCAATCGAGGAGGAAGAGGCCGAAATAGTCGCAAGACAGATGGATTTGCATGCTGAAATCGAGACCTGCCTGACAGAGATCAAAACCAAGGAAAATAACCTGGCAGAGATTAAAGAAGATTATCGTCAGTACTTGGTCCGCAAGGCAGAGTTTGAAAAACGGGTGACCGATCTGCTGGTCCGGATCAGTTCCTGCCGGGAACAACATGAAGCTCTGAATGAAAAGATCGCTGATATTAATATCAACATAAATAAGCCGGCAGCAGAGAAAACAGAGACTGAGACCGAATATGAAAAACACCAGCGAGAGCTTGCCGATAATGAAGTAAAAAAACTTGAGATCAATAATGAAATAGAAGCTTTAAACGACAAAAAAGCCGTGTCGATGTTCGATTTGGATCGTAAAAATGTCCTGGTCAGTAAACTGGAAGCTGAGCTGATCGAGTTTGAAGAAGAAAGTCGTTTAAGACAGGGCAGGATTAACAGACAGGAAAAAAGGGAACGGCAGCTTTCATTGGAACAAGCCAGAATGGAGACGGAGGTCAATTACCAAGAGCTGCATTTCAGAGAGCTTTTCCAGACACTGGAGCTGGTTGATACCGAACCCGATTTCGAACCGGAGGGCTGCAAGCAGATTGTTGATAATTTACGAGAAGATGCTGAAGCCCTGGGTGAGGTTAACCTGGGAGCAATCGAAGAGTTGGCCCGCCTGCAGGATCGGATTAACTTCCTATCTGAGCAGAAAGACGATCTGCATAAAGGCGAAAACTCTTTGAAAAAAGTTTTAGCAGAGATCGATCAACGGATGGAATTTTACTTTAAAGAAGCATTCGAGCAGATTAACGAAAACTTCAAGCAGACTTACAGCGAGCTCTTTGAAGGGGGGCAGGTCTTACTTAAGCTAACCGACCAGGAAAATATCCTGGAGGCGGGGGTTGAAATCAGCGCTCAACCGCCGGGTAAAAGACTGCAGAATATTACACTTCTCTCGGCCGGTGAAAAAGTGCTTACCGCCATCGCCTTAGTTTTTGCTATACTACGCTATAAACCGGCTCCATTTTACCTGCTTGATGAAGTGGAATCAACACTAGATGATGCTAATTTAGCCCGTTTTACCAAGTTTTTAAAGCAGAATGCCAGGCAGGCACAATTTATAATGATTACCCACCGGCGCAGAACTATGGAGGAGGCAGGGGTCCTCTACGGGGTAACAATGCCTGAGCCGGGAGTGTCAAAGCTGATGTCTCTTAAACTCGAAGAATGCCTGGTTGGTGGGGAGAACATCACGAAATGAACAAAATAGATAGATTTAGGAGCAGTCTGGTTCGCAGCAGAAGCGGTTTTCTGGATCGCCTCAACCACCTGATACGGGGAGGCGAGCTTGACTTCGATTTTTATGAACAGCTGGAAGAGATCCTGATTTCCGGTGATGTAGGGGTGGAAACTACTCTTAAACTGGTTCATGAGCTTAAAGAAGAAGCCATTGCCCAGAAAGTGACGAACCGGGAATCATTCCGGTCACTAATGATACAAAAAATTAGTGCGCTCCTTGCCGCCCCTCCCGGGCCGGCTGTACCCACTGAACCACCACTGTTTATTCTGTTGGTTGGTGTTAACGGTTCTGGAAAAACTACATCGGCAGCAAAACTGGCCGGTTTTTATAAAGACCTGGGCAAGAAAGTAATAATGGTGGCCGGGGATACTTTTCGGGCGGCCGCCACAGAGCAGCTGGAGATCTGGTCAGTGAGGGCAGGTGTTGAGCTGATCCGCCAGCATTCAGGTTCCGATTCATCGGCGCTATTTTTTGATGCCATTAATGCGGCAAAAGCGCGTGGCATCGATGTGGTAATCGGTGATACTGCCGGGCGCCTGCACAATAAATATAATCTGATGGAAGAGTTAAATAAGATCTATCGCGTAATCGGTCGTAATTTGCCCGGCGCGCCCCACCAGGTAATTCTTGTTGTCGATGCCACTACCGGACAAAATGCGGTGGCGCAGGCTAGAAGTTTCAATCAGGCTTTGCCGTTGAGTGGGCTAATCCTTACCAAACTTGATGGCACAGCCCGTGGCGGAATAGTTTTGGCGATTAAAGACCTTCTTGATTTACCGGTTTTATATATCGGCACCGGGGAGCAACTCGAAGATTTTGCCCCCTTTGATGCGGAAACTTTTACTGCAGCCCTGTTTGAGTAATAGGATCTGGCAATGAGCAAGGCCGGCTATAATTCAGCCGGCCTTGATAGATCTAAATGAGTTAAAGGTTTTAATGGCTTTTTAGTTCGTTTTGCTACTTCTTAACGACAAAGGTTTTTGCCAGACGATCCCCTAAACGCTGTTTAGCCGGTGAGGTCCAGATAAAGATTGCGCCCAGCAGGTAAGCGAAGAGGCCATCGATAATGCGCAGCAAGTTACGGACCAAGGCAGCAGTAAGCGTTACAGGTGAACCATCTTCCATTATGACCCGCATACCTAAGATCAACTTGCCTATAGTTCCGCCGAGATAAGTTTCAAGCAGCCAGTAATAAAGAAAACCGATAATGAAAAAAACAAATGCAGGGGCACCCTCAAGCTCGAAACCTGCTGCGGTAGTACCCCCGGTAACAGCTGCTACCAGGTAACCGATAATCCCTAAGATGATGCTGTCAATAATTACCGCCACAAAACGCAAACCGACTCCGACGTTCTGTTCATAACCATAAGCATCGCCATTCGCCATCTCAAGAAACCTCCTTTAGATTATTTTATTCATAAACATTCCTGCGCCAATATTACCACAAAATACCACCAACTGCAAGGCAGCTGTGCCTATCTATTGTAAAGAAAATAATAAGGTGAAGAGATACCTGAAAAGATAAAAAAATGAGAGAAAAATATTTGCATTGACTATTTCTTTCTGCTATACTTCCTCTGTTAAGTAATCTGCCTTTACAGGAGAAGCAATGCTGGATCAGTTAAACCGTATCAACCTGCTGTTCGATATTTATGCACCTTTGCTGACTGATCGTCAGCAGGAGGCCCTGCAGCTGTACTTCAGCGATAATTATTCTCTCGCTGAAATCGCTGCCGAATACATGGTCAGCAGGCAGGCAGTTCATGATCTGATCCACCGTTCACTTGATGCGCTGGAGAAATTTGAAAATAAGCTGGGTCTCTATCGCCTCTTTAACGAGCAGCAGGATCTACTGTCCGAGGCGGAAGAGATTGTCAGCACCGGTCAGATTGATCTACTGCAACATGGCCGGTTAAAAGAGATCATTGCTGCCTTAAAAAGCGGAAACGAACAGTAGGAGTGAATTAAACCGATGTTTTCCGGCCTGGCCGATAAGTTACAACATACTTTAAAGCAACTGAGGGGCAAGGGCAAACTCAGCGAAAAAGATGTCGACGCAGCCATGCGCGAGATCAGGCTTGCCTTGTTGGAAGCAGATGTTAACTTTAAGGTGGTCAAAGACTTTATTGCGGCAATCAGGGAGAGAGCTGTCGGTCACGAAGTGATGGAGAGCCTTACACCCGGTCAGCAGGTTGTAAAAATTGTTAATGAAGAATTAACCCGGTTAATGGGCGAAAAACCCAGCGGCCTATCTGCTGCGAAGAAAGGCCCGCAGGTGCTTATGCTCGCCGGTTTACAGGGTTCCGGTAAGACTACGACTGCGGCTAAATTGGCAGCCCTCATGCAACGCAGCGGTAAAAAGCCGCTTCTGGTTGCAGCGGATATTTACCGGCCGGGGGCAGTCAGGCAGTTGGAAGTATTAAGTGAAAAGATTGGTGCCGCTTTTTACAGTAACCCTGAAGATAAGCCGGAACAGATTTGTCGCATTGGAATCGCCCGGGCAGAGAATGAAAATTTTGATCCGGTGATTCTCGATACGGCGGGTCGGCTGCATATTGATCAGCAGATGATGGACGAGCTGGTTGCCATAAAAAAAGCGGCTGCCCCTGCCGAAGTGTTATTGGTTGTTGATGCCATGACCGGCCAGGATGCGGTTAACGCTGCCACTGTCTTTAATGAAACAGTAGGGATTAGCGGTATCATCCTCACTAAACTGGACGGTGATACCCGCGGCGGAGCGGCTTTGTCAGTCAGAGCAGTAACCGGATGTCCAATTAAATATATTGGGGTAGGTGAGAAAACAGAGCA
This sequence comes from Bacillota bacterium, assembly GCA_016874655.1. Lineage (GTDB taxonomy): Bacteria > Bacillota > Dethiobacteria > DTU022 > DTU022 > UBA993. The sequence goes on along the minus strand of VGTO01000021.1, from coordinate 1,207 downwards.
GCTGGAGCCATTTTATCCCGACCGGATGGCATCGCGAATCTTAGGTATGGGCGATCTGTTATCGCTGATCGAAAAAGCTGGAGCGGCAGTAGATCAAAACAAGGCGCGGGAGCTCGAGCAAAAACTACTCAAACAGAAATTTACCCTCGACGATTTTAAAGACCAGTTGGTTCAGCTGCGCAGTATCGGTTCTCTGGAAGATATTCTTGGTATGCTTCCCGAAGGAGCAGGTATTCCGAAAGAAATGCGCCAGGTGTCTTTAAACGAGGGTAATCTAAAAAGCATTGAAGCAATTATCGGCTCCATGACAAAAAAGGAAAAAGTCGATCCATCAATTATCAATAGTAGCCGTCGACGGCGGATTGCAATCGGTAGCGGAACCTCTGTCCAAGAGGTTAACCGGCTGCTTAACCAGTTTGGACAGATGCAAAAGATGTTTAAGCAGATGGGTTCTACAGAGCAAACAGGACAATTTAAAAAGTTGAAAAAAAAGATGAAAAAAGGATTTCCCTTTTAAGGTTAACATAGAGATCAACTAATGAAGCGGAGGTGAAACAATGGCAGTAAGAATCAGGTTAAAGAGGATGGGAGCAAAAAAGAAACCTTTTTACCGTATTGTGGTGGCAGATTCCCGTTACCCGCGGGATGGTCGCTTTATTGAAGAGATTGGCTATTATAATCCCACTACAAAACCGACTACTTTTGAGGTCGACGCGGAGAAGGTTAGGCAGTGGGTAGCCAAGGGTGCAAAACCTTCAGATACGGTGAAAATGTTGCTTGAAAAAGCCGGTTTGAGCTAGTAGCGCCGCAAGGAGGTTGGTATTGATGAAAATGCTGCTGGAACATATTGCCAAAGCCCTGGTTGACTATCCCGAGCAGGTAAGCGTTAGTCAGGTTGACAGTGAAAGGATGATTGTCCTGGAGCTTAAAGTTGCTTCTGAAGACATGGGCAAGGTCATCGGCAAACAGGGTAGAATCGCGAAAGCGATCAGGACCGTGGTCAGCGCTGCGGCGGTAACTGAGAATAAACGGGTTGTAGTTGAAATTGTTCAGTGAAGAAAGCGTCGCCGTAATTGGCATAGTTTTATCACCACACGGTGTCGTTGGACTGGTTAAAGTCTTTCCGTATACCGATTTCCCGGAACGGATCACTGATCTGGATCGAGTGGTTTTAAAGAACAGTCTGGGGCAGAAGCTGATGCTGATT
>VGTO01000020.1 GCA_016874655.1 Bacillota bacterium | reverse complement strand
CGCAGCTTTGATTGATCCTGTATTCAGGGGGCCAGCTTCAGTAACCCCTAAATGCAGGGCATTAGATGCCTGTTCAGCAAAGAGTCGGTTGGCCTGAATAGTTATGAAAGCTGACGAAGCTTTAATGGAAACCACTACCCGGCTGTAACCGATTCTTTCAAGTAGATCAAGATATGAAAACGCTGACTCAACAAGGGCTTCTGCCGGTTTTTGCCGATATAGTTCGAGCAGTTTTTTTTCAAGGGAACCGGCGTTAACACCGATGCGCAGGGGTATTCCGGCCGCTTCGGCATTCCGTGCCACCTCAATAAAACGTTCTCTCCCCCCGATATTGCCAGGATTGATCCTTATTTTTGCTGCTCCACTGGCAATTGAGGCGAGGGCCAGTCGGTAGTCAAAATGAATATCGGCAATAACCGGTATGGTGCTTTGACTAACGATCATTTTCAGGGCCTCTGCCGCATCAAAACCAGGTATAGCAACCCTGATCAGCTCACATCCTGCTGATTCAAGGTTTTTGATTTGTTCTAAAGTCAATGCAACGTTTGTGGTCTTCGTGTTGGTCATTGATTGGATGGCAATCGGAGCATCTCCGCCAATCGCTACCCTGCCAACCATAACTTTTCTGGTTTTTTTTCGCTCCGGAAGATTCACGGCAAGAACCCCGTCGGTCGATTGTTTATATTTAATTTCCGGGAATAACATCCCAGCGAATCAGATCTTGGTAGGTGATAAAAAGGACTAACATAATCAGGAGAGCGAACCCAATAAAATGGATGAATCCCTCTTTTTCGGGATCGATCCGCTTTCCTCTTAAACCTTCGATGATCAGAAAAAAGAGTCGGCCTCCATCAAGCGCCGGAATAGGTAGCAGATTCATGATCCCTAAACTGATGCTGATCAATGCTGTGAGCAGCAGAAGGTTTACCACACCGGTTTGTGCTACCTCACCGATTACGAAAACGATGCCGACCGGACCAGCCACATCTAGCGGAGCTCTACCGGTGATAACCTGGAAGATAGATGATATGATCATGCCAAAGCGTTGAAAGCTGATTTTCAGCGAGTCAAAAAAACGATATTTTAGTACCGGAGGTGTGATACCAATCATCCCCCGGCCGGATTCCGGATCAATTTCCGTCTGCAGTAAAACCGGAAATTGAGAATTATCTCTCTCAACCAGCAGCTCGATTTCGGTTTCAGGTTTTGCCGAAATAAAGGTCAGGACGTCTTCCCAGTTCCTGACTGTCTGTCCGTCAATTGAATTGATAACGTCGCCTTCTTGTAGACCGGCTCCTTCAGCCGGCATGTCGTCAATCACCTGTCCGATCAGACCGCTATTTGTTACGGGGACACCAATCAGAAAGAAAAAGATGATAAAGAAAACAACAATCGCGAGGATCAGGTTCATACCGGCCCCGGAAATCAGAACTGCCGCTCTGCTTAATACCGGCTTCTGTGGAAAACTGTCCGGCTCATCGACTTCTTCAGGATTTTCACCCAGCATCCGACAAAACCCACCTAATGGAAAGATGCGCAAGGAATAATCAATGTTATTTCTGGTCCAACCAAATAGCTTAGGGCCAAAGCCAATAGCCAGCTCAAGCACCCTGATTCCCGTCAGGCGGGCAACAAAATAATGACCAAGCTCATGAACAAGAATCAATAACCCAAATATAAGAACTGAAGCAATAATTGTTTGCATTTTAGTCCATCCTTTCCCGGAGCACAGAGCCTACTTCCAGGGCCATATTACGAGCCCAGTGATTAGCGGCAATGACATCTGAAACTTCCGGTATCTTTATATTATCATGTAATGCCATCACTTTTTCAATTAGAATCGGAATGGCATTAAATATCAGTGTGCCGGCCAAAAATAGTTCAACGGCCACCTCATTGGCTCCGTTAAGCACCGCGGGCATAGTTCCACCAGCTTCAGCCGCCCTGAATGCCAACTTTAAAGAGGGAAAATTTACATGATCAGGCTCGGCAAAGGTCAGCGTAGTACCATAAGGATTATAACTTCGCACCAGGCTTTTTTTACGTTCCGGATAAGTCAGGGCATACTGGATCGGCGTGCGCATATCTGGCATACCCAGTTGGGCAATAGTTGATCCGTCAACATACTCCACCATCGAATGCACAATACTCTGGCGATGAATAACTACTTTGATCTGGTCCAGACTCAGGTCGAAAAGCCATTTAGCTTCAATTACCTCCAGTCCTTTATTCATCATCGTTGCCGAATCGATGGTTATTTTGGGCCCCATTTGCCAGTTAGGATGTTTGAGAGCATCTTGTGGTGTAACCTTTTGCAGCTCTGTCTGCGTCATCCCATAAAAAGGGCCACCGGAGGCGGTAATGTAAATCCTGGCGATCTCTTCCTGATATTTGGCAGTCCAGCATTGTTTGATAGCCGAATGTTCACTGTCAACCGGAAAAATGCGCTCGCGATCCAGTAACCCAAACCGCTGCAGGATTTCTCCGCCGATAACCAGTGATTCTTTGTTGGCAAGAGCTATTCTTTTACCGCTTTCTAAAGCTGCAATAAGCGGTTCAAATCCGCTGAAACCGACCTGCGCTATCACAACCAGATCGGCAGAAGGCCAGCGAGCAGCAAGCAGTTGTCCTTCCGGGCCTTTTCCAAACTGGCATCGCTCACCATTTACTATTGTTTTTAGCTTTTCTAAGTTCTTTTCGTTTACAAGTGCAGCATATTCCGGTTTATATTTGCTTATTTGTTTTGCTAATAGCTCGTAATTACCTCCCGCGGCAAGTGCAACAACTTGATAGTCATCTCCAAGTCCGTCGATTACTTCAAGTGTCTGAGTACCGATTGAACCGGTCGAACCTAACAGAGCAATTCTTTTTATCATTGGATTCCTCTTACGGTACTAAGCAGCAGAAAGAAATAGTAAACAAAAGGCGCTGTAAATAGTAAGCTGTCAAACCGATCGAGAATTCCCCCGTGCCCGGGTATCAGGGCACCGGAATCTTTTACTTCAAGCTGCCGTTTCAGGGCTGATTCTAGAAGGTCTCCCAGCTGCGCAAAAACTGCAATACCCAGACCTAAAAACAACGCTTGCATCGCAGCCAGGGGCAAAAACGTCGGGGCCAGGATAGAAGTAGAAAACATAATTGACGTTAGACCGAGAATGCCGGCCATCGAACCTTCTACTGATTTGTTCGGGCTAATCAGCGGTGCAAATTTACGCACTCCCCATTTAGTGCCGATAAAATAGGCAAGTGTATCATGGAGCCAGACGCTGAAAAACAACAAGTAGGTGTAAAAAGCTCCATCCGGCAACATCCGCAGCATTAGCATAAAACCGCCTAGCCCGCCCAAATAGATAATACCCCAGAGTAACAGAGCTGCTTCAGAAATGCTGAACCGATCCATGTTTAATAGTGCATGCATATATAAGACGGCGAAAATAATAATGATCAGGGGATAGACTAAAACTGCCTGCTGAAAAAATATAACTGCTATAAAGCAGGTTACCCCGATAAAACCAAAAAATAGCGGCAGGTTATATGATTTGCTTTGAAATAGCCGGTAATATTCGAAGACCCCCAAATTAACAACAACTAAAAGTAGCAACGCATACCAGATACCGCCAAAATGAACCGCAGCAAGAACAATCGGTATACCGACAATTGCTGATAGGACACGCTTATAAAGCATTTTATCACCTTTCTGTGGGTCAGACCCCTCCAAAACGTCGCTTCCTCCGTTGATAAACTGTCACGGCTCTAAGCAGTTCCGTTTTGTCAAAATCCGGCCAGTAGACTTCAGTAAAGTATAATTCGCTATAAGCTAACTGCCATAACAAAAAATTGCTGATTCTCTGTTCTCCGCTGGTTCTGATCAATAGGTCTGGATCAGGCAGGGCTGCAGTGTAGAGATATGATGAAAGTTTTTTTTCAGTAACCCTTCTCATCGCTTTACCGGCAGCTGCTTCCGATACAAGGTGGTTTACTGCAAGAAGTATCTCCGCCCGTGAACCATAATTCAAAGCAAAATTTAAGATCATGCCACTGTTGCTTTTTGTTGCCGCTGCTCCTTCATCAATTACTTTTAGGACCCGGCGCGGCAGTTTTTTGCGGTCCCCGATCATCCGGACCTGGACATTTTTCTGAATCAATTCTGGTAATTCACTTTCAAAATACTTTTCGGGCAGGCTCATCAGGTAGCTTACTTCCCAATCTGGCCTCTGCCAGTTTTCAGTTGAAAAAGCAAACAGCGTCAACACTTTTATTCTTAGAGCATTGCAGTTGCGTACTGTTTCACGAACTGTTTCTACACCTTGCCGGTGGCCTTCTCGTCTTGGCAGTCCGCGTTCGGTCGCCCAGCGTCCGTTACCATCCATGATAATGGCAACATGATTGGGAATGTTCTGCGGATCTATAGTATCCGGCAAATCCACAACTCTGTCATCTGAAGTCATCGTTTCTCACCATGAATCAATAATAAAGGCTCCCTCTTGCAAGCCAAAAGAGAGCCGCGTCCTGGTAAAATAACCCAAGTTTATACTACCATCATCTCTTTTTCTTTTGTAGCAGTAATTTCATCAGTTTCAGCTATCTTTTTGTTTGTAATTTCCTGGATCTCATCCTGAGCAATCCGGCGCTCATCTTCGGTTATGTCGCTGTTTTTTTCAAGCTGTTTAACTTCTTCATTAGCATCCCTGCGGATATTACGGATGCTAACCTTGCTTTCCTCTGCCTTCTTTCGAACCACTTTAACCAGCTCTTTTCGCCTCTCCTCAGTAAGTTGTGGAATAGAAAGGCGAATTACATTACCATCGCTGGTTGGTGTCAGCCCTAAATCAGATTTAAGAATCGCTTTCTCGATATCACCGATCGATTGTTTATCCCAGGGCTGTATGACCAGAAGCCTCGATTCCGGAGCGGATACTCCAGCCAGCTGATTGAGAGGAGTTAAGGCTCCGTAATAATCAACTTCAATCCGATCAAGTAGCGCCGGGGTAGCCCTGCCCGCCCTAAGCGTGGCCAGATCTCTCTGGAAAGCATTGATTACTTTTCCCATCCGCTCTTCAGTATCACTATAAATCAAATCTAACATCAATCACTCACCCCTGATTGTCGTGCCAATATTTTCGCCCATAATCACTTTTTTAATATTACCACGATTTAAGCCAAAGACGATAATCCTGATTTTGTTGTCCATGCAAAGCGAAGCAGCGGTTGAATCCATAACTCCCAAACCCTGGTTAATAACCTCGATATAACTTAATTCGGTAAAGCGTTTAGCAGTTGGGTTAGTAAGTGGATCAGCATCGTAAACTGCATCTACTTTTCCTTTTGCCAGGAGAATAACTTCCGCTTCTATTTCAGCCGCCCTCAAAGCGGCTGTAGTGTCAGTAGAAAAATAAGGGTTACCGGTGCCTCCGGCAAAGATCACCACCCGTCCCTTTTCGAGATGTCGTAAGGCACGCCTCCTGATGTAGGGCTCAGCTACCTGCTGCATCTCAAGAGCCGTCTGGACCCTGGTATCTACCCCGTGTCTTTCAAGAGCATCCTGCAGGGACAGCGCGTTGATAACGGTAGCCAGCATACCCATGTAATCAGCTGTAGCCCGATCCATACCCTTGTCACCAGCCTGGGCACCCCGCCAGATATTCCCACCCCCGACGACTATCGCAATTTGGACATTATATTCAGTAACTTCTTTAATTTGCAAAGCAATGCCTTCGATAACTTCCTGGTCGATCCCGAAGCCCTGCTCACCGGCCATTGCTTCGCCACTTAGCTTGATTACAACCCTGTTATAGGCAGGTTTTTCCAATCTGCACCTCCAACTCTATATTATTTCGACAGAAAATAATATTCTACCTTCAAAAGTCATTAATAAATTGCCGGAAACCAGAAGATTCATTTAAAAAAGAACACTTTGCAGTGTTCTTTTTGATCAGCCGCAGGTCGTTGGCTCTTCTTCGAGCCCCTCACCAATTTCAAAACGGGTGAAGCGCTTGATTACAATATTCTCACCAATCTTGGCAATCATCGATGTTAGAAGATCGCTGATTGTCTGATCGTCGTCTTTTACAAAAGTTTGTTCCAAAAGACAATTTTCACGAAAATATTTTTCAAGGCGGCCTTCAATGATTTTCTCGATTACTTTTTCCGGCTTGCCTTCATTCAAAGCCTGGGCTTTGATAATCTGACGCTCCTTATCAAGAACGCTTTCCAGCACTTCTTCTTTTTTCAGGCAAAGGGGATTTGTCGCCGCAACCTGCAGGCATATATTGCGAACAAATTGACGGAATTCATCATTACGGGCCACAAAATCGGTTTCGCAGTTAACCTCCACCAGCACTCCAATTTTGCCCCCCATATGGATGTAGGAATCAATTATACCCTGATTGGCCGCTCTTCCAGAACGACGTGCGGCAGCGGCAAGTCCTTTTTCCCTCAGGATGTCAATCGCTTTTTCTTCATTTCCTTCAGCTTCAGTCAGCGCCTTTTTACAGTCCATCATACCGGCCCCTGTTTTTTCACGCAGCGCTTTTACTATTTTTGCATCGATATGCATTTATTTGCACTCTCCTATCAGCTATTTTCCTATTTTTCTTCATCCTCTTCAATGCCTGCAGTATCTTCAGCAGGTTCTAAAGCGGAATCAGCGACAACAGTTGTTTCTTTTTCCATCGGCTTTTCAGAAGCGATTTCTTCATCAAACTCCGGTTTTTCGTCATCAACTTCAGTATATTGTTCTTCGACATCAGGCGTTTCGCTGATCTGTTTTCCTTCAAGCACCGCATCAGCGATCATGGCGGTGATTAATTTTACTGCCCTGATGGCATCATCGTTGCCCGGAATGAGATAATTGATCTCGTCTGGATCGCAGTTCGTATCAAGAATAGCGATAACCGGAATATCCAGTTTCCTGGCTTCAGCGACGGCAATTCTTTCTTTTCTTGGATCAACAATGTAAATAGCATCGGGGATCTTTTTCATTTCGCGAATGCCGCGTAAAAATTTCAGCAGCCGTTCTTTTTCATTGCGTAGGGTCAATACTTCTTTTTTGGTCAGACGCTCAAAGGTGCCGTCTACTTCCATCCGATCCAGTTCAATCATCCTGTCAATCCGGCGCCGAATAGTATTGAAGTTGGTGAGCATTCCACCCAACCAGCGATGATTCACGTAGTGCGCTCCACAACGTTCCGCTTCAGCGCGAATCGATTCCTGAGCCTGCTTCTTGGTGCCGACAAAAATAATGCTGCCCCCGTCGGCAGTTAAATCACGTACAAAATTGTAGGTGACATCGATCAGCTTGACTGTTTTCTGCAGATCAATAATGTAGATTCCGTTACGTTCAGTGAAGATGTAGGGCTTCATCTTCGGATTCCAGCGACGGGTTTGATGCCCGAAATGGACGCCCGCCTCCAAAAGTTGTTTCATACTTACCTTAGCCAAAATAACTCCTCCTTTGTTTTTACCACCGCCCGCTTCACTGTCGGTTCCCAGCTTTACGCCAACGGGAACCACACTCATCAGGCGTGAGTATTAGAAATTGCCAGAGGTAGTATAGCACAGTTATTTGTCGATAGCAATTGAAAAACATCAATTGCTTATGTTGTTGCCAAGCAATGGTACCTGTAATAGAATGAAACTTGGTTCTATTGATTTGTATTATCGGCCTGGAATGACGAAGGAGGAGTGAACAGGTGGCAGTAATCCGACCGTTCAGGGCGGTTAGATATAATGATAAATTGCTTGATTCCATGGATCACTTAATTGCTCCCCCCTACGATGTATTAAATCCTGAAGAGCAGCTCGCTCTCTATCAGCTCAGTCCTTATAACATCATTCGTCTGGAATACGGCAAAACATACCCCGACGATAGCGCCGATCATAATCGCTACAGCAGGGCTGCTCAAACATTATCTTCCTGGTTGGCTGAAGGTGTTTTACAACCCGAAGAACAGAAAACGTTATATCTCTACGAGCAGTCTTTTCAGTACGGTGCAGTTCAATGCTGTCGCAGAGGAATCATCGCCGCCCTTAAAGTGGAAAAATACAGCAGTGGTAAGGTGCTGCCACACGAGCTGACCTTTTCAACGCCGAAAGTTGACCGTCTCGAACTTTTGAGAAAAACCAGGACCAATATCAGCCCTATATTTACACTATTTCCGGACCCGGATGCCTACATATCCAAACTACTTGGTCAGATCAGCAAAAAGAAGCCTCTTTTTACACTGGAAGACCAGTCCGGGCAGCGTCATCGTATTACGAGAATTGACAATCCTGATCTGCAAAACGCAATTATACAGTTCATGAAACCTCAGTCGCTGCTCATTGCTGACGGCCATCATCGATACGAAACCGCTCTTGATTATAAGGAATTCGAAAACAATGCAACCGGCTCTGCTGCAGATTATATTCTAACCATTCTGGTTAGCATGAAAGAGCCGGGATTGCTGATGTTGCCCACTCACCGGATGATTAGCATGCTTAACAATAAATCTTCAGAAAAGCTGGTCAGTTTATGCAAAAATAATTTTTCGCTGATGCTGATGGGGGGAAAATTAGACAGCGAGAATGATTTCCAGCTGGAATGGGAAAAAACGACCCGGGCAAAAAACGCTTTTGCGATCGTAGCCCCAGACTTTAATGCCCTGCTGATTCCTAATGTTGACATAGAAAAAGAACGTTTAGGGGTAGAGCTGTTGCACGAGTTGATCATTGACCCGTTTCTTAGTCTGCCTGAGGTAAAAGACGAAATAAAAAATTCGCTTACCTTTCCTCACGATTTTGAAACTATTCGCAAAAGCGTTCTGAACAATAACCGTGATAGTATTGCTTTTATTCTTGATCCCATCCCGGTCGATGAAGTCTACAGCCGTGCTTTGCAGGGCAAAATAATGCCGCAAAAAACTACCTATTTTTATCCCAAGCTACCCAGCGGCTTGCTGCTGCGTAACTTGGATCTGGATTAAAGCTTCCAGTATTTTTTCTGGATAACCTTGATTTCCTCCAGATAGTCTTGGAAACGTGCCGTTGTTTCAGTAAGTGGACTATTTCCCGGAATAGGCAGTCCGAGTTCACCAATGGCGTTTAAAACCTGGATAACAGCACCTGCCTGCCCTTGCAGGTGATAACCGCCCTCCAGACAAAGTAACATTCTTCCACCAGCCCAGCGATCAGCAACTGCAGCCAACGATTTTGCCATCATATAATACCCGCTGTCGGTCAACCCCATCCCGGCCAGCGGATCAAGGTGATAGGCATCCTGGCCGGCTGAAATGATTACCAGTTCCGGTTTAAACTGATCAAGAATCGGCACGATAATGTCTTTAAAACAAAGTTCATACTCAGCATCACCACATCCGGAAGGAAGTGGCAGATTCACGGTAAAACCTTCCCCTTCTCCCCTGCCGTTTTCGTTTTTGTTTCCACTGCCGGGGTAAGCGGGGCTTTGATGGGTGGAGATAAAAAGCAGTCGAGAATCTTCTTCGAAACTGTGCTGAGTTCCGTTGCCGTGATGGACATCCCAGTCGATGATCGCTATTCTTTGCAGGCTGTAATCTTTAAAGGCTTTGGCGGCAGCAATGGCCACATTATTAAAGAGGCAAAAACCCATTGCCTGATCATACTCGGCATGATGACCAGGTGGACGGTTCAAAACAAAAACCCTGTCGGAATCTCCATCCATGATCATTTTTAGACCGGCCAGTACTCCGCCTGCCGACAAAAGAGCTACCCGGTATGATTCAGGAACCAGGTAAGTATCCATATCAAGTGACCTTCTGCCTGCCAAACAAGCTTCTTCTACCGATTTGATATAAGCCGGGTCGTGAATTAATTGCAGATCCGCAATGCTGGCCGGATCAGGCTCGTGCAAATCGATGATCTTATCCAGCTCTTGATCATGATAGGCCGATAAAATATATTCAAGCCGTTCTTTTCTTTCAGGATGCTGTCCCTGGGTATGAATAAGGTAATCGGGATGGTATACCAGTACTAGCCTTTTTTTCATCAGGATCTGTCCCCCATGTGCTACTGTTCTGCTTTAGCTACAATACATTTGCCCGGCCGCGGTAAATCAGGCCTCTGATGGCATCAACGGTTATCATCTCTCCGCTTTTAATCAGGGTTGTCGCTTTTTCTACGCCAACTACTGCAGGCTTACTGAGGCTGACAGCAACGATTGCCGCATGAGATGTCAGACCGCCCTCCTCGGTGATTATAGCCACCGCATCTTTGATCGCATCCATGTACTCGATATCGGTACCACTGGCGACTAAAACCTTTCCGCTCGCATTTACAGCAAGATCGGCGGCTGTGTTAACGATTAGTGCTTTACCGGTAGCTGCCGATTTACCGACTCCTGTTCCCTTGGCGATAATTTCTCCTACTGTTTCGACCCGTAACAGGTTGGTGGTTCCTGCAACGCCGACTGGCACACCGGCGGTGATCACGACCAGATCACCGTTTTGAACTAATCCCTCTTTCATCGCCGCCTGAATGGCGTTTGTAAACATTTCGTCAGTTGAACTGACCGGCGGGCATACAACCGCTGTCACTCCCCAGGTAAGGGTCAGCTGATGGGCAATATCCTGGCGGGATGAAACAGCGACAATCGGTGCCTTAGGTTTATATTTTGATACCATGCGGGCAGTCTGTCCGGATTGGGTAGCGGTAATGATCGCATTGGCACCCAGCTCGGATGCTGTATGACAGGTAGCATAGCTGATCGCATCAGTAACTGTTTTTTTAATCGTGGGGCGCATATCCTCTAGAATTCTTTTAAATCCCAGCCCGCTTTCAGTGTGAACGGCAATACGGCTCATCGTTTTTACCGCTTCAAGCGGAAAGCGGCCAATTGCTGTTTCACCGGAGAGCATAACTGCATCGGTACCATCAAAAATAGCATTCGCTACATCGCTGGCCTCAGCCCTGGTAGGACGGGGATTACGAATCATACTGTCCAACATCTGAGTTGCTGTAATAACCGGCTTACCTAGACGATTGCATTTTCTGATGAACTGTTTTTGCAGCAACGGCACCTCTTCAGTCGGTATTTCCACTCCCAGATCGCCCCGGGCAACCATTATTCCATCGGAAACCTTCAGAATTGAGTCAAATTTATCAACACCTTCACGGCTTTCAATTTTTGCAATGATCATTATATTGCCGCCCCGGTCTTCAATCAGACGCCTGATTTCCAGGATATCTTCAGCACTTCGGGTAAAAGAAGCGGCCAGAAAAGAAACTTCGTGTTCCAATGCTAATTCAATATCTATCCGATCCTCTTCACTTATAGCAGGCAGGTTAATACGAGTGCCGGGAGTGTTCAGGCCTTTATAACTGCGTAGCTCGCCTCCATGTACGACCCGGCATTTGATCTCTTGCCCTTCAATCTCCAAGACCTCAAGGATGATTAATCCATCGTCGATCAGCACAGTGCAGCCGGCTTTAAGATCATTGTGCAATTCTGGGTAAGTGACCGAAAGGCGATCTTTGTTGCCAATTATGCTTTCGGTAGTAAGAATGATCTCTGCCCCTTCTTCAAGCAGTACTGTATCTTCAGCAAGATTACCGGTGCGCACTTCCGGGCCGCGCGTATCAAAGAGCAGCCCTACATTGCGATTTATTCTGGCGCTGACTGCCCGGATCATCTTCATCCGGCGCAGATGTTCCTCCCGCGACCCGTGCGATAAATTCAGCCTGGCGACATCCATTCCCTCATTGATCAGCTTCTCAATTAAATCTTCGCTGTCAATACTGGGTCCGATGGTGCAAACTATCTTGGTTCTTCTCATCTGACTTCCTCCTGCCGCTATTTTAGGCGTAGAATAAAAAGATCTCAGTTGCTTGTAAATAGACTGCTTTCGCCGTTTCTGCGCTGCTCCCGGACTGCATTTCGTCCAAGCAGCTCTTCCAGCCTTTCACGGCATGCTGAGTGATCACGAACCCAAAATTTTTCTTCGAGCATCAGTGTTTTTTTATCCTTCTTAAAATAGATACATACCGGTACATTGCCGCTTTCGGCAACAAGCAGATCCTTGAGTGATGCCAGTAACGCTTCATCGGTTTCTTCACCCAGTTCAAGACGATAGTACCGGTCATCATGATTTAAGGGGCGAATATTTTCAATGAGGATCTTAACATCCTCTTCCTCCTTCAGGTCGGTTCTTCCTTCAACGACTATTAAGTTGTCTTCTTCCAATAACGACGAATAACGTTCAAACAGATCGGGAAATATTACCAGTTCCACACTACCGGTTAGATCTTCGATTTTAACAAAGGCCATCTGCTTATTTTTTTTCGTATAAAATTTACGCACAGCAACAACTATACCGCCGACTGTAACATGACTGTTGTCGCTGGCTTCTCCTAATTCAGCACAGCGGGTCAGCTGTTCGTTATTTTCAATCATCTCCCGGAAAGGTTCCAGGGGGTGACCGGTAATGTAGAGTCCCAACATCTCCTTTTCAAAGGTCAGCTGCTCTTCACTGCTGAATGGTTCGATACTGACAAGTGTATCGCACAGCAGATCTTCCTGGTCATCTTCCCCAAACAAAGAAAACATCGAAAGCTGGCCGCAATCCCGTTCACGCTGCTCAGCCTGACCTTGAGCCAGTAAATCGTCCAAAACTGCTAAGTATTGCGCCCGGTGACCGCCCAGCGAATCGAAAGCTCCACATTTGATCAGGCTTTCTAAGACTTTTCGGTTGCACAGTCGCAAATCAACCCGCGTCACAAAATCACGCACAGTTTTATAAGGTTTCTCACTGCGGGAGACGATTATTGATTCAATTGCACCAAGGCCTACATTTTTTACCGCAGAAAGGCCAAAGCGGATCCTCTTTTCACCAACCACCGTAAAATGTTCCGCGCTCTCATTTATATCGGGAGGTAAAACTTCGATCCCCATACGCCTGCAGTCGGCAAGGTAGAGCGCAACCTTATCGCTGTTTGAGTAGTAAACAGTCATCAGGGCCGCCATATAGTCTACCGGGTAGTTTGCCTTCAGGTATGCAGTCTGATAGGCGATTAGGGCATAGGCAGCAGCGTGAGATTTATTGAACCCATATGAAGCAAATTTAAGGATCAGTTCGTATATTTTAACGGCCAACTCGCGTGTGTAACCGTTTTTCAGGCAGCCTTCAACAAAGAGACCCTGTTGTTCATCAAGGATTTCTTTCTTTTTCTTGCCGATTGCCCGGCGCAGGAGATCCGCCTGGCTCAGTGTAAAACCGGCCATTAACGCCGCAATTTCCATAACCTGTTCCTGGTAAACAATTACACCATATGTCTCATTAAGTATCGGTTCCAGAACCGCATGGGCATACCGGATCTTCTTGCGACCGTGTTTGCTCTTGATAAAGACCGGAATCTGGTCCATCGGCCCCGGCCTGTAGAGTGCAACTACAGCAATGATATCTTCAAATTTATTCGGGATTAGTTCTCGTAACACTGATCGCATACCGGAACTTTCTAGTTGAAAAACTCCGGTTGTCTCTCCCTGGGAAAGCAGCTCAAAAGTTTTTTGATCATCCAGCGGTATGATCTCAATGTCGATCATTTCAGCGGTCCTGCGTTTAATGCTGCTGAGCGCCTCACCAATGATGCTCAGGGTTTTTAGACCCAGAAAATCCATCTTCAGTAACCCTAAATCTTCCAGGGTCATCATTGGAAACTGTGTAACAATACCGCTTTCATTGGCCTTGTATAGCGGAACATGGTTCACTAATGGTTCTTTGGCAATAACAACTCCGGCGGCATGGGTCGATGCATGACGGGGCATACCTTCCACAGCCATCGAAGTGTCGAGTAAGTGCCGGTATGGTTCTTCCCTGTATTTAGCCTGCAGTTCTTTACTCTGCTCCAAAGCCTTAGTTATGGTCATCTTGGGCTCATTGGGGATCAGCTTGGCAATCCGGTCCACATCAGCATAAGGGATGGCCAGCGCTCTCCCCACATCACGTACAGCAGCCCTGGCAGCCATTGTTCCGAAGGTAATAATCTGGGCGACCCTCTCCTGCCCGTATTTATCACAAACATAACTAAGAACCAGTTCGCGCTTGTTATCACAAAAGTCGATGTCAATATCGGGCATTGATATCCGTTCAGGGTTTAAAAATCGTTCAAAAAGCAACCCGTAACGTAACGGCTCGATATTGGTTATCCCCAGGCAGTAGGCAACTAGACTGCCTGCCGCTGAGCCTCTCCCTGGACCGACGATGACCCCGGCTTGCTTGGCATATTCAATTAAATCCCAGACGATCAAAAAATAATTTGAAAAATCCATTTGGCAGATTACAGTCAATTCATAATTAAGGCGATCATTTAATTCCGTGGTCACGGTAGAATAGCGGTTTTTTAATCCCTCATAACAGATCTCCATCAGGTAATTATCTGCTTCTCTACCTTCCGGAAGGGGATAGGCCGGAAGGTGACGCTGGTCAAAATGCCAATCAAGATGGCAACGCTCGGCAATCAGTAAACTGTTGGCAATCGCTTCTGGACAGTCGCTGAAAGTGGAAGCCATCTCCTCTGCTGATTTGAAGTAGAATTCCGGCGCATCAAAACGCATCCTGTCCACTTCATCAACCGTTTTTCCGGTTTGAATGCAAAGTAAAACATCATGAACCTCGGCATCATCACGTGATAGATAGTGAACATCGTTTGTGGCAACCAGTGGTATCCCCAGTTCGGAGGCGATCTTTTTCAGTTCAGTGTTAACCTTTTTCTGTTCCGGAATACCGTGATCATGCAGTTCGAGATAAAAATTGCCTTCTTTAAAGAGACTTTGATAAAACCTGGCCGTATCCCTAGCGGATTCAAGCTGTCCATTCAAGATCTGACTTGGGATTTCACCTGCCAGACAGGCGCTGAGACCGATTAGCCCCTGGGAATGTTCAGCAAGCAACTCGTGATCGATTCTCGGTTTATAGTAAAAACCTTCAATGAACGCGGCAGAAACAAGTTTAGTAAGGTTCCGGTAACCCACCTCATTTTCGGCCAATAAAACCAGGTGATATTGAAGATCATCCTTTCTGGCTTCTTTCTGCAACCTTGACCTGGCAGCAATATATACTTCACAGCCGATTATCGGTTTAATACCGGCATTTACCGCTTCCCGGTAGAAATCTATTACACCGAACATCGTTCCATGATCGGTGATTGCCAGAGCAGGCATCTTCAAATCAGATGCCCGTTCGATCATCTTGGTGATCCTGGCCGCTCCGTCCAGTAAGCTGTATTCGCTGTGACAATGTAAATGGACAAAACCCTGATCGGCCATCTTCGATTCCTCCTTCTGCCAATCTGATCATCCTTTAAGTTTTCGATTTACGGTTAAAGAGATCCTTTAAAGTGACCGCACTTTTTTTACTTTACACTCTATGATAGAATTTACCCATCGCTATCAGACTTTACTAGTTTTATTTCCAGGGAGAAACTTCTATGATTCAAGATCGGGAAATTAGGCTTGCCCTAAAAATAGTCCTCGTTACCGCTACCGTTTTTATTTTGCTTTGGGCTCTTTACAAATTGGCGCCGGTCATTTCCCTGATCGTCATTGCCATCTTTCTCGTCTATACCATAAACCCGTTGGTTAACTTGTTGATCAAAAATAAATTTAACCCATTCATAGCAGCTGTTCTCGCTTCTTTTTTATTTTTATTGGCGGCCGTTATGTTTTTCTACTTTTTAATTCCAGGTCTAATTAACGAGATGCGGCAGCTAATATTATTTCTGACCACTGAGATGATCAATGACATCCCAAGACTTGCCTCGCAGCTTGAGGAGATCGATGCCCGCTTTAACCTTGAACTGACCTCTGCCTTTATTGAGTATTCGCAACAGTTTGTCCGTCAGGCTCCGGGTAATATTCAGATCCTGCTGCGCAATCTGACCGCCCTCTCGATGAACGTATTAACTAGAATCTGGGTTGCTTTAGCTTTAATTTTTCTGGTATTTTACCTCGTTGTCGATATTGAAAAAGCCAGGCAAAACCTGACTCTGCTTTTCCCCCAAATTTACAAAGACAATATCGTCCATATTCTCAGTATTATTGATCAAAAAGTGGGCGCCTACATTCGCGGAACTTTAATGAAGTGTATTTTTGTCGGTCTGCTTACCTGGCTTGGCCTAACCCTGACGGGGATGCCTTTTGCTCTTATGCTCGGGATCATGGCTGGCCTCTTCAATATCATTCTCTATATCGGACCTTTCGTCGCAGCCATACCGGCGCTATTGCTAAGTCTGATGCCGGGGACACCGGGTCTTATATTGGTGGCCCTGATTTATATTATCGTCCAGATTCTCGACGCGTTTCTCTTTACGCCCCTGTTTTTAGGCAAAGCAACCGATCTGAGTCCGCTCACGGTGATCATCATTGTACTGATCGGTGCTCAGTTGATGGGTGTTTTAGGTATTATCCTCGCCATTCCGATTACGGCCACCTTAAAGGTGCTCCTCTATCACTATTATCTGGACCGACGCAAGGCTGAAGCGGCAGAAAACCAATCATAAATAGTTTAATGCATCCCCGGAAAGTTCAGCTGCCTTAAAGCTTCGTAGAGAACGATAGCAACTGAGTTGCCAAGGTTAAGGGAACGTGGAATCTGCTCCAGCATGGGGATGCGCAGGGTTAATTCAGTCGCTTTAATGATTATTTCATCAAGACCTTTTGTTTCACAGCCGAAGATCAGGTAATCGTCATAACTGTATGCAAATCGGTGATAATGATTCTTGCTGTTGGTGGAAAAACTGATCAGCCGCCCATTTTCACGATTTTTTAAGAATGTATCAAAGTCTTTATCTACTTTCAAATCTAGAAATTTCCAGTAATCAAGACCAGAGCGACGCAGTTCCTTCTCTGCAAGCGAAAAACCGAGTGGTTCAACCAGATGGAGCCTGGTTCCCGTTAAAACGCATGTCCTGGCCACGTTTCCGGTATTAGGAGGTATTTCAGGTTCTACCAGGACGATTTTCATGATTAGTTAATCTACTTTCCTTAAATCCGCTCCGAAACGGTCATTATTCTCACTTTTCAATAATTCGTTAAACTTTTTCAGTTTCTGAAACACTTTATGATTAAATGTTTCCTCTTTAAAAGTGCCATCTTTTCCGATCATACCAGCTTCAAGGTTAGACAAAAGTTCTAAGCCTTCATCGACTGTTTTAATGGCATAAATATGAAACCTGCCTTTTTTAACCATCTCTACAACCTCTTTTTTCAACATCAGGTTGTTTCTGTTCTGTTCGGGAATAACCACACCCTGTTTGCCATTAAGCCCGACCGCTTTACAGGCCAGGTAAAACCCTTCAATTTTGCTGTTAATTCCGCCTACCGGCTGGATTTCGCCCTTCTGGTTAACCGAACCCGTTAAAGCCAAATCCTGGCGTAAGGGAACCTCCGCCAGGCTGGAGAGAATACAAATTAATTCTGCCGCGGAGGCGCTGTCACCGTCAACCCCACCATATGACTGTTCGAAGGTAATCGAAGCAGTAAGGTTAATGGGAACCTCAGAACCATAGCGCATCCCAATGTAGCCGCCTAAGATTAATACTCCTTTATTGTGAATCTTACCACTCAGATCGCTTTCCCGTTCAATATTGATAATTCCCTTGCGACCAAGGTAAGCGACCGCCGTGATCCGCGAAGGCCGCCCGAAGCTGTAGTCGCCCTGATCCAAGACCGAGAGGGCATTGACCTGACCCACCTTTGTCCCTTTAAGGTCGAGCAGGATAACATTATCTTTGATTGCTTCAACCACTTTTTGCTCGTATTTGCTGGAGCGGTAGACCATTTCATCCAGCGCTTTCTGCACCTGTTTTCTACCGACAACTTTAACCCCGTCCAATTCTGCCCAGGTATCCGCTTCAAAGAGTAGATCAACAATTTCATTAAAGCGGGTGCTCAGTTTGTTCTGTTTTTCGGCCAGACGAGTACTGTATTCAACAATTTCCGACACTGCTGAAGGATTGAATTGACGCAGACCCTGCTTTTTACAGTGGTAAGAGATAAAACCGGCCATTTTATTAATGTTATCGCTATGACGTTCCATTTCAATATCAAAATCAGCTTTGATCTTAAAGAGCTTGCGGAAATCTTCGTCATAGTGGTAGAGAACCTGGTAAAGATAGGGGTTGCCGATCATTACCACCTTGATGTTGAGCGGAATAGGCTGTGGCCGCAGCGTAGCCATCGCAACCAGGCCGAAATGCTCCCCTATATTCTCAATGCGAATCTCTCTGGTTCTTAACACTCTTTTTAGCACATCCCACGATTGCAGGGCAGTCAGAACATCCCTTGCCTGCAGGATCAGATATCCGCCGTTGGCACGATGCAGGGCTCCCGCCTTGATCATCGAAAAATCGGTAACAACCATTCCAAAACGGTTTTCATACTCAACCCGGCCTAGCAAATTGTAATAAGATGGATTTGTTTCATAGACCATCGGCGCACCCTTTATATCCCGATTATCAACCAGCAAATTAACTGTGTAACGCATTTCCGCCTGTTCCTGGCTTTGGCGCCTTAACCACATCATCGGGTTCGGTTGTTCTTCCTCTTCGCTCCGAAAATCGGCAAGATTTGAAAGTACGTCATCCCGAAAAGCGTTCAGGTATTTAATTAGTGTCGGATAATCTTTATAATCTTCTGTGAGTTCGTTGAAAAGGTGGCCGATCGCTACCAGTCCGATCCGTTGATCAAGTTCCCGAAGCTTTTCTTTCAGCTCTTTTTCTACTTTCTGAACCCGCCGCATAATTTCCATCGCTTTCAACTGTACTTCGGTAGACTTTTTTTCAAGCTTATCTTTCACTTCCTGATCAAGCTTGGCATATTCTTCTTCGCTGATCTGTTCACCCTCATGCAGAGGTATCGTCACAAAGCCAGAAGTGGTACGCTTCAGGGTGAACCCCTGTTCCTGGGCTGCCTTGTTCAGCTCTTCAAAGTGGATACCCCTAGCTTCCTGGAATTCCTTGATGTAAACTGATTTCTGTCGTTCGTAATCCTCACCTTCAAAGGCCTTGGGGATATTTTGCTTCAGATCTTCAAGCAGCTCCTGAATTTTCATGCAGAAGGTGTAGCCCATTCCGGCCGTCAGATTTAGCGCAAGCGGTTCTCCCGGGTGATCGAAATTATAGACATAAATCCAGTCGTCCGGAACCGGTTCTTCAGCCGACATTTTTTCAATAATCGATTGGGCATAGCTTGATTTGCCGGTACCAGTCAATCCGGTCATGAAGATGTTATAACCGGGCCTTTTGATTCTCAAACCAAATTCAGTTGCCCGGACTGCTCTCTCCTGGCCAATCATCCCTTCCAGTGGAGGAACTTCTGCCGTGGTTTTGAAGCTGATCTCTTCCGGGTTACAATTAATTCTCAGTTCCTCAACGTTTAGCTTTTCCCAGGCCATCTTTTTTAAAATCCCCTTTCCAGTGCAAAAAAGCAGTAACCTTTTAAAAAACATTTTTTACAGTCTGGCTTACGGGCATGGCAGGTTGTCCTGCCGTGTCGGATCAGGCGATGGTGAGTAGCCGTCCATTCCCTTTGGGGTATGACAGCTTTTAACTGTTCCTCAACACCGTCAGCATAAGCGTCAGTGGCCAGGCCGATTCTTTTTGATACCCGAAAGACATGGGTATCGACCGCTAATGCAGGCTGACCAAAAGCGCTACTGATGATAACATTTGCAGTTTTTCTCCCGACTCCCGGCAGCTTGATCAGCTCTTCAAAACTGTCCGGTATTTCTCCATTATATTGCTCGACGATCATTCTGCTGGCCGTAATTAAAAAGCGACTTTTGTGACGGTATAAGCCGCAACTTTTTAAAAACGGTTCCAGCTGCTGAGGCTCCGTGCGGGCCAGGTCTCCGACTGTTGGAAAGGCTTTAAACAGAACCGCTGTGATCTTATTTACCTGCTGATCTGTTGTTTGTGCCGAAAGCACAGTAGCCACAAAAAGTTGGTACGGGTTTGAATAATGCAGGCTTGTTCCGGCTTCCGGGTAATGATCGGCAAGCTCAAGCCTGATTTTTTCGATGACCTTACGATCAGTAATCGCTTCGTGCTTATTTGGCATACAACATTATAGATCGAGGCTCATTCAAGGTAAAGAATAACGTTAAGGCTGAAATGATTATCTGTAGTTCAAAAACTTAGTTGATAACCCCTTTTTGTCGTAGCTGATCGATCTGATCTTCACTGTAGCCGATTTCTTTTAATATTTCTGCGTTGTGCTCTCCATGCTGTGGTGCTTGCTGCCGCAAACTGCCCGGTTGGTCAGAAAAAAGTAATGGAAAACCGATTAATTTTTCCACAGTACCGTCAGCAAGCTGGTTTTCCAACCAATAGCTGTTTTCAATGCTCAAAGGGTGCGAAGACGCTTCATCCAGGTTTAAAACCGGTTCACAGCAGGCATCGGCAGCAGCAAAAACAGAACACCATTCTGCTCTTGCTTTGCTGCTAAAGATTTCGCTGACCTGTCTAATCAATTCCTGCCTTATTTCTGTGTCAAATTGTTTGTCGACCCACTGAGGCATCCCTACGGTATCACAAAAATTTTTCCAGAAAACCGGTTCCAGAGCACCAAGACTCATATACTTGTTGTCCGCAGTACGGTAGATATTGTAACAGGCAAAAGCCCCGGTTATATGCCCGCTGCCTCTGCGGGGCAACGTGCTGTCAATGGCCGGTGCCGATGCAGCAAAGGCCAGCAAGGGTAGTTGGCCCCTGGTCATTGCCAGATCAACATGGGCACCTTTTCCGCATTTTTCTTTTTGGTAGAGGGCAAACATGATCCCATTTACAGCCATTAACGAACCGGCAGCAATATCGGCTATCTGAATGGCCGGCATCGCCGGAGATTTGCCGTCTGCAGCGCTTAGATCAAGCAACCCGGTGAGCGCGGTATAATTAAGGTCATGGCCAGCCCTGAGACTGTAGCTTCCTTTCTGTCCGTATCCTGAAATTGAGGCGTAGATCAAACCCGGGTTGATCATTTTTAAAGTAGCGTAGGCTAAACCAAGCTTTGCCATGACTCCCGGTCTGAAACCTTCGATTAGGACATCAGCGCCGGCAACAAGCATTTTGATGATCTCCCGGCCCTCTTCTGTTTTAAGGTTCAGTGCCAGACTACGCTTGTTACGATTTAACTGCCTGAAGAAAGAACCACAGCCGTTTATAGGAACGCCGACGAACCTGGTCGGATCGCCGGCATCTGTATCTTCAACCTTAATCACTTCGGCCCCATAATCACCCATTAGCATGGCACAGAGTGGTCCAGGAAGTAACCTGGTTAAGTCGATCACCCGTAAACCTTCAAGTGGCATAGCTGAAATGTTTTTCATTTTGCTTAGCGGTGCGTGTAGTGAGGCAAAAGCATCGGCCCCACCCGGTGATCAGCTGCTCCGGTAGCTTCAAGTTCCTGATGAAAAACATCCAGATGACCCATGTTTAAGCCTTCCGGAAGACTGAGGTCTTGGCTGGCTGCAGCAGCATGTCTTCCTGCCCGGCGTCCGAATACTATGATATCCAGCAAAGAGTTGCCCATTAAACGGTTTGTGCCGTGAATTCCGCCGGCAGCTTCACCAGCCACGTATAGATGCTCAACCGTACTGAGACCATTTTCGTCAATCAGCAGTCCACCGTTCTGGTAGTGCAAAGTTGGGTAAATCAGCATCGGCTCCTTACGGATATCAACGCCAAAACGTTGGAACTGGCGCAACATTGCCGGAAGCTGACGTTCGACAGTCCCCTCGCCATGGATTAAATCGATAATCGGCGAATCCAGCCAGACTGCGGTTATCCCCGTAGGCAGAGGCACACCAAGACCGCGCTCTTCACATTCGCGGATAATTGCCGCCGATGCTACATCGCGAGTCTCCAGGTGATAAACAAACTGTTCCGCATTGATATTCAACGGAGTAGCCCCCAAGCCCCTCGTTTTTTCGGTAACCAACAAACCCAGGAGTTGTGGTGGATATGCTCCTCCAGTCGGGTGGTATTGGATCGAATCAGCATATATCGCTTTGGCCCCGGCCCTGTAGCCGATTACCAATCCGTCGGCAGTGGCGCCATAGTGATTGCTGGTCGGAAAACCACGATAGTGCAGTCTGCCCGAACCCCCGGTAGCGATAATCACAGTTTTAGCCCGGGCAAACATATATTGTTCAGTTTCTAAGTTTTGTAATACAGCACCGGCTGCACGACCGTGCTGGTCAAGAATTAACTCAACCGCAGCAGTAAACTCAACTACCTCAATCCCCTTATTCAGGACCTCATCGCGCAGAGTACGCATGATTTCAGCTCCGGTATAATCCCGCGCCGCATGCATTCTTTTTCTAGAAGTTCCACCACCATGAATGGTGATCATTGTGCCGTCTTCTTTCTTGTCAAACATGGTGCCCATCTCTTCCAGCCACTTGATCACCAGGGGAGCATCCATCACCAGGGCCCGGGCCAGCTCCGGTATATTTTCGAATCGACCACCGCCTACCACATCGAGATAGTGGATAGCCGGTGTGTCATTCTCTTTGTCGGCAGCCTGAATACCGCCCTGGGCCATCATGGTGTTAGCATCGCCAAAGCGCAGTTTGGTAGCAATCATTACCTTCGTTCCGGCAGCATGAGCTTCCAGTGCCGCTGAAGCGCCCGCTCCACCTCCGCCGATAATCAAAACATCTACATCGTAATCAGGTTTTGCTGTAAGATCAAAATCAACGTCACGGAGCAAACTCCAGGATTCGAAAATATCAGCCATCTCGTTGGTCAGGCGTGATCCCTTGTTCACACCAACTTTCAGCTCGCGAAAACCATCCTCATTATAGTCGGGGTGAAAATTTCTTAAAACGTCATTTCGCTCATCCATCGTCATGCGCGGAAATTCAACGCCGACCCGGGAGGCCCTGCTTGCTTCTACCTTTTTAGCCAGTTCTCCTAATTTTCCTTTATAAGGCAACGCGGTTTATCCTCCTCTCCAGGTCTCTTATTCAATATCGCGATTAGCATACAGCTCTTTTAACTTGTCAACTTCAGATCTGACCAGCTCATCGATCTCTGCATCCAATTTTCCTTCTTCAATTGCCCTTGTCCGCTCCGCCAAATAAGCGTCAGGCTTGGCAACATAGCGACTGTAAAGGCGTCTGGCCGTCAAAGCTGCATTATAGTGGACAATATTAGCCGGGCAGCGCGAAACGCACAGACCGCACATCAGGCAGTCAAAAGAAAGATCTGCCGCTTTTTCAAAATCGCCGCGCTGGATGTAAGCGATATACTGCATTACATCGATATCTTGGGGGCAGACCTTGGTACAGGAACTGCACCCGAGGCAGCGGTAGACTTCGGGATAGAGCTGGGCAAAATGGGCAACTGAAGGTTTAATCTCTTCAAGATCAAATGTTGCTTTACGGCCCGGGAAAAATGGAATCTGGGCTAAATACATGCCGTCTTCCACCTTGGTCTGGCAGGCCAGCCCCACTTTCAGCTCATAATCGCCGGCCATCCGGTAAACAGTAGCACAGGCGCCGCAGAAACCGGCCCGGCAACCGCACCCTCGCTTCAGCTGGTAGCCGGCATATTCCATGCCGTCCATAATGGTAAGCGTTTCCGGTACAGTGTAGC
The DNA here is from genome assembly GCA_016874655.1 of Bacillota bacterium. Taxonomy (GTDB): domain Bacteria; phylum Bacillota; class Dethiobacteria; order DTU022; family DTU022; genus UBA993. The sequence continues at coordinate 7,894 of VGTO01000020.1, read as the reverse complement.
GCTTGCCCATGACGTATATGTCAACCATTTTAATATCGTCGCTCATAGTATCCTCCTTCGGCTAAGCGCTTTTATTCTGCCGGTGGCGCAGGGATAAAACCTTCATCCATCAGCATCTTGGTCTGTTTCTGGGCTTTACCGATCGATTCTTCAGCCAGTTTATAGATCTCTTCTTTAGTCAGCTTAAGCCTGGCTACTCCTTCTTCGATCGCTTTTAACGCCGTAGCCGTTGCCACCCGCGGAAATACTTCCCACATGTCCATCGTGGGGAGAATCATCTCCGGGTTCATTCCGCCATCCGGTGCACAGGCTGCTAACTCTTCGGCCGCGGCGATGCACATCGAATCGGTGATTTTTGTTGCCTGAACATCAAGCACGCCACGGAAAATAGCCGGGAACCCGAGAGAGTTGTTAACCTGGTTTGGAAAATCAGAGCGACCGGTAGATACAATCTTCGCCCCCGCTTCAAGCGCTTCCCAGGGCCAGATTTCAGGAATCGGGTTGGCACAGGCAAATACTATGGAATCCTCGGCCATGCTTGAGATCCACTCTTTCTTAATGGTATCCGGGCCGGGAGTTGAAAGGCCAATGATCACATCAGCGCCAACAGCCCCATCTGCTGCTGTTCCCACCAAATTACCGGCATTGGTAGTTTGGCAGAGCTCCCACTTAACCGGGTGCTGTTCTTTAAGTTCGGTACGTCCTTTATGCAGTGTTCCCTTGCTGTCAACCAGGATAATCTTGCCGGTGTCTGCTCCTGCAGCCTTGAGCATCCTTACGGTGCAAATGTTTGCCGCTCCGGCACCAATCATCAAAATCTTCGCATCGCTCATCTTCTTGCCGACAATTTTAAGGGCATTAATCAAACCGGCCACAGTTACCATCGCTGTTCCCTGCTGATCATCGTGCCAGACCGGTATGTGACATTCTTCCTGTAAGCGGTCGAGGATATAAAAACACTTTGGGCTTTCGATATCTTCTAAGTTTATACCGCCAAAGCAAGGTTGAAGCATTTTTACAAACTTAATAAATTCTTCCGGATCCTTCGTATCCACACAAACCGGGAAGGCGTCGACACCGCCCAGATATTTAAAAAGCAGCGCTTTGCCTTCCATGACCGGCATACTAGCTTCAGGGCCAATATCACCCAACCCGAGAACCCGGGTGCCGTCAGAGACAACTGCCAAAAGGTTGGCTTTATTAGTATACTTGTATACATCTTCCTTGTTCTGGGCAATGGCCTTGCAGGGCTCAGCCACACCTGGAGTGTACCAGATTGCAAAATCTTTAATATCACGGACACAGCATTTTAAATCAACCTGAATTTTTCCCTTGTAAAAAGGATGCAGTTTCATTGCATCTGCAGCCGGTTTTTTCGCTTTGGCCAGCAGTTCTTCTTTGTTCATACTCATGTCATCTTCCCCGCTTTCATGATTTATTTTTTGGGCCAAACACTGATCATCACTCAACCGCCTAGCGAGCGTATTGTTTTGCCCCTTCGGCATAAAGATCGTTGCCATAAGCATCGTTTATGACAGTAGCCGGAAAATCTTCTACTTCCAGGCGGTGGATCGCTTCCGCCCCCAGCTCTGGATAAGCCACAACATCGCACTTCTTGATTCGTTTTGACAGCAAGGCCCCGGCACCGCCAACAGCAGCAAGATATAATCCTTTGTGCTTCTGCAAAGCATCCTTAACAGCCTGGCTGCGTAACCCTTTGCCGATGCAGGCTTTCATGCCCTTTTCAAACATTTGCGGTGTATAAGCATCCATCCGGCCGCTGGTAGTCGGACCAGCCGATCCGATGGCCTGCCCCGGTTTGGCCGGTGTTGGTCCCACATAGTAGATAAACTGGCCTGTCAAGTCGATCGGCAGTGGTTCGCCCTGATCCATTAGCTCAACCAGTTTTTTGTGGGCGGCATCACGGGCAGTATAAATAACCCCGCTGATTAAAACATTATCTCCCGCTTTTAATTCAAGAACTACTTCATCGGTGAGGGGAGCAGAAATTCTTTTCGGTTCCATCTTTCTAAACCTCCTTTTTCTTCAATTTATAGCTCGCGTTCCAGGTGGCGGCAGGCATGGCAATTGATATTCACCGAAGCCGCCATGCTGGCTATATGCGAAGGAAAAGTCTCGATATGCACAGCCAGGGCAAAGGTGCGCCCACCAAAGCCCTGCGGGCCGACGCCCAAATCGTTAATTTTATCAAGAATCTTTTGCTCCAGAACGGCAAAGGCCTCGTCAGGGTTTTTTGAACCTACCTTTCTGAAAAGGGCTTTTTTCGCCAGCACTGCAACCTTATCAAAAGTTCCGCCAATTCCTACTCCGACGACGATTGGCGGACATGGATTAGGACCGGCTGCTTTAACATGATTGACCACAAAATCAATAACCCCGGCTTCTCCATCGGAAGGTTTCAGCATCTTAACTGAGCTCATATTTTCACTGCCACCGCCCTTAGGGGCAAAGGCTATTTTAACCTTATCGCCCGGAACCAGCTCAGTATAGATCACAGCCGGTGTGTTGTCTCCGGTGTTTTTACGTTTGTAGAGCGGATCGTCAACAATCGACTTGCGCAAGTAGCCTTCTGTGTAACCCCGGCGCACCCCTTCGTGAATCGCCTCCTCCAGCGACCCGCCGGTCAGGTGAACTTCCTGACCCCACTCGACAAAAAAAACAGCAAATCCAGTATCCTGGCAGATCGGGATTTGCTCATTTTTGGCAATCTCGACATTCTCAATCAGCTGTTTTAAAACTTCTTTACCGGTCGGTGATTCTTCTGTTTCAAGAGATTTCTTCAAGGCATCAAATACATCTTCGCCCAGATAGATGTTTGCATCCTGGCACATCTCGGCCACATGATCACTGATGACAGACGCGGCAATTTCCCGCAAACCAAACACCTCCTATAATAATTCTGCTTTTGTGTAACAATAATTCTTTTTCTGCTTCTCCGGAAAAAATCCTGCTCATTATTTTAGAATTTATTATAATTCTAAATTTTATTGCTGGGTCTCGGCAGTAACTTTAGCAACCTGGTCCAGTAACCTTTGGTAATCCCGGTTTATCTCGTGTTGTAATTCGTTCAAGCGGCGATCATCCATCTCCTTAAAACGGCGTTGAAGACCTAAATATTGACTGAGGGAAGCACTTTTTATATCTGCGGGGACAGTCAGTTTCCAGTTGGTGCCGTTTCGAACTTCATAAAGGGGAAAGAAACCGGTTGCCACAGCCAACCTGGAAACTTCTATCGTATCTGAAGATTCTGTGCCCCATCCCGGCGGACAGGGAGCCAGGATATGAATAAAGCGAAAGCCCTTGACCTTCTGGGCGGTTTTAAGTTTCTCTTCCAGGTCAGCCGGAAAAGCAACTGTAGCTGTTGCCGCGTAGGGAACAGTATGCGCAGCCATGATCTGCATAATATCTTTTTTTTCCCCCTCTTTGTAGAGAGGATAGGGCGCTGTATTGGTACGGGCTCCAAAAGGAGTAGCCGAGCTGGTCTGCATTCCCGTGTTCATGTAGGCCTCGTTGTCGTAACAGACAAAGATATAATCTTCGTTGCGTTGAGCGGCTCCGGAAAGGGCCTGCAACCCGATGTCAAAAGTTCCTCCGTCTCCGGCCAGCACAACCACTGTAGTATCGTGATGGCCCCTGGCATTCAGTCCCCTGCGCACTCCGCTACCGACTGAGCCGGCACTGGGGAATGGACAATGCAGAATTGGACACTTTAGCGCAGTTAATGGCGGCATCCCGGAGATGATACTCCAGCATGAAGCGGTTAGCACCAGAACAATATTTTTACCCAGCGCCTTGGTCAGGTAACGGACGGCAAGGGCCGCTCCACAACCGGGACAGGCATTATGCCCCGGATAAATCATTTCATCCTGGCGGTTTATTTCCGCGATTTTCATTAAAATTCATCCCCCCACCTCAAGGCGAAGTTTTCTTCGTTCCCTGTTGTCTGAAGCAGATCGACGAGCATTTGTTCAGTTAAATCCACCCCGCCTGCCAGAATCAAGCTGCGAACCTGTGGCGGCTTAGGCAACTCATAAAGTGCACTCCTCAGTTCCTGGGCAAAGATCCCCCCCATTCCGACTGAGCAGTTGCGATCAACAACCAGCAGCTCGGTTAATTCATTTTCTTCAATCACCTGACGGATTTCGGCAGCCGGAAACGGTCTGAAAACACGCAGTTGTATTAAACCGGTATCCGCCAAAACTGGCAGTGCCCATCTGACTGTTTCTGCAGTCGCTCCAGCGGCAACGATCGCTCTTTTAGCACCAGACGGGATCTGTGTCTCCAGAATATTGTAGCTTCTGCCAAACTGCTTTGCGAATGCCTTGTTAATCTTATTAAATAAAACTGGAAGCCTTAACATCGTCTGATGCCGGTCTTTAACCAGTTTTAAGTGTGTTTCACCGGTTGACAAACCGTGCAGGTTGCCCGGCTGGCCAGGAATCACCTGGGGAGCAAAAGCCGGCGGACCGACCAGTTTTCGCACCTGATCCGCATCAGCCACGTCTACAGCCTCATAGGTATGGGAGATGTAAAAACCATCAAAAACCACCATGCAGGGCAGGAGCAGCTCTTCGGCGATGATAAAAGCCTGGATTACCATGTCGAAAACCTCCTGGGCATTGGCACAGTATAGCTGCAACCAACCGGTATCCCGTTGACTCAAGCTGTCACCCTGGTCCGGGTCGAGGCACCAGGGTGCGCCAATGGTGCGGTTAACGTTAACCATGACGATCGGAAACCGGGCTCCACTGCACCAATGGATCATCTCATGCATGTAAGCCAGGCCGTGCGATGCAGTTGCGGTGAAAACCCTTGCTCCGGTTGCAGCCGCTCCATTACAGCAAGCCAGGGCTGCATATTCTGATTCGACGCTGACAAACTCACCACCCAGCTCTCCTTTAGCAGAAAAATCAGCAAGCGCTTCCACAATAGCTGTCTGTGGTGTAATCGGGTAGGCCGCGACGAGGTCGACCCCGACCCTCTGTACCGCTGTTGCTGCGGCTTGACTGCCGCTGATCATTTGAAAAGCCATCACCTGCCGCCTCCTTTCATCACCATTGCCTGTGCAGGGCATTCTTTAACACAAATCCCGCAACCTTTGCAGTAATCAAGGTTAACTTCAAATTTACCGTCAACCTGATCAACAGCGACATCAGGACAGAACAGATAGCAGATTCCGCAGGAGTTACAGGTTCCACAACCCAGGCAGCGCTCTGCTTCACGCTGCGGTTCAGCCTCTTTCTGTTGCAGCTCTAAATTAACCTTTGCTGCCAGGTTCAAAGCTTCAAATGAGACCACTTCTCCAGCAAGTATTTCCTGTTCGCAAACCTCGAAATCCTCGTAGACAGACCGGATCGCCATGGCCGCCAGTCTGCCGGCCCTAATCGCTTCCGGTACAGTGGCCGGGCCGCTGATCAGATCGCCACCGGCGAATAGAGTTTGCTTACTGGCTAGAGTCCCAAACAGGCTGTAATCCGCAAGTTGCCCGAGAGCCATAATTACCGAATCGCATTCCCTGCAAAAACTAGTGGAACTGTCTACCAGCAGACCGTATCGATCGGTCCGACTGTGATCGACAGTCACTCCTTTGACCCGGCCACCCTTCGTTTCGATACTACGCGGCAGTACATTAAATATTAGCTCAACCCCTTCTCGCTCAGCAGCCTCCACTTCACTCTGATCAGCCGGCATCTCTAACCGGCTGCGTCTGTAAAGCAGAGTTACATGGTGGACTCCATTGACACGCAGAGCAGTGCGGGCACTGTCAATGGCCGCGTTACCTCCGCCGACAACCACAACAGAACTACCCAGTTTTTGCAGCACACCAGTGTTATAGTTACTTAAAAAATCAAGCGCATTGTAAACATGATCACTATCTTCTCCCGGTAGGCCGGACATCCGCGGAATCCAGGCTCCGGTAGCCAGGAAAACCTGGTCATATTCTTGATAAAGATCATTAAGCACTAGATCACTACCCAGGCTTGTGTTAGTTTTAAAAACAACTCCTTCACTGCTCAGGATTTCCAACTCCCGTTTCAGGATTCTATGCGGCAAACGGTATTCGGGGATACCAAGGGCCAGCATCCCGCCGAGTTGTGCAGAACGCTCATAGACAGTTACCATATAACCCGCCTGCGTAAGATAATAAGCACAACTCAATCCCGCCGGACCCGAACCGATCACGGCAATCCTTCTCTTCTTCTTCATAATCGCTTTTGATGGCTCGTAGTTTTTCAGCCGCCACTCACCGATCGCTTTTTCCACCTCCCGGATCGCAATCCCCTGATCGAGCTGATCACGGTTACAGTTCTCCTGACAGGGGTTAAAACAGACGTATCCGGTTAATGCTGGGAAAGGATTATTATGGCTCATGATCTGCCATGCCTCTTCCCACCGGCCCCTCTTTACGGCATCCAGCCAAGACGGAACTTCGCCCTGCAGGAGGCAGCCCTGGCGGCAGGGTGATTGGCGGAACTGTCTTTCCGGAGTTAAAAAGCGCCATTCTCCGGTTTTGTTAACTGAAATTGCCGTTGTGCCGCAGGCATAGGCTGCCGTTTCTTTAAATGGTGCCTGTAACAAAGCCCGACACCTCCTCGACATTTTCATAGCCATCGATGGTTGCCTTCACATTGGCATCAATGCTGGCCGATACCCGCTGTTTAATCGACTTAAGTAAAGTATCAATTGATACCAGGCCACTGACTCTGGCCATGGCCCCCAACATTACGGTATTGACCATTGGAAAACTACCAATGGCCAGCTTATGTTTCCAGGCGATTTCGCGGGCGTCAACCTGGTAGATCCGGTAGCTTTGGTTTTCAAAAAGTTCCTGCGGAACTGTTTCCGGCCAGCCGGGTCCGGCATTTAGAAGCAGTAAGCCGTCATCCTTCAAGCCGGCATACAAAGTGCTCCCACTGATTGTCGCATCAAAAACCACCACACAGTCAGGATTATAGATCCGACTGCGCGGCATCAGGCGTTCCGTACCAGCCCGGATAAAGGCCGTTACCGGTGCCCCCCTTCTCTCCGCGCCAAAAAGCGAAAAAGCACGGGCGTAGTGGCCGTCTCGAAAAACCGCTTCAGCAAATACCGAAGCAGCTATAACAATGCCCTGACCACCCCGGCCATGTAATCTGAATTCAGAAATCTGTCTATCCATTATTGCCCACTCCCTTGCAATATCTTGCAAAGAGCAATTGTTTGCCTGCAAAATATTGCAGATTGTCAGAAAATCTCTTTCGGGAAATAGATTAAAGCAATTTTCATACCAAAAATGGGGTTATTAGATCATTTTGTGTTGATGAAGTTTGTTGTAGAGGTTACGAATTGAAATATCCAGGGTTCTTGCCGCTTCAGCTTTATTGCCGTCTGTCTCACTGAGGACCGTTTCCATAATTTTCTTTTCCCAGGCCTGATGGAGTTCTTTTAAGCTACCAACCAGTGGTTCATTTAATGTCGCCGCTTCTTTGATGGGCGCTGAAGCCGGCATAACCAGATGTTCTTCTTTGATCTGCTGTTCCTGGCGACCTAAGTTGATGACCGCCCTGGCCATTACATTCTGCAGTTCCCGGATGTTACCAGGCCATTCATAAGCTTTTAGTTTTCGAAATACTTCCGGGGCCAGCTCTACCTTGTGACGACCATATTCCTGGGCGTACCGCGACACAAAATGGTTGGCCAGAAGCGGTATATCACTTTTAATATTCGCCAGTTGGGGAATCTGGATTGGAAAAACATTGAGACGGTAGTAGAGATCACTACGAAAGAGTCCCTTTTCAACCTGTTTTTCCAAATCAGCATTGGTTGCAGCGATAATGCGCACATCAATCTGCCGGCTTGTTGATTCACCAACCCTGATAATCTCGCCTTCCTG
>VGTO01000019.1 GCA_016874655.1 Bacillota bacterium | reverse complement strand
TCGGCTTCAAAAAACTTTTAATTGCCGGCTACTTGATCTGCGGAGTGGTTGGCCTGCTTTATCTTGGTGCAAAAACTTCAAATCAGATCCTGATGGGGCGGTTTTTGCAGGGTATCGGTGAGGTGCCGATCTGGGCCCTGGCGCCGGCCCTGCTTTCCCTGCAGTACGCGGAAACGAAGGGAAAGGTTATTGGCTTATACAATGCTTCGCTTCATCTCGGGCTTTGTATCGGTCCGCTTCTGGGGATGCTCTTAGTCCGCAGCGCTGAACAGGGAGACAGGGCATTCGTTTTCTTTGCAGTAGTCAGCTTCGCCGGGGCATTGATTATGTATCTGTTCGTTGAAGATTTTCGCCCGGAAATCAGTGCTGAACGGTTTAATTTTAGAAAACTTCTTTCTTTGCTCTCTGAAAGCAGTGTGCTGGCAGTTTTGATCGGGATTGCGCTCTACGGCGCAGCTTATGGCCTGATGTTAACGATTATCCCCGCCTTCCTGATCACTGATAAGAGTTTTAGCCAGACAATGATCAGCCTGATGTTTTCGCTATTCTATATCGCCGTCAGTCTGTCGCAACTGGCTGCCGGGTCGCTCTCCGATCGAAAGGGGCGACGGGGGGTAATGATCTGGGGTCTCTTTTTTGCCGCAGTTGGCCTTGCTTTTTTCTCTCCGCTGCAGTCGCCCCCGATCTAACTGCTGATTGCTGGCCAGTTTTGGTTTGGGTATGTTTTCGGTATCGGCGATGGCTTACCTTAATGAGTCGGTAGCCGATTCACTTAAGGGAACGATCTCAGGGGCTTTTTACCTCTTCTGGGGGCTGGGCTTCTTCATTGGACCCATACTCTCCGGAAGAATCGGTGAAACGGTTGGTTTTGGGGTCAGCTTTTACCTGCTGGCACTGCTGCTTGCGATTGAGATCGTGCTGCTGAAAACAAAATTACCAATACCTGTACCTCAAAAGCAGTAGTCACTTTTTCCGATATTGACCAATACACATCAGCACGGTTCTTAGGCAATATAGAATATACAAGAACGGCTTTTATGTGTTGTTTGGCAGTGTCAAATGCAAGTTAATAAAGTCAGGTCTGAGTTGATGTCGTATTGCAAGACCTGACCCCTTTAGTGCACTTCAAGTTGCAGGTTCGGAATGTTTTCAAAATGCCGATCATAGGTCATGACCGAAGCATTTTGGTGGATAGCAACTGCTGCTATCAAACAATCGGTTAAAGGAATAGTAATTCCTCTTTTCCTTAATTCATATGAGATTTTACCCGCCTTGATCCAATCTTCAACCTTGGTTTCTATCAGGGGTAAGCCACCGATATTTTTTTCTAGAAGCCGGTAATCTTTTTCTGTTTTTGCACCCTGCAATATTTCAGCGATCACCGGACCCACTGTGACGATAGTCCCAGCCAGCAATAATTGGTCAAGTTTTTCTGTTACTGATGGTCGGTTTTTCAGGTATTCAATCCATACCGATGTGTCAACGATTATCTTCATTTTCATATAGCTCCGCTAATCTGATTTTTCTTACTGCTTCTTCGTCAATTTCTACCCGGCCTTTTAAAGCCATAAAAGCATACAGCTTTTTCAGCCTGATAGCATCTTCCAGGGCTTTTTCAACCGCTTTTGACCGATTCTCGGAACCGTAAAGAGCTTCAACTTCTTTAACGATTAGCTCAGACAGGTTTAAAGTAGTACGCATTGTCATCAACTCCTTCATACATATAATACATCAATTTGTTATGAAGATCAATATGATTGAATTCATAGCTTCTTTAAGTAGTCTTTCCAGAATGCTTTCCAGGGTTCAATGGCATCCTGATCTTTCAGTTTTTCGTTACTGAAAGTCAGCATAGACTTATCTTCAGATTTTAAACCAACTGTTATTGTTATCTTACTGCCATCCTTTAGATTGGCTCTCCAGTAACGCCATTTTTCAGTTTTACTGATCGCAGGCTTTTCAGCCAGCGGAATTGAATTAAACTCTTCAGTATCCTTTACCGCTTCCAACCACAGATTAAAAACCTGGTCCAGGCTTCCGGGCATGGTTTTGCTTACCGCTGTTTGGAAGGTACCACTTTTAGCCTGACCTACCTGACGTTTGCCCAGATGCCGTTCATACTCAACAGTGATGCTCTGGGCCCACCAGCCGTCAACTCCGAACTTTTTCGATAATAGTAGTGCAATTTCTTTGTGCTGTAATTTATCAGCTTCTTCCTGGTAGAGGATACTGAACCATTCATCCCAGCCTTTACCAGTGGCTTTTTCAACAGCTTTGTCAGTCAAGGATATTTGCTTTCCCTTTTGGGTGCCCCCCCTACTGTTTTCGGCAACCCGGTGCTCTACAATTTGGCGAATAAGATCAGTTGGCAGAGGTTTATTGTGAGGGAATTGGATGGAGCCTTTTGCCCACCTGTAGCTGGAGAGTTCTTTTGCATAGGCAGCGATTCCGCTGGGTGTCGGGTAAAAACCGATATGATTATTATAACCAGCAAAGTGAACCAGGTTATCCCCCAGACGGTAGGTCGGCATCTGGTAAGCAAATGTTTCTTCCGCTTCAGGGGCAGCCTGCCTGATGATAGCCCTGATCATCAGCAGTCTTTCCTGAATTTCTGCGGGGAACCGGCTGATGTACTGATCAACCAGGATTGAAATATCAATTTTTTTTCGCATTACTGACCCTCCATTTTCTGATCCTTGATAATCGAAAAAAAATAAGCTTAAAAGTCCCCTTGATTACAATTATACAGCCTTTTTGGTAATACTTCAGAAAGCAGGATCATTAAAAAATACTGCAGGAGATATTTATATGATCAAAGAATTATTTAGTCGGATCTTATGTTGCGAACTAAGAGAGGCAAACTTCATGCTCAGGAAGTTGTTGAAAATTGAAGAAAAAACTATTGAATTAGATGGCTGCACCACCGATTATGTGGTTTTTGGCCGGGGTAAAACTCCGCTGATTATGATTCCCGGGCTCGGTGACGGGTTGAAAACCGTGAAGGGTACCGGGCTGCTCTTAAGGTTTATTTACCGCTTTCTGGCCGGTGATTTCCGGGTTTATGTCATCAGCCGGAAGAACGAACTTGAGCCGGGTTATACAACCAGGAAGATGGCGGCAGATCTTGCCCGGGTTATGGATTACTTGGCGATTGAAACTGCGCATGTAATGGGCGTTTCCCAGGGCGGCATGATCGCCCAGTGGCTGGCTGTTGACTTTCCCGGGAAGATCGCAAAATTAGCCCTGGTCATTACTGTTTCGCGGCAGAATGAAACCCTGCAAACGGTGATAGCCGAATGGATCAGGTTGGCGGAAGAAGAATGCTATGATGAGATGACTATTGATACCCTGGAGAAAAGCCAGACAGAAAATTATTTAAAGAGAGTGCGCCCCTTTTACTGGTTGATCAAAAGATTAAGCAGGTTAAAGTCAAAGGAGCGCTTTATTATACAGGCTGAGTCTTGCCGCAACCATGATGCATACAGCGAGCTGGCCCGTATCAAGGCGCCAACCTTTGTGATTGGAGGCGGGGCGGATCGGATCGTTGGCGGTGCCGAAGTGCAGCAGGAGATTGCCGATGCCATCATCGGAAGCAGTTTATATATTTACCCCGACCTTGGTCATGGCGCTTATGCCGAAGCCAGGGACTTCGGGGAACGGATCTATAAATTTTTCAGCAGTCAGGCTGAAGAATATGTTCAGCTGAAAGCGGTGAGCACATCATGAAGAAGATGATCAGACAATCACACAAAGCAGGATTACCTCCCGGAACCCTGCTCCACGTTGGCGACCTCAAGAGCAGTATAAGCATTGTAACGGTCTGCGGCTTTGGTGAAGATATTTTCTGGGAGAAAAAAACCGATCGCCTAGATGAATGCCTTGAATTCTTACAGGAAGGAGCCCCGGTTCTCTGGGTTACCATTGATGGGTTAGCCCGGATTGATTTGCTCCAGGGTTTGGGCGATTTTTTTGGTTTGCATCAACTCACCCTGGAAGATATCCTGAATACCGACCAGAGACCGAAACAGGAAGATTACGAAGGGTATACTTACATCGCCTGCAAAGCTCTTGAATACAGTGAACACGAAGATGCCGTTGAATCGGAACATGTAAGCCTGGTTATCGGCAGTAACTACGTCATATCCGTCAGTGAACGGGAAGCAGATAACTTTACCCTGCTGCGAAAACGGTTGGAGGCGAACAGGGGTGGGGTTAGGGCTCTTGGAGCAGAGTACCTGGTTTATTCCCTGCTTGATATCATCGTCGACCGCTATTTTGTAGTGCTTGAAAAAACGGGTGAGCGAATTGAAATCCTGGAAGAATCAATCCTTAAAAAACCCGATGAAAAAACACTGCAGTCAGTTCACGCTCTCAAACGTGACATGATTGGCATCAGGCAGGCAGCATGGCCGCTGCGCGAAGCTTTAATTGGTCTCGAACAATCAGAGTCGATTTTTGTTAATAAATCAATTTCCCTGCATCTGCGGGATGTGTATTCACACGTGGTGCAGATCATCGATACTATTGAAATCTACCGTGAGATGCTCTCCGGCATGCTTGATATTTATCTCTCGAGCGTCAACAACCGTTTGAATGAAGTGATGAAAGTTCTCACAATATTTGCGGCCATTTTTATTCCCCTGACCCTGATTTCCGGTATTTACGGCATGAACTTTAAATTTATGCCCGAATTGGAATGGTTTTACGGCTATCCCTTTGCCCTGGGTCTGATGGGCCTTACAGCAATTGTGCTCCTTGGGTATTTCCGCCGTAAAAAATGGTTATAAGCTGATCTGTTTGACCGGTGATTCTCGGATATGGTATGATTTCTGCGGCATTGAGGCAGTAAGATAGCCCTGTTTTTAAGGGTAAAAGGAGGTTTTCAAAATTGAGACGCAGCAAAGCAGCAGCCGAAACGATGGTTGAAGGATTCGGCCTAAACTGCATCTCCGACACGGCGGTAGACCGTATTCACGATGCCACTTTAGAAGTTTTGAAACATACCGGTATTAAAGTTTACAGTGAAGTTGCCCTTGAAATCTACCACGGTGGCGGCTGCACAGTCGATAAAGCCAGTAAGACAGTCTATTTCCCTGCCCACGTGGTTGAGAACTGCATCCGTTCCGCACCCCCCAGTTTTGTGATGGCGGCGCGTAACCCACAGCACGATTATGTGATGGGTGGCCGGCGGGTCGGCTTCTGCAACTTCAGTTGCGGCGTGCAGGTGGCTGATTTAGAAGATGGTTCAATCCGCGAATCAACCAAGAAAGATACGGAAGATGTTTCAAAGCTGGTTGACTATCTCGATCAGTACGATATCCTTGACTGCCCGGTTGTACCACGCGATGTAAACCAATCTATCTTCCCGCTGCACAACTTCGAGGCGATGATCTCAAACACCTCGAAGCACTGCAGCACGGCCCCTTTTAACTTCCGGCTGGCCGAACTGATCATTGACATGGCCTCGACCGTCGTCGGCAGCAAAGATAATTTGCGCGCCCGGCCGATTATCTCGGCCGATGTTTGCCCTCAGAGTCCGCTGTCACTGGCCCGCGAAACCTGCGAAACAATCATCGCCTACGCCCGGCAGGAGATCCCGGTTAACGTGCTCTCCATGGCCCTGGCCGGCGGCACCAGCCCTGTTACTTTAGCGGGCACCCTGGTAACCCATAACGCCGAGGTACTGGCCGGCATCTGCCTCAGCCAGCTAACCAATCCGGGCACCCCTAACATCTACGGCAGTTCGACAACGATGATGGAGATGCGCCGCGGCACCGCAACTGTCGGCTGCCCGGAGATGGCCATGCTCGGTGCTTGTGTGGCGGCCATGGCCAAAAGCTACCGCATACCCAGCTTCCTGGCCGGTTCATAGACTGACAGTAAGCTGGGCGACCTTCAGGCCGGTCAGGAAAGGACTCTGACCCTCATGGCTGCAGCGTTGGCAGGTGCCAACATGATCTACGGCCTTGGGATGGTGGAGCTGGGAATGACCATGGACTTTGGCCTGCTGGTTGCCGATAATGAGTTTGTCCGCATGATCAGGCGGATGCTGGACGGGGTTCCGGTTAACGACGAAACCCTGGCGGTAGATGTGATCAGGGAAGTTGGTATCGGCGGTGAATTCGTCACCCACCAGCACACCTTTGATTACTTTAAACAGAACCAGTCACAAAGCCAGCTGATCGACCGCAACACCCGCGGGGTCTGGAAAGATGCCGGCGGAAAAGATATGCATACCCGCTGTAATGAGTTTGCGAAGGAGATCCTGGCTACACACCAGCCGGATCCACTGCCTGATGCGGTGGCATCAACCTTACGCGAGATCGTCAGCGAAGCGGAAAAAGAGTTTTCCTAGTCCGATACTTTGATGGGCTAGTTTACATCAGAATCATTAATATCAGGGGGGCTGCTTAGCCCCTTTTCCCATTGAAAGGGCGTTTCGTCATATCCGCGAGTTTGATGGCAAGCAAAACAACTTATAAGAATCAAAATGCGATTAATAAGTAAAGTAGCTCTTTAAGTTGAAAATATAACCCTCGCCTGATAGAATAGCACGAGTGTCATATAATCTATAAATCCTTGTAAAGGATTAAATCATGATCCAAGCCCTGTTAATTTTTGTTTTAATGTATGCGCTATTACTGGTATTGCCTAAATTCAGGGCCTTTGTCGCTCTATCCGCAGCCATATTGTTTGTTTCATTAGGAATATTACCTTTAGAGAAGGTGTTTTCCGCTGTTGATTGGAATGTGATCATGATGATTGCGGGCACCATGGGAGTAGTCTTCTTTTTCATAGAATCTAAAATGCCATCATTGCTTGCTGATATTATTATTGAAAAAAGGTCAAATGTAAAATGGGCCATTATATCGTTGGCATTATTTGCAGGTATAATTTCCGCTTTTGTTGATAATGTCGCAACAGTCCTGATGGTTGCCCCAATTGCAATAACCATAGCAAAAAAGCTTAATATTTCTCCGGTATCCAGCATAATTGCCATCTCTATTTCGTCCAACCTCCAGGGGGCAGCCACTTTGGTGGGGGACACAACCTCGATTCTCCTGGGCGGCTATGCAAATCTTGACTTCCTCGATTTCTTTGTTTACAGGGCAAAACCGGGTCTGTTTTGGGTTGTCCAAATTTGTGCGATAGTTGCCACGTTTGTTCTTTTCTATCTATTCAGGAGGGATGATCGTCCGATTAACGTGAAAGACAAAGCTGTTGTGAATGATTATTTTCCAACAATTTTACTTGGTGGAACAATTGTTCTGCTCATACTGGCCTCATTTATTCCTGACAAACCTGGTATAACAAACGGTATGATTTGTATGGCTTTATTTGTAGTTGGCCTAACAAGAGAACTAATAGCGTCGAGGAACTATAAACTGGTGAAAATTATACTCAAAGATATCGATTATTTTACCCTTATGCTTCTGGCTGGTTTATTTATAGTAATTGCCGGAATTACTGAAGCTGGAGTTGTAGGGGTTATAGCTCAGTTTTTCGTGAAGGTCAGCAATAACAATCTTTTTCTGATTTACTCGCTTCTCGTGTGGGCATCAGTATTTTTTTCCGCATTCATAGACAACATTCCTTATGTTGCTACTATGCTGCCGGTGGTGGCCGGTATTGCAAGCATATTAGGTATTGATCCGACATTGCTGTACTTTGGGTTGCTTTCAGGCGCGACACTGGGCGGAAACCTTACGCCCATAGGAGCTTCCGCTAATATTGCAGCGCTTGGAATATTACGCAAAGAAGGCTATGAAGTTAAAGCAGGAGAGTTCATGAGAATAAGCGTTCCCTTTACGCTGGCTGCTGTGACAACGGGCTATGTTCTAATCTGGCTTATTTGGAGCTAAGTAAAACATTGATTACAAGATGATTACACTGTATATCAAAAACCCAGCCTTTTAATTTACTTTTTCCGCACATAGCCCTAAGATTACCAGGGTGTTAAAATATTACTTTCAGTTTTACACAAGTTCAAGTTAACCTATTCTTTGATCTCTGGCTGAAAGGATGATCAATAACTATTGAATCTTGAGTTTTGCAATGTTACAGTTATAAGGTGATTAGGTTGATCAATAAATAATTCCGGCTGGGTGAATGATCCGTTTGCTGAAAAGGGAACTAGGGTTAATTGATGTTATTATGATCACTGCCGGTTCTATGATCGCTGCCGGGCTATTTGTCCTACCCGGAATCGCTTTTAGCCGGGCAGGCCCAGCCGTAATTCTTTCCTATGGTTTAGCTGCAATGATTGCCCTGCCTACATTATTGAGCGCTGCCGAGCTGTCAACTGCCATGCCAAAAGCAGGCGGTATTTATTTTTTTGTCAGCAGGGGTATCGGTTATTCAATCGGTTCGATTGCCGGTTTTTCCCGGTGGTTTGCCATTACATTAAAAAGTTCCTACGCCCTACTTGGCATTGGTCTGTATAGTACTGCCTTTACTGGTTTTAACCCGAAAGTAGTTGCTGTGGCTGCCTGTTTAATCTTTGTTGTCATTAACTTGCTCGGTATCAAAATTGTCGGCTTTGCACAGCTTTTTTTTACCGCATTATTGCTCGGGTTGATCGGGGTTTTTATCATTAGCAGTAGCCCTTCGATTAGCATGGATCATTTTGTGCCTTTCTTTTCGTCAGGGTTTAAGCCTGTTCTGGCCACAGCCGGGTTCATTTTTATATCATATGGCGGTATGCTGGTTATTACCGGCTTGGCCGAAGAAGTTAAGAGGCCGCGCAGAAACATCCCGCTGGGCATGATTATCGGACTTCTAGTAACTGCATTAATTTACGTTGCCGTTGTCGTTGTTACTGTGGGGGTTAGTGATGCAGAAGCTTTAATTACGACTTTTACGCCCGTTGCGGACGTCGCTGGCATCACCATGGGGCATGTCGGCTTGATCGTCGCTTCACTGGCAGCATTCCTGGCTTTTATTACGACTGCTAATGCAGGAATAGCTGCTGCCTCCCGTTATCCTCTGGCAATGAGTCGAGATGGATTGCTGCCTTATGTTATGGGTGCCGGTCTCCAGAAAGGCAATTTGCCTTCAAATTCGATTTTTTGCACCGGATTGCTAATCCTGCTGGCTATTGTTTTTTTGCCTCTGGACACTCTTGTCGAAATAGCTTCATCAATGCTATTAATCAGTTATATTTTAGCCAACCTGGCCCAGTTGGTGATCCGCAAGAAAAAAGAGCCCAATTACAGGCCAACATTTACAGCCCCGTTCTACCCCTGGTTACAGTACATCAGTATTGCAGGCCTGCTAGTGCTTTTAATCCAGATTGGAATTAAACCTCTCCTATTTGCTCTAGTTATATCCGGGTTGGCGTTCCTCGTGCCGCTGGTCAGGGCCAGATACCTGGGCGATAATTCAATACCCCTGCCGCCGGAGCCAAAAAGTAGCTTAAAGTGATTAATCATTTTTTTTCCTTTGAGCGTTTTAATGAAAGGTTAAAATCCAGTCCTTTATTTTAATATGCTATAGTTACTATAGTAATTATGTTAAAAATATGGAGGAGATAACGTGATGATATTAAAAGGCTTCACTATAATGGCCTTGCTATTAATCTCAATTGCCTTTATTGCAGGCTGCGGTGATGCTACTCCGGCAGTACCGGCAGAAGACTCAGCATCGCCTGCTGTTATTGACCCATCCGCTAGCCAGATTATAGGACAGGTCAGCGATACGGAAGCAAAGGAGGCAGCCACAGTCAGTATCGATGGCTTGGGCAATTTTAGTTTTATTCCTGAAGAAGTTGAAACTACCAGACCGGATATCTTTAAGCCGGGCTATTTTTCTCTTTTCGACGTGCTCGTTCACCTGTCCGATAAAGGAGATATTGATTTAAACTACAATTTTGATGAAAGTTTAAATACCCATGTGATTAAAAATCTAAATGGGCACGACTATTGGTGGTACAGCGCCTATTATGATGGCGGCTGGTCTGAAAGAAGCGTGTTCAGGATGGATCACTATCCATATAAGGATAAAACAACGCTTAGCTTTGTAAAGGTTACTGAGAATTACTTAAATCAAGTTTACCAGACTTACGCAGATGAGGTGAAGCGCAGGAATGAGAACGACGGCAAAATTATCATTCCAAACGTTATCATCAAAGGAAAAACCGAAAACTTTCACTTTCAGAATGTAGAGGTAACAGCTCAT
The DNA here is from genome assembly GCA_016874655.1 of Bacillota bacterium. Taxonomy (GTDB): domain Bacteria; phylum Bacillota; class Dethiobacteria; order DTU022; family DTU022; genus UBA993. Next base: position 21,413 of record VGTO01000019.1, on the reverse strand, counting down.
AATCTGCGGGCAGAAATGTTTCAACCGGACGTTATTACCGCTATTGATACTATCCTTAGCCTGGGCGAAGCCGGATTGCTCAGTTATGATTTGCAGTGGTACGAATCGATCGGCACTGCCGGTCTGGTGAAAAGCTACTGGGTGGAGCGTATCAATCAGGATAAGAGTGAAGGGCGGTGCGGGTTTGTTTATGAGGCCGGAGATGAACTATTTCGCTTTTTTAAAGGTAACCATAACCATATCCCATCTGATATCAGAGTCATTAATTCTCCGGCGTACCTTGAATATTTTTGGATCTGCATCTAGCCAAAATACTAAAAGATAGAGGCGGCATTCCGGCGCATGGCAACCAGCGTAGCTATTGGTGGACGGATGTCGCTTTGATCATCCGAATCCAGAATATCGCTGATGTTGGATTCGGGTAAGAAGGAAACAAGCTGGCAAGTCTTATAGATAATAGCTTAATGGTCAATCTTCGTTGAAAGGATCAGTTTTAACTGTCGAGAGACATAAAGAGGTTATTAAGTGATTCAGCCAGCGTAGGGTGGGCAAAAACCCCGTCGCGAATAGCGGAGTAGGGTAATTTACCGAGCATAGCTACCTGAAGCACGGTCATCACCTCTCCGCCTTCAATACTGAGAAGGGCTACGCCTAGGGTTTGGTCCGTTTCTGCATCGACTACTTCCTTTGCGCCTCCGGTGATGTCAACAATTTTTATGCCTGCCTGATCGACAGCTGCAATAATTGCTACCATTACTGTCCAGGGCATTACTTCAGTTGAGTCTGGGGAAGCGGCGTGATGGCAATGGGTACAGCTAAGATTGCATAGGCGGCCAAGATTTACCTGGATGGTATCGATCTTGGTGCAACTAATATGACCTGCCCGGTCAGTGAAACTATTTTTCGCTCTTATCTGCACTTTAAGCTGCCTCCCGTGCTATCATAAGCCACTTTTATATATATGATACATATTTATTTTACAGTAATCCTTAAAATAATCAAGAGTTGAAGCTATCATTAGGTGCCTCATTTGGTGAATGCCCCAATATTAAATATTATTAGCAGACTGTCTGCATGTTGACAAAAAAGACGGTGGTTGTTACTATTCAAGTTAATTACATAGACATTCAGGCAATGAGGGAATTTAAGTAGCCGGATTTATAATGGTCTGGCAGCGAGCCGGGGTTGGTGAAAGCCCGGTAAAATACCGGTGAATGGCGTTCCTGAGTCGGGCATTAATGAAGCGGGCCCTTTAGCATTCGGGGTCAAGTAGGGTGGAACCGCGGGACTAGATCCCGTCCCTATGGTATATAGCCAGGGACGGGATTTTTATATTTTCCGGCCCGTATCTGAAGGAGGAAGAAATTTGGACCTGCAAACAATCATGATTAAGCTCCAGGAATATTGGGCCTCCAGGGGATGTCTGATCTGGCAGCCCTACGATGTCGAAAAAGGGGCCGGCACGATGAACCCGGCTACTTTTTTAAAATCTCTTGGCCCGGAGCCCTGGTCGGTGGGCTATGTCGAGCCTTCGCGCCGCCCGGCTGATGGGCGCTACGGTGAAAACCCCAACCGCCTCTACCAACACCACCAATACCAGGTGATTATCAAGCCGGCCCCGGCCGATATTCAGCAGCAATACTTAGACAGCCTAGCTTACTTGGGGCTGGATCCATTAGAGCACGACATCCGCTTTGTCGAAGATAACTGGGAAGCGCCGACGCTCGGTGCCTGGGGGCTGGGCTGGGAGGTCTGGCTTGATGGGATGGAGATTACCCAGTTCACCTACTTTCAGCAAGTGGGCGGTTTTGATGTGGAACAGGTGCCGGTGGAGCTGACTTATGGCTTGGAGCGCATCGCCATGTATTTACAGGATTGCGACAATGTCTTTGATCTGATCTGGACCGGCGACATCACCTACGGTGAAATTTTCCAGCGAGTGGAATGGGAACAATCTGCCTACAGCTTTGATCATGCTGATCTGGATCTGTTGTTTGGTTTTTTCAGCAGCTATGAGGGTGAGGCCAAGCGCCTGCTGGAACTGAACCTGGTTTACCCGGCCTATGACTATATTCTCAAATGCTCACATACCTTTAACTTGCTTGATGCCCGAGGAGCAATCAGTGTTACTGAGCGAGCCGCCTACATCGGCAGGGTGCGCACCCTGGCCCGCCTCTGTGCCGAAGGTTACCTGAAACAAAGAGAAGAGGCAGGTTATCCCCTGCTGACCGGAGGTGCCCGCTAATGACTACAGCCTATAAATTTCTTTTTGAAATTGGTTGCGAGGAGATCCCTTCGCGTTTTATCCCCGGAGCGCTGGAACAGCTAAAAAAAGCGGCTGCCGAGCTGCTGGCTGATTACCGCCTGAAACATGAAACGATAGAGGCCTGGGGAACGCCCCGGCGCCTGACCCTGATGGTCGAGGAGCTGGAAGAATCGCAACCCGACCTGGTCGAGCAGATTAAAGGACCCCCGGCGGACCGGGCCTATGACGACCAGAAGAATCCGACCAAGGCCCTGCTGGGCTTTATTCAGGGGCACGGCCTTAAGCTTGATGCTGTGCGCCAGGAAGAACTTAAAGGGGCTTTTTACATTATGATCGATAAGGAGACCCGTGGACGCCCCACGCCGGAGCTTTTGGCAGAGTTGTTGCCGAAACTGATCCAGAAGCTTTCTTTTCCACGGCCGATGTACTGGCAGCAGAAAGAGGTGCGCTTTGCCCGGCCAATTCGCTGGTTGCTGGCACTTTATGGCACTCAACCGGTTCATTTCAACTATGCCGGGATTGAGGCGGAAAGGGCAACCTATGGCCACCGCTTTTTGGCGCCCGGTCCTTTTAATGTCGATAGCACCGACCATTACTTTAAGCTCCTCGCCGATAAATATGTGGTAGTTGATCCGCTTATACGGCGGGAGATGATCCTGGAGCAGCTGAACCAGAAAGCTGAAGAACAGGGTGGGAAAGCCCTGATTGATGAAGGCTTACTGGAGGAGGTTACCTACCTGGTTGAGTATCCGGTTGCCGTTGACGGGGCTTTTGATCCGGCCTACCTCGATCTGCCGCAGGAGGTGCCAATAACCTCAATGCAGTACCATCAGCGCTATTTTCCGATTATCGAAAAAGAGAGCGGCCGTCTGATGCCCTCCTTTGTCGGGATCAGCAATAACCTTTTTAACCCGAATATCCGCAAGGGTTACGCCAAGGTGCTTTCAGCTCGTCTCGCTGACGGACGGTTTTTCTTTGATGAAGATCGTAAGGTCCCGCTTGAAAACTATGTAGAAAAACTTAAGAGTGTAGTTTTCTTAGAATCGTTAGGCACCCTTGATCAAAAAAGGCAGCGTTTGATCGAGCTGACCGGTAAGCTGGGCAAAGCGCTTAAGCTGCCGGCCGGGCAGATTGAAGCGGCCAAAAGGGTAGCCCATCTCTGCAAAGCAGACCTGGTTACCAGCCTGGTGAAGGAGTTTCCCGAGTTGCAGGGAGTAATGGGCCGCGAGTATGCCCGCCTCAGCGGCGAAACAGAAGCGGTGGCAACAGGCATTTATGAACACTATCTGCCCCGTTTCAGCGGTGATCGGGTGCCTGAAACTCTTGAAGGCGCTCTGGTTTCGCTGGCTGACCGCATCGATACCCTGGCCGGTTGCTTTGCGATTGGCATCCAACCAACCGGCTCCCAGGATCCCTATGCCCTGCGCCGACAGGCCCAGGGGGCAATTGCAATTTTAAACAGCTTCGGGCTGCAGTTAACTGTTGATGAATATATCGGTATTGGGCTTGAAACAATTAACGATGCTTTGAAGCTTGATGATTCGAAAAAAGCTGAACTGCAGACTCAACTCGCTGATTTTCTATTGCAGCGCGTTCGCTTTGCCCTGCAGGAAAAAGAGATTGAACATGGTTTGATTGAAGCTGTATTGGGTGTGCCGTTTAAAACGGTGGCCGAAATCTTTAACAAAGCAGTTGTGCTGAAAGACTACTTAAATGGTCCGTTGCTCGACGAAGTGATTGTTGCCTACAACCGGGTGGCCAACCTGGCCGACAAAGCTGAAGGTGGCAAGGTTGAAAAGGCGCTATTTGAAAACATTGCCGAAAAAGAACTGCTCAGAACCCTGCAGGCAGTGGAAAACGCGCTCAAAGACCAGGAAGATCCGGCCCTGATCTTGGAAAAGCTTCAGATCCTTAAGCAACCGATTGACCATTTCTTCGATAGTGTGATGGTGATGGCTGAAGATGAAAAACTGCGCAAAAACAGACTAAACCTGTTGGCTGCTCTAAAGGGAACTTTCAACCGGCTGGCTGATTTTTCCAGGCTGCAAGTTTAAGAGGTTCGAGTAAATATTATTAGCTATAGATATTTAATAAGGATGTCTGAAACACCTTCCCCGGTTAGTTGACAGGGGAAGGTGAGCAGGCAGGCTTTATTTACCTTTCCCGTAATCTTCAATGACCTGCCGGTAAACTGCCAGGGTATTTTTTGCTGCCACAGGCCAGGAAAAATTCTCCACGGCCCTCTTGCGGCCCAGTTCTCCCATCTCAAGGCGTAGCTTTTTGTCGCCAAGAAGCTTCATTACAGCATCACTGAGAGCGACGGGATCTTTCGGAGAGACAAGGATGCCACAATCCGGGGTTACCACTTCTTTGAGTGCGCCTGACGTGGTTGTGACAACAGCAGTTTTACAGGACATCGCTTCTACAGCGGGAAGGCCAAACCCCTCAAAGAGAGAAGACATCACCAGTAAAGTTTTCCGGCTGTAGATGCTAACCAGTTCTTCGTAACTTAACTTTCCTGTAAAGGTTACCCTGTGACCCAGGTTCATTTTTTTGATCAAATCAGCCGCTGTATGTTTTATTGGCGGGCCGTCATCGACAATGGCCAGGGTTATATCCTCAGGCAGCAGTTTCAGCGCTTCAAGGAGGTAGATAAGGCCCTTTTTGCTATCTTCGGTGTTTCCCACAAAAAGAAGGGCATTTTCCTCCCTTTTTTCGCCCGTATTCCTGAAGAGTTCGACATCCATCCCGTTATAAACCACAGATACTTTATCTTTGCTGACCCTGAAAGCCCTGACTAATTCGTCGACGCCCTCTTTAAAAGAGGTAATAATCCGGTCCACTCTCTTTATAACGAATGATTGCATCACCAGGGGATAAAAAAGAATTGTAGTTGTTTTTTCCCAGAGCCCGAAATCTTTCATCAAATCGGCCTCCCGGTCCTTGGTGAGAGGATGGTGAACGGTGGTTACAATGGGTATGCCGTAGGCCATCATCGGTATTGTTCCCCAGCCCAGGGTCTGAATGTCATGGATAATGTCGTATCTTTTGGTTTTGAGAATTATTTTTAAAGCGAAAAAAGCCTTGAAGCTAAAGGTTGCCATTTCATAGAAGATATAAAACCTTGTCATTAAATAATCGAGAAAATTCCAGGGGGAAAAGATGCGGTGGAGTTTTTCAGTGGGTATTTCCCTGGTATTGATGGACCACAAATTGAGGTTTTCAATTTTATAAACTGTAGCCCAATCCTCGAGCGGATCAGGGTAGGGTGGACCAACCATTACATCGACTTCGACACCCAGTCGCACAAGCTCTTTTGAAAGGTTGTAAATATAAATACCCTGACCGCCGCAGTAGGGGTTGCCCCTGTAACCAAGGATGAGTACTTTCATCAGGCAGATTCTTCCTGCTTTTTATTAGTGGGCAATCCGACTTTTGTAGTAATGATCGTTACTCCGACCCAGAAAACAGCCCCAAACACGACAGCAGAAATAGCCAGTGCAGGAAGAGCTATGGCCCAGAAGCTACGGATATAAACCCCATATACCAGGGCTCCTGAGACAATAAACATGGCCAGGCAAAGGAATAGTGCTTTTAGTCTGGCATAATCGTTTTTTTCTGTGATTTCAGGCATGGGATGGGCCACCTTTATAGTTAGTATTGTCCAGCCGATCCAGAAAGCAGTTCCTGTAGCAGTAAGAGCTACCAGCAGAATGGGCAGGGCTGCTGAATAATAGGTAAGTTGTGACAGCTGATCGAGCCTGACACCTAAAAACCACGGAAAATCATTTAGGCCCAGGAAGAACAGCGCATAAATAAAAAAAACAAACAGGGTCGCTGACGCAATAACCGCAAGGAAAACCCAGATCTTTTTTCTTGCCATATTTTCGCACCGTTACTTTTATTCATTATCCGACCGCACCAGATAATGATCCTCAAATTGGTTATAAATGCATACTTTTATACTAGTTTATTACGGATAATTGAAGTCAGGATCGGGATTTGTTTTTTCCTGGAGCAAGTATAGCAACAGACTGTTTAGGATGTCAATCCTGTTCTCACTGGTCAGTTTATTAGGATAAGAGGAAAAGCTTAAATGAGTGGCAGGAAGATCTCTGTCGGACAGAGTATATATAACTGTTCGGCGAATTTTCTTGTTGCCGCAAATCTTTAAGTGAGGGAGAAGGATATTGACTGAAAACCTTAATAAACCGGTAGTTTACATAGTATCTGATTCGATTGGTGATACCGCGGAATTTGTTGTCAGGGCTGTAGCCAGTCAGTTTAATTCCGGGCAAGTGGAGATGCGCCGGATGCCTTTTGTGGAAAACAGGGAGCAGATTCGGGAGCTTTTCCTGGAGGCCTCCAAGCGCAATGCCATTATCGCCTATACCCTGGTAGTACCGGAACTGCGCCAGGCGATGGAAGAAGAAGCGCTTAACCACAAAGCCTGTACCGCCGACATCCTCGGTTCACTGATGGGCGCGTTCAGCCGGGTTACCTGCAGCGAACCGCGCCTGGAACCGGGGCGGGTGCGGTTGATGGATGAAAAATATTTCCGCCGGGTTGCTGCTGTTGAATTTGCCGTAAAGCACGATGACGGCAAAGAGCCGCGCGGTTTCAACAAAGCCGATGTAGTGCTGGTCGGTATCTCGCGCACCTCAAAAACACCGCTTAGTATGTACCTGGCCCACCAGGGGCTCATGGTTGCCAACTTGCCACTGGTTCCTGAAGTAGAGCCCCCGGAAGAGCTTTTCTTTTTGCCGCCGGAAAAAGTGATCGGCCTGATCATTGATCCGCAGCAACTGCGCCAGATCAGGCGGGAAAGAATTAAGGCGCTCGGTCTGACTGATGATGCTAATTATGTTTCAGTAGAAAGAATCGAGGAAGAACTTGAGTACGCCCGCCGGATCACGAAAAAGATTGGTTGCACCGTTTTTGATGTATCAAATAAAGCGGTGGAAGAGGTGGCTAACCGTATAATCCAGTTAATTAGAGGAGGAGAAAAGAGTTGAACCCAGCCAGGTATGTTTACCCTTTTATTGCGGGTGATAAATCGATGAAAAGCCTCCTTGGTGGTAAAGGAGCCAATCTGGCCGAGATGGCCAGAATCGGTTTACCGGTGCCACCCGGTTTTATTGTTACTACCGAGGTCTGCAATCTTTACCTGGAGAAGAACGAAGGGCTCTGGTCTGAACTAAAAAATGAAATACTGGCTAACCTGAAAAATTTGGAAGAGCAGACCGGTCGCTCTTTCGGCGGTAGTTTGCCTCTATTAATTTCGGTCCGCTCCGGAGCGGTAGTCTCTATGCCCGGCATGATGGATACAGTTCTAAATTTAGGGCTTAATCCCGAAACAGTCGAAGCGCTCGCCGCTGAAGCGGGAAACCGCCGTTTTGCGCTTGATTGCTACCGCCGCTTTATCCAGATGTTTTCTGATGTGGTTTTAAAAGTAGGTCATCAACACTTTGAAAATATGCTTACAGCAGCAAGGAAGCAGAAACAAGTAAAGACCGATGCTGAGCTCGAAGAAGCCGATCTGGAGAAGATTGTTAAGGGCTTTTTAGATGTTGTGCGCAAAGAAACCGGCGGCGAATTTCCTTCAGATCCGCTGGAGCAGCTTTTTCAAGCTGTCGAAGCGGTTTTTGCTTCCTGGAATACAGAGCGGGCCAAAGTATATCGCCGGGCCCACCGGATCTCTGACAGCTTAGGGACCGCAGTTAATGTGCAGGCTATGGTTTTTGGCAATCTCGGTGAAGACAGCGGTACCGGAGTAGCGTTTACCCGTAATCCTTCTACCGGTGAGCCGAAGCTCTACGGTGAATACCTGCTCAATGCCCAGGGCGAAGATGTGGTGGCCGGTATCCGCACCCCGAGGCCGCTGGAGGAGCTCAAAGATGATATGCCGGCCATCTACGAGCAGTTTTTGCAGATCTGTCAAGTTTTGGAGAAAGAGTATCGGGAGATGCAGGATATTGAGTTTACCATTGAAAAAGGCAAGCTCTATATGCTGCAGACCCGTACCGGTAAACGCACAGCTCCGGCTGCGGTGCGCATTGCTGTTGACCTGGAACGCGAAGGCCTGATTACAAAAGATGAAGCGTTGTTAAAAGTCGACCCGGATCAGCTTGAGCAGCTTTTACACCGGCGAATAGATCCAAACGCAACACTTGAAGCAATTGCCAGTGGTCTTCCCGCTTCACCAGGTGCAGCTTCCGGCCAGGTGGTTTTCGATGCCGATCGGGCCCAGGATTTGGCCAAAACAGGTAAAAAAGTACTGCTGGTGCGCCCGGAAACTACGCCAGACGATATTCACGGCATTATTGCCGCCCAGGGTATTCTGACCAGCCGGGGTGGTATGACCAGTCACGCAGCGGTTGTTGCCCGTGGCATGGGTAAACCATGTGTTTGCGGCTGTGAAGAGCTGCAAATTGATTTGGGCAGGAAAACATTTTCAATTAAGGGTATGGAATTTGCCGAGGGAGTGATTCTCTCAATCGATGGTTCTACGGGCCGGGTTTTTCAGGGGGAAGTGCCGTTAATTGACCCCGATTTTTCTCCCGAATATTTTGAGCTTCTTAGCTGGGCCGACAAGGTGCGGTGTCTTAAAGTGCGCGCTAATGCTGATAATCCCGAAGATGCCTGCCGGGCAATCGAAATGGGGGCTCAGGGGGTTGGCCTTTGCCGCACGGAGCACATGTTTATGGCTGCTGACCGGGTGCCGGTAGTGCAGAGGATGATTTTGGCCCCTAACCTGGCGGACCGCGAAGCAGCCCTGGCTGAGCTGTTGCCAATGCAACAGGCAGATTTTAAAGGCATTTTCAGGGAGATGGCCGGTTTTCCGGTTACGGTCAGACTGCTAGATCCGCCACTGCATGAATTTCTACCTGATCGCGATGAACTGCTGATCGAGGTTTACCGCCTACGTTGCGAGGGCGATCCGGACGGCAGCCTGCGAAAAAAAGAAACCCTACTGCAAAAAATTAACACTCTCTCCGAATTTAATCCGATGCTTGGGCATCGCGGCTGCCGCCTTGGCCTGGTCTATCCAGAGATTTACCGCATGCAGGTCAGAGCTATCTTTCAGGCGTTATTCGACCTGATCGGTGAAGGGCTCGAGGTCGAAAAGCTGCTTCCGGAAATCATGATTCCCCTGGTTGGGCACCGGACCGAGATCGTAACCATGAAAAAACTTGTTGATGACACGGCAGCAGCGGTTTTTGCCGAGCAGGGTAAAAAGATCGAGTATCTGGTCGGCACGATGATCGAGCTGCCGCGAGCCTGTCTGGTTGCCGGTCAACTGGCAGAAGTAGCCGCCTTTTTCTCTTTTGGCACCAATGACCTGACCCAAACCACCCTCGGCTATAGTCGAGACGATTCTGAGGGTAAATTTTTGCCCTTTTACCTGCAAAGCAAGATCCTCAATGTTAATCCCTTTGTCGAATTCGACCGTGAAGGTGTGGGGCGTCTTGTCAAGCTGGCTGTCGATGAAGGCCGTGAGGTGAGAAACAACCTAAAAGTGGGGGTTTGCGGGGAACACGGCGGCGATCCGTCATCTATCGAATTTTTTAACCGAATCGGACTCGATTATGTCAGCTGCTCGCCATACCGTCTGCCTATTGCTCGTCTGGCTGCAGCGCGCGCTGTGCTTGGAGGATAGAATATTATAAAAATTTAATCTTAAAATAGTCAGATCATATAAACAGGAGAACGCTTTTTTTTGGCGAATAACGAATAAGTTAAAATAGTCGCAAGGAGTGATCTAATTGACCAACCATAAAAACGCTGAACTGGCAGTAGAAAATATTTATCCACCCTGTCAGTCGGCCTGTCCTCTCCACCAGGGCTGTCGTGATTACCTGCTGGCCATTGCCACCGGGGATTTCAACCGCTCGCTGGCCATCATTAAGGAGACCAACCCGCTGCCCTTTGTCTGTGGTACTATCTGTGCTCACCACTGCGAGGACGAATGCCGACGCAACGATGTGGACAAACCACCTTCGATCCGTGGTTTGAAGCGCTTTGCCCTTGAACATGGCAAAGCTAAGATTTTACCTCCGGCCGATGGTCCCAAAATAAAAGGGAAGGTTGCCGTGATTGGAGCCGGCCCGGCTGGTCTTACTGCCGCTTTTGATCTGGCTCGGCTTGGAGCTTCGGTAACCGTATTTGATCGGGAAACAATGGCCGGCGGAGCAGTGCGCCATTATATTCCCCTCTACCGCCTGCCCGATGAAGCTGTTGACCAGGATATTGCTGAAATAGCTGAACAGGGTGTAACTTTTAAATACGGTGTTGAGCTGGGCAAGGATATAACGATTGAAAAGCTGGAGCAGGAAGGTTACGATGCAATTCTGCTGGCTATGGGTCTGCCGGTCAGTCGTGGTCTTAATCTACCCGGTACTGAAGGCGAGGGAGTTTTAAACGCCTTACCATTCCTCCAAACTGTCAAGCGTGACGGTTTCAAGTTTCAGGGTAACCCGACGGTGATCGTGATCGGTGGCGGTAACGTGGCGATGGATGTTGCCCGCTCGGCCGTGCGGGCCGGCGCTGGCAAAGTTAAGCTGGCTTGTCTCGAATGTGACGAAGAGATGCCCGCCTTCGATTGGGAAATTGAAGAGGCCAAGGAAGAAGGCGTTGAGTTTAACCCTTCCTGGGGTCCGAAAGCAATAGAAAGAAACAATGGCAAAATTGCCGGCCTTGAAGTAGTCGAGTGCTCCTGTGTTTTCGATGATAAGGGGCTGTTCAACCCGGTATTCAACGATAGCAATAAGCAGGTTTTAACCGGCGATATTGTGATTTTTGCCATCGGCCAGGGAGGCGATCCCGAGCCGGTACGCGGTGAAATTGAGATCGACGAGCGCGGTCGTATTGTTTTTAACCCCAAGGCAATGACCACAAGCCGCAAAGGGGTATTTGGCTGTGGTGAGATGACCATGGGACCGGGTACTGCCGTACAGGCTATGGCTAACGGTCGTATTGCCGCTAAGGCCATTACAAGCTATCTGGAGGGTGCGTCATTCGACAGTGCCACGTTGGAAGAGGTACCTGTGCTCGAAAAACTCGATCCCAAGGTGGCCGAGATGATTGAGCGAAACGAGCGTTATTCGATTCCGATTATGAACCCGGAGGAAAGAGCCCGCCACTTTAAACAGGCCGAGCTGGGCTATGATGTAGAGATGGCAATCTGCGAAGCGAGGCGCTGTCTGACTTGCGCGGCAGGTGCTCAGCGCATCGAAGAGCTCTGTGTCAACTGCCTTACCTGTGTCAGAATTTGTCCCTTTGATGTGCCGATCATTAATGAAGACGGAACGGTGACGATTCGTAACGAACAGTGCCAGGCTTGCGGTCTTTGCCTCAGCATCTGCCCATGCTATGCAATTAAATTCCGTTCACCCTATGTTGAAGAGGCAGCCGCTGCTATTGAGCCGGCAGTTAAGGAAGCGGTGGCCAAGCGCAATGGTGAGCCGGTAATGCTGGCCATTACCTGTGCATACGGAGCATACGCTCTTCCAGAATTTACCGGTAAAGTGCACAAAAACGTAGCTCTTGTCCGCTACCCCTGTGTTGGCAAGTTGGACTCAACCGACCTGCTTAAACCTTTTGAGCACGGAGTTGATGGTGTCGTGGTGGTTGGCTGCGGCGAAAGCGATAAATTTAAGTGTCAGTATAAAGATATCAGTTACTGGAGCGAAAAGAGAGTCAATCACGCCGCCGATTTACTTGAGGCCATCGGCCTGAAGCGGGAAGCGATGAGCTACATTGAACTTGCAGGTGAAGATTTAGGCAAGTTTGACCAGGTTGTTGCTGAGGCAGCCGAAAAACTAAAATAAAAGGCGCATCACAAAGATGCCGACTCGAAAGTAGCGACCCAGCCCCGGCAACTGCAAAGCTGCCGGGGTTTCTGTTACAGGTAATCTCAACTCTGAAAGACAGGTGTTGTTTATGCCGCAGGGTATTGCGGAAGAGTTAATTGATGAGATCAGGCAGCGTACCGACCTGATTACCCTGGTTGGCGATTATCTCAAGCTGGAGCGGCGGGGGAAGAATCTGGTCGGCCTCTGTCCTTTTCATCATGAGAAAACACCTTCTTTTACTGTTTCACCTGATAAACAGCTGTATCACTGTTTTGGCTGCGGGGCTTCCGGTAATGCCTTTACTCTGATCATGGAGTTGGAAAAGATGACATTTCCAGAAGCAGCCCGCTTTTTAGCGCAGCGGGCTCAAGTAAAAATACCCGAACGCAGGGAAGCGCCGACGGCAAAGGAAAGGCTGCAGGAAAAAGTCTACAACATTAACCAGGTTGCGGCCCGCTATTACGCCTACTGCCTGAAAAGTACAACAGCTGGTAAACAGGCTTATAATTATTTGCGGAAAAGGGGCATTAATGATGAAACTATTGATCTATTCATGCTTGGTTTTGCCCCGGCCGGTTGGACCGGCTTTTACGATTTTGCCCTTAAAAAAGGGGCAGCACCAGAGCTTATGCTCAAGGCTGGTTTGATCAATCCGGGCCGTCATAAAGGTTATTACGATCGTTTCCGTAACCGGGTGATCTTTCCGATCTTTAATGCCAGTGGCAAAGTAGCTGGTTTTGGCGGCCGCACTATGGCAACAGGGGAGAAAGAGGGCCCAAAATACTTAAACTCACCGCAGAGCCCGGTGTTTGATAAGAGTGCTATCCTTTACGGTCTTAACCTGGCCAGGGATGAAATCAGACGCAGTAAAAAAGTAGTGGTTATGGAAGGTTATACGGATGTCATTGCTGCACACCAGGCCGGGCTTAAAAATGCGGTTGCTTCGCTGGGCACAGCCTTGACCGAAGAACAATGCCGGCTTTTACGCTATCAGGCCGATACAGTTGTAACCGCTTACGACTCCGACAGCGCCGGTGAGGCAGCTACCTGGAGAGGTTTGGCGATCCTTCAGGCCACCGGTTGTCTGGTGCAGATTGCCGAGATGCCGGAGGGTAGCGATCCGGATAGCTTTATTCGTCAATTTGGGGCAGCTGCTTATATTAAGCTGATTGAAGAAGCAAGCCCAATCATTGAGTATCGTCTTGGTCAACTCAAAAAACGTTACGATTTGACTACTGACCAGGGCCGGGTTGGCTATACTAAAGAGATCATGCCCCTGCTTATTTCCGCAGCAAACCGGGTAGAGCAGGATTACTATCTGAAGAGGGCAGCTGAAGAGATTGGGGTTGACGAAAACGCTTTGCGCAGTGAACTGAAAAGAAGGCGTAAGGATAAAAACCGTTTGCCTGAAGAGCAGGCGGAACAAGATTCCGCGGTTAATCTAATTACTATAAATCCGGCAGAAAAAATATTATTATCTTTGATGCTTCAGAGCAAGGAAATTGCCGATAGAGGTCGAAAATTAATTGAATCGGATTATTATAGTGATCCGCGGGTAGAGAATATTTTCAGAGAAATCTGGAACCTCTATGCGGCTGAAGAAGTCTTCACAGCTGAGAAGCTGATTAATCGGCTCAGTGATCCACAAGTAGTCAGGATTATTACAGCTGCAGCAACGGATCCGGCTTTGCAGGATTTGGAGCCTCGCACGGCGAAGCGTATGGCTGAAGATTCTTTTAGCAAGTTGAAGCGAGCCTGGATCGAAAGAAGACAGCTGGAGTTACAGAGAAAAATCAGGGAGCTGACCGCTGCCGGTCAGCTCGATCAGATAGATGATTTATTACGGGAAAGTCAGCACCTTATTTCCGGCAACGAAAACAACCCCGGCCGTTCAGGAGAAGGAGGGGATTTAAGTGGCTAAAGACACAGATAAAGTGATAACGTTGGAAGAAGCTCAGCAAATTCTTTATAACAAGGCAAAAACAATAGGGTCGATAAACTACAAGGAGATTATCGATACTTTACAGCCCTTTGAGCTTACCGTAGAGGCGCTTGATAATTTTTATGATCTCCTTGCCCAGCATAACATTGATATTATTGATGATTTGCCGGTAGAAGATGATGATGCAGATAGCGAGGAGGATGATAGCGGCAGCGAAGATGATGCTTCTAAAAAGGCAGGAATCGCTGATGCTGCTGCTATTGCTGCCGCAGAAGGTGTGGCCGTAAACGACCCGGTTCGCATGTATTTAAAGGAAATCGGCAAAATACCGCTCTTAACTTCGGAAGAGGAAGTTGAGCTGGCTAAGATGATTGAGGAAAACAGCGAGGAAGCCCGGCGGCGCCTGGCAGAAGCTAACTTGCGGCTGGTTGTCAGTATCGCGAAAAAATATGTGGGCAGAGGGATGCTCTTTTTGGATCTGATCCAGGAGGGTAACCTTGGTTTAATTAAAGCGGTCGAGAAATTTGACTACCGCAAGGGCTATAAATTTAGCACTTACGCTACCTGGTGGATACGTCAGGCGATAACCAGGGCTATTGCTGACCAGGCTCGGACAATCAGAATTCCGGTGCATATGGTGGAAACGATCAACAAGCTGATCCGCATTTCGCGACAACTGGTACAGGAACTGGGACGCGAACCGCTACCGGAAGAAATTGCCCAGGAAATGAACATTAGCGAGGAGCGGGTCAGGGAGATTCTAAAAATCGCCCAGGAGCCGGTATCCCTTGAAACCCCAATCGGTGAAGAAGATGACAGCCATTTGGGTGATTTCATCGAAGACCAGGAGGCTCAGGCCCCGGCTGATGCTGCCGCATTTGAACTACTAAAAGAACAGCTTGAAGATGTGCTCGATACCTTGTCGGCGCGGGAAGAGAAGGTCCTTCGACTGCGTTTTGGCTTGGATGACGGTCGCTCGAGAACCTTAGAAGAGGTGGGACAATTCTTCGGAGTCACCCGCGAGCGAATTCGCCAGATCGAGGCTAAAGCCCTGCGTAAGCTGCGGCATCCGATGCGCAGCAAACGCCTGCGCGACTACCTGGAATAAAACGCGTTCTAGGGACGGTTCTCTTGACGCATCAACAAAAGCTTAAGCGGCGGGATAACTCCCCGCCGCTTTTTTCTCTTATTTAAGCACTGCACCATTGGATGCACTGGAGGCTGAGCGACGGTAGCGCTCTAAAATACCCGGCGGAAAGTCTTTTTTAGGCGGGTTTGGTTTACGCTTCGCCAGTTCAGTTGGTGGAACCAGCAGCTCAAGACGCCGGGCTGGCAGATCGATTAAGATCCGGTCGCCATTATTGACTAAGGCTAGTGGCCCCCCTGCTGCCGCTTCCGGTGAAACATGGCCGATACACAGCCCCCGTGATGATCCGGAAAAACGGCCATCGGTAACCACCGCCGCTCCGCTACTCATGCCGGAAAGCAGGGAGCTAAGCATATGCATCTCGCGCATTCCTGGTCCGCCAGCCGGTCCTTCATAGCGCACGACGATAATTGTACCCCGCTTTATTATACCGGCCAGGGTGGCTTCAATTGCTTGCTCCAGGCTGTCGAAAACATGGGCCTCGCCTTCAGTAACGCTACTGTCATGATCAACCGCAGCCACTTTAATGACCGCTCCTTCAGGCGCCAGATTTCCGTATAGTATGGCCAGGCCTCCGCTCGGGTGCAGCGGGTTGTCGAACCGATAAATCACCCTGCGTTCGCTGGGCACACTCCTGTTTTGAGTCGCTGTTTCGGCAATCGCGGCAATCGTTAAACCTGAGACAGTAGGCAAACTCAAATCTAGTGCTGTTTCTAGCTCTTTAAAAAGGGCCGGGATGCCTCCTTCTCGATCGAACTCGGCAATGGGGTACTTACCGCCAGGCAGCAGGTTGCAGAGGTGGGGAACTTGATTTGAAAGTTGGTCAAAATCAGCCAAGGTTAGCTTGACACCCGCTTCATCGGCCAGGGCTAAAAGATGCAGTACGCTGTTGGTTGAACCGCCAAGGGCCATATCGACTATTACAGTATTTAAGAGTGCTTTCCTGGTCACAATCTGCCTGGATGTAATTGATTCATATACCAGTTTAACAATTCTTTCGCCTGAAGCCCGGGCCAGGCGCAGCTTGGCTGCACAGCGGGCCGGAGCACTACCCATTCCGGAAAGAGTCATCCCCATCGCTTCGCCCAGTAGCGACATAGTATTGGCAGTGCCAAGCATGGCGCAGCTTCCCGCTCCCGGGATGGCTGATTCTTCAATACTACTCAAGTCGTCAGGGTTAATTTTGCCGACAGCGGCAGCGCCGGCAAATTCTCGCATACTACTTAAGGTGATATTTTCATAAGGGCCCCAGTTGCCGGCCGGCATGCAGCCGGAGGTAACCAGGATCGTTGGCAGGTCAAGGCGCAGGGCAGCCATCAGTTGGCCGGGTACAATTTTGTCGCAACCGCAGAGCAGGACCAGTCCGTCAAGGCAGTGAGCTCTGGACATAATTTCAACCGTATCGGCAATGGTTTCCCGGCTCGGCAGTGAATAACCCATACCACCGTGGCCCTGAGCCAATCCATCACAGACGGCACAGGTGTGGAATTCACGGGCTGTGCCTCCTGCTGCTGCGATACCTTCGCGGATCACTGCTGAAAGTTCATTCAGATGCGTATGCCCGGGGACCAAATCGGTAAAGGAGTTAACCACCCCGATCAGCGGTTTTTCGAGATCGCTGCGGTTTAGCCCCAGGCCGAGCAGCAGCGCCCGGTGGGCAGCTCTTTCGGTTCCTCTAATCAGGTTTAGGCTCGGACGGTTCTGATTGTTAATAACCATGATAGTGGTTACTCCTTCTGGTTGTATTCCTCCTGCAGGATGATAGTTTGGCCGCTGCAGGCCGATTCATTAATGGCCAGCGTAAATTCTAGGGCGGCTTTGCCGTTTTGCCCACTAAGCCGGGCAGATTTTCCTTCAGATAGGCTTAAGATTAAGTCCCTGGTGGCGGCGATAAAACTCTCTTCCCAGCCGGCGGAAATATTTTCATAGGCAGTTGTTATCCCATCCCGGTATAGTTCTACAGGAGGGCGGTTTTGCAGCCTGCCGGTGCAGCGGTTGACAAAAAGGATGCCCCTGTTGCCCGTGATCTCCAGACGGCTTTCGTCGGCATAATGTTCAGTATCAATCTCCAATTCGGGTGCCATAACTACATCCATATTGCCGTAACTTTTTCCACGCCGGTATTTCCACATAACCATCGCCGGCACATTTATCAGCAAACCACTGCCAGGTATCACTTCGCTCTGGTCAATCCAGGCGCTAACCTTTTCCACAGCGCCCAGCAGATAAAGGGCCAGTGAGCAGTTGTGGTAGTTGTGATCAAACATAATCGGGCAGCCGCCGCCGGTCTGAGGGTTGAAGCGCCACTGCCAGGCATCGAGGGGCACATCCCAGGCTTTTGCACCGCGGCCGCAGCGCACCCTTAAGTTAAAAGATAGGGGTTCTCCAATTTCACCATTATCAATCAACTCTTTCACTTTTACATATGGAGGGTAGTAAACAAAATTTTCATAGATCCTTAAGGTTACTCCTGCAGATTCTGCTGCAGCAATAATCTGATTTGCTTCCTTAAGATTAAGTGCCATCGGTTTTTGTAGAGAGATCTGCTTTCCGGCTTGCGCTGCCGCCACGGCCATCTCGCAGTGCAGATGATGAGGGGTAAGGATTTCAACCAGGTGCACATTAGGGTCGGCCAGCGCCTCTTCATAGCTGCTATAAATTTTTTCAGCCTGCCAGAGAGCACCTTTGATTTTTGCTTTTTCCCGGTCGGGATCATAAATGCCGTAAATACGGCCGAGCGGATTATCCCTGTAGCCTAAGGCATGTAGGTCGGAAATTCGGCCACAGCCGGCGAACAAGACATTAATCATCTTTTTCCAGGCTCCTTTCAGCGGTCAAGCTTTTCTTCAAACCTGATTTGCTCGTAGTTTTTCCGCTTCTCGGTCAGGTACTCAGGGATGGGCACATCCCACCAGCCGGCAGCTTTTCCTCCGGAGAAGGGGTGCTCGCGGTTTACTGTGATTTCTAACAGACGAGGTTCGGCGGCATCTACCGCTCTTTTAACAGCTGCGGCCACTTCACCCGGGCGGGATACTTTTTCTGCCTTCAGGCCGAAGGCTCCGGCCAGGGCAGTGAAATCAGGCGAGGTTGGGTCACCATTACGGGTTTTAAATTCAGTCGCATATCTTCGTGCCTCGCCGTAAACATCATGCTGTAAATCGCGGATTGAAAGAAAGCCCTGGTTATTTAGAACTATAACCACCACAGCCAGATCATATTGAACAGCCGTGGCCAGCTCCTGTGCGGTCATTAGAAAATCACCATCGCCAACTAAAACGGTTACTGTTTTTCGCGGGTGGGCTATTTTCACCCCAAGCGCTGCCGGCAGTGAAAAGCCCATGGTTGAAAAGCCGCCGGTGGTGACCAGGGTGCCCGGTTCATAGAAGGGAAACTCTTGCAGTACCTGGGCCTGGCTATGCCCGGAAGAGGTAACCAGGTAAGCATCGCGGGGCAGGGCAGAACGAATCTCAAGCAAGGCTTGCGATACTGAAACCGGTTCGCGTTTGCTGTCGCGCAAAGCTGCTAACTCGGCTAGCCAGGCTTCGCGGCATCCGGCAATTTCTATACTATAGGAACGATTATAGAGATCTTTTACCGGCCGGCCAATTTCAGCAGTCAGCGCTGTTAGAACTGTTGCGGCATCTCCGGCCAGGCCGATTTCTACCGGATAATTTTTGCCGATTTCGCCTGGGTCGATGTCAATCTGGATCAATTTTGCCGGTGGTATGTTATAGCTCGAACCAATCCGGTAGGAAGAGGTGCTTTCATCTGCAAACCGACAGCCGACAGCCAGGACAATATCTGCTGCAGCGGCAAGCTGATTGCCGCAGACTGTGCCTTTTGAACCGGCGTGCCAGGCATAGAGAGGGTGATCTTCGGGGAAGACACTTTTGCCGGCCATCGTGGTGATCACTGCTGCGCCGATCGTCTCAGCCAGTCCGATTAGGGCTGCAGAAGCTCTTGCCCGCAGCGCTCCGCCGCCAGCTACAATCAGGGGGCGCTTAGCCTCCGCCAGCAAGCGGGCTGCCCGGTTTAAGTCAACCAGATCGGGGCTGCCGGCAAAGTGCGGTCCGGAAAAGTTTAAAGCCTCGGGATTGATCTCCATCCCTTCGGCCTGGACATCCATCGGCAGGGCAATGATTGCTGGACCGGGGCGTCCACTGAGCATTGCCTGGAAGGAGCGGTTAAGGGCATGGGGCAGCTGTTCAACCCTTGTAGCCAGGTGTGAGTAGCGGGTCAGAGGTTCAAAAACGCGCAGTGAGTCGGCCGCCCGCTGTCGCTCAAGCTCCTGCAGCACACCCCGCCCGAACATGTAGGTATGGGTTTCACCGATCAGGGCCAGCTGGGCAGTCGAGTCGACATAAGCTGTACCCAGGCCGACTGCCAGGTTTAAGGCACCCGGGCCGATTGAAGTAAAAACAGCGGCCGGTCTACCGGTAACCCGGTAAAAGCCGTCGGCCATATGGGAAGCGCTCTGTTCGTGGCGAACCAGGTAGAGGGGCAGTTCTTTGCGGTGTTTGTAAAAGGCGTCGACCAGGGCCAGGCAGCCGTGTCCTGGAATACCAGCTACCCAGGGAACGGCACTCCTGATCAGGGTTTGGGCAACAATTTCTCCTCCGGTTAGACGCAAATCTATAACCTCCTCGAGGGTTTGTAAGTTTAGGTTCAACCCATAAATTAACAATTGCTGTAGGCTTATTTCGCGATCTCGAAATGAAATCCTGCCGGTTAATGGTCAAAATTGTATTGACAAAAGGCTGGGGGTAAGATTAACTGACAAAAAGACCTATAAATTTTGAAAGCAGGTGTTCACTTGGCACTGAACAGTAAGGCTGTTGAATTGCACAGCGGCAAGCTCAGTTTTGGAACAAAACTAGGTTATGGGATTTGCGATTTGGGCGGTAACCTGTTTTTCACGATGATGGGTTTTTATTTACTTTTTTTTATGACTGATGTAGTTGGTCTTGCTGCAGGGCTGGCTGGGACGGCCTTAATGATTGGTAAAATATGGGATGCTATAACTGACCCCGCTGTCGGTTATCTTTCCGATCGCACCCGGACTCGCTGGGGACGGCGCAGACCGTATATGTTTGTTGGTTCTTTTCTGCTCTTCGGGTCCATGATCCTGATGTTTACCGCTCCGGGTTACAGCAGCCAGTGGCAGCTTTTTGCCTGGGGCGCAATCATGTACAGCCTGCTCTGTACTGCTTATACTCTGGTCAACATTCCATACGGGGCATTAACCCCGGAGCTGACAACCGATTATAACGAAAGAACGGTGCTTAACGCCTTTCGCATGAGCAGTGCCGTGGTCGGAACCCTGGTTGGTGCTGCGTTGGTTTTACCGATTGTCGGCATGGCGGCCAGTGTCAGGGCCGGTTGGACCTTAAGTGGAACGGTGATGGGGGCGATCATGATGATCACCGGCCTGATCACTGTTTTTTCGGTTAGAGAGCCTAAACATAGCGAAGCTCAGCCTGTGCAAAATATCTTTAAATCTTACGCCCAGGTACTGAGTATGAAACCTTTCTTAACCTGCCTCATTCCCTGGGCCATGCATATCACCGGCATTACAATCATCCAGGGCGCCCTGCTCTATTATTATCTTTATCTCTATGGTGCTGAAGCCGGTTTTCAGATGGCCCTCGTTGCCCTGCTGCTCAGTTCAATGATCTTTATCCCGGTCTGGACAATCATCTCAAAAAAGATCGGCAAGAAGAAGAGTTACAACACTGGGATGCTAATCGTTGCTGCCTCGGTATTTTTGCTCTTTTTGATCGGCCACCGCATTCCAATGGAGATTTCCTATATCATTATGGCAGTCGCCGGTTTCGGTTTTGCTACTCAATATGTGATGCCTTACTCAATTATTCCCGATGTGGTGGAATACGACTATGCTGAAAACGGTATCCGGCGGGAGGGAGTCTTTTACGGCCTCTGGACCCTGACCAGCAAGATTGGACAAGCTTTTGCCATCGCCTTAAGCGGCTGGACGTTGAGTGCATTTGGCTATATCCCCGATGTAGCACAGAGCGACCTGTCTCTGCTTGGGATTAGGCTGCTCTGCGGGCCAATTCCAATCGTTTTCTTTATCATCGGAGTTGTGGTCCTCTCTTTCTACCCGATCACGAGGGAAAAATACGAGGAAATCCTGCAGAAGATTGCCCTGCGGGAAGGTCGCTAAAAAATTTGAGCCATTTGCGA
>VGTO01000018.1 GCA_016874655.1 Bacillota bacterium | reverse complement strand
GTCCACTCCTGCGGGCGATCCGCGCTGAAGAACAGGCTGTGCTGCTAATTGATGAGGTTGATAAGTGTGACCCTGAGTTTGAGGCTTTTCTGTTTGAGGTACTTTCCGACTTTCAGGTTTCGATTCCCGAGCTGGGAACAATCCCGGCTAGAAATATCCCGGTGGTGGTTTTAACCAGCAACAATGAACGCGAGCTGTCAGACGGGCTTAAGCGCCGTTGCCTCTATCTCTACCTTGATTTTCCGGCGGTTGAAAAAGAGGTGGAGATCATTAAAGCCAAGGTGCCGGGAGTGGCCGACCGCCTGGCCTGGGAGATCGCCCGGGTGGTGGCCAGGCTGCGCAGTCAGCCGGACCTGCGTAAAAAGCCTTCAATTGCCGAGACTCTGGATTGGACCAGGGCCCTACAAGCGCTTGATCGCATCCGTTTGGACGGCAAAGTAGTTGCCGATACCCTCAACCTGCTGCTTAAAACCTGGGCCGACCAACAGCTTTTTGCCGGTCAGATCGGGCCTGAGGGGATTGAGCAGGCTATTAACGATAAGAAATGTGGCGGTGAAGCGTGCGGCTGCAGTTAACAGAAAAACCAGGTGCAAGCCACTTGGAAGAAAATTTAACCCTTTTTGCCGGGTTATTGCGTAGTGAGGGCCTGCCGGTGGGCACGGCCGAGATGATCGATGCCCTAAAGGCGCTCGAAAAAGTAGACCTGTCATCGCGCCCACAGTTTAAGGCAACCCTGCAGGCGACAATGGTCAAAAGCAGACGCGACCAGGCTGTTTTCGCTAAAGTTTTCGACCATTTTTTCCTCACGCCTGGGCAGCAGCTCATCTGCGAAGAAGAGCTCGATCGCAGGGAGCTTGATTTTAAGCGGCGTTTAGAGGAAGCTAACCGGGATCTGCAGTTTAAGGGGGAGGCCCTGCAGTTAAGCCCGGAAGAGCTGCAGCAGTACAGCGCCCTTTCTACAGAGCGGCGCAGTCAACTGAAAGAGTTTATGCAGAAAACGGAAAACGGCAAAAATGTTGAGCCTCGCTTTAAGCCGATATTAGAAACAATCGTGAAAAGTCACCTGCGCTATTGCCGCAACCGTGATGAAGAGCAGCGTATCCGCCCGGAGGGCTTAGGCGATGCGGATGGCTCCGGCAGCGGCGGGGGAGCAGAGGATTACTTACGGGAACGCGATATCGCTGCTATCGCAACCTCGGAACTGCCGGTAGCCGAGCAGCTGTTGCAGAGACTTTCCCGCAAGCTGGCGATAAAAATATTGCGGCGGCGCCGTAGTGGTCCACGCAGTGGACCGTTGGACTTTCGGCGCTCGATTCGCGACAATATGCAGTACGGCGGCGTTATCTTTAACATTAGACGCAGGCCAAAACGGCGCTCCCGGCAGCAGATCCTGCTGCTTTGTGATGTATCAGCGTCAATGAAAAGTTACAGCACTTTTGTCATTCACTTTCTTTATGGTTTGCACGAGGCGGTCAGGGATCTATCCTGCTTTAGCTTTTCCGACAACCTCGAAAATTTAGATGCTGAGATTAAGGGCAAAGTAGCCTTAAACCGCCTGCTGGACCGGGTGATCCGGCGCAGTAAAAACTGGGGCGGGGGCACCGACCTTGGGCTGGCGCTTGGCAGATTAATGAGCGATTATCCCGACCGGGTCAATCAGAAAACCACCTTGATTGTGGTTAGCGATACGAAAACAGTGGCCCTCGAGCAGTCCTTAAAAGAGCTGAAGAAAATTAAAGAGCTTGTGCGGCGGGTGATCTGGCTTAACCCGCTGCCTCTTGATCGCTGGGCCGATTACCGCTCGGTGACCCTGGTATCGGAGATGGTGGAAATGTGGCCCTGCAGTACAATCTCCCAGCTTGAAGGAGTATTGGCCGGCAGACTATAGCCGGTTTTGCTGGTAATTAATCAATTGGTATGCATATCAAGGGAAAGGAGACAGACCATAAATGACAATTCGAATAGCAGTCGCCGGTAAGGGCGGCACCGGAAAAACTACACTCTCAGCCCTGCTGATCCGTTACCTGATCGAAAATCACCCGGGCAAGAGCATCCTTGCTGTTGATGCTGATGCCAACGCCAACTTAAACGAGGCACTTGGGGTGCAGGTGCATGACACGATCGGCACCATCCTTGAGGAGACTAAGAAGCCAAACGCTGTACCGACTGGGATGACCAAGGATATTTTTATCGAATCGCGCCTGATGCGGGCAATGGTCGAAGAAGACGCTTTTGATCTGTTGGTGATGGGTAACCCCCAGGGACCGGGTTGCTATTGTTATCCCAATGACCTGCTTAAAGGATACTTAGAAAAGCTTAGTAAAAGTTATGACTACATGGTGATCGACAATGAAGCCGGCCTAGAGCACCTGAGCCGCCGTCTCCTGCCGATGCTTGACTTGCTGTTGGTGACCAGTGATTCTTCAGCCCGCGGTGTTCGCTCGGCCGGTAGGGTAAAAGAAATTGTCGACAGCGTGCAGATTGCCGTATCCAGGATGGGCCTGGTCATCGGTCGCAGCCGCGAGGGCGATACCGCACAGATCGGCGGAGAAGTTGAAAATACGGGGCTGGAGTTTTTGGGTGAAATACCCTATGATCCTAATGTAGCCGAATACGATCTGAACGCTAAGGCCCTGTTTGATTTACCGGCGGATTCACATGCTGTTTTGGCTGCGCATCAGCTTTTTAAAGGCCTGGGTCTTTAAACTGGCCTTTCACCAGATTAATGCAGGAGATGATGTCGATGATTTTAAAAGATCGCCGGGAAGCCGGAGAGCTGCTTGCCGAAAGACTTGAAATATACAAGGGACGTGATCCGCTGATCCTGGCCGTGCCGCGTGGCGGGGTTGTAGTGGCTGAACAGATTCACCGCGCCTTGGGTGGCGAACTCGATCTGATTATAACCCGTAAGATTGGGGCGCCAAACCAGAGGGAGCTGGCCATCGGCTCTACCAGCGGCGACGGGGTGGTTATGCTTAACGATGAACTGATCTCCCGGCTGGGCATTTTTCCCGATTACGTTCAGAAAGCGGCAGCCAAGGAGCAAGCTGAAATCGTTCGCCGCTTAAAGCTTTACCGGGGCGAAAAGAAGCTGCCACAAATTGAAGGGCGCCTGGTAATCGTGGTCGATGACGGCGTAGCTACCGGTTATACGATGCTGGCTGCACTTAGCTCACTCAGGCAGCATCAGCCGACTGAGCTGGCCCTTGCTGTTCCGGTCGGCCCGCCGGAAACTTTTGCCCGTCTGAAGAAAGAGGTCAGCGCTCTCGTTTATCTCGAAGCGCCAGTCGATTTTGCCGCAGTAGGACAGTTTTACAAGCATTTTGATCAGGTCAGCGATGATCAGGTGATCGCTATTCTACAGCAGGCACAGGCCGAAGGAAATTCCGGCTAAGGGGCGAAAAAAATATCCGCTGTGATTGACAGGGTTAATTTTCTGCGGTATCATTTGTTTACAACTGAATACGCTTTACTCTTATCCAGAGCGGAGGAGGGACAGCCCCGATGAATCCCGGCAACCAGATCATTTGATCAAGGTGCCAATTGCTGCGGGGTGGTCACCAGACCCCGGGAGATGAGAGGTGCTGGAAAGACCTCTTAGATCGAAAGAGGTTTTTTTGTGTTTATTTAGCGTTTATCTTACAGATCATCACATAGGAGGAATAAAGAATGCATCAAAACAACTATCTATTTACATCCGAATCAGTAACGGAAGGTCATCCCGATAAACTGGCCGACCAGGTTTCCGATGCTATTCTCGATGCCATTATCGAGAAAGATCCGGTGGCCAGGGTGGCGGCAGAGACGATGGTCACGACCGGGCTGGTCCTGGTTTGCGGTGAGATAACGACGGACTGTTATGTTGACATTCCCAAGTTGGTGCGCAGCAAGATCAAGGAAATTGGCTATACGAGGGCTAAGTACGGTTTTGACGGCGATACCTGTGCTGTGTTGTGTTCAATTGATGAACAGTCACCTGATATCGCGCAGGGTGTGAATCAGGCCCTTGAGGTGCGGGGAAAAGATGCTTCCAGCAGATACGACCTGATCGGCGCCGGCGACCAGGGGTTGATGTTTGGTTTTGCCTGCGACGAAACACCGGAGTTGATGCCACTGCCCATCTCGCTGGCTCATAAGTTAGCCCAGCAGTTGGCGCAGGTGCGCAAAAGCGGGAAGCTAAAATATTTAAGACCGGATGGTAAAACCCAGGTTAGCGTGGCCTATTGCAACGGGCGTCCATCGCACGTTCAGACTGTGGTTGTCTCAACCCAGCATAGTGATACAGTCACCCTGGCCCAGATCGAAGCTGACTTGGTTGAACTGGTAATCAAAAAAATAGTGCCTGAGGATATGCTGCTGCCGGAGACCCGTTTTTTGATTAACCCCACCGGCCGTTTTGTGGTCGGCGGTCCGCAGGGCGACGCTGGGCTAACGGGGCGTAAAATAATTGTCGATACTTATGGCGGTTATGCGGCTCATGGCGGCGGTGCTTTTTCTGGTAAAGACCCGACGAAAGTTGATCGCTCGGCTTCCTATGCGGCGCGGCATGTAGCCAAGAATGTAGTGGCGGCGGGCTTGGCCTCGAAATGCCAGTTCCAGGTAGCCTACGCCATCGGGGTATCGAAGCCTGTTTCGCTGATGGTTGAAACTTTTGGCACCGAAAAGATTCCTGTCGAGGCCATTGAAGATTTAATTCGCAAACACTTCGACTTACGCCCGGGGGCTATTATCGAAAATTTAAACTTGCGCCGCCCCATTTACCAGCAACTGGCGGCTTATGGTCATTTCGGGCGTCCTGAGCTTGACCTGTCCTGGGAGCGGCTGGATAAAGTTGATCTATTAAAAGAGGCTCTTTCTTAAGCTTATCTTCAGATTAGCTGTTTTTGAAACTAACAATGATCAGGGTGTGGCTTAGCTACGCCCTGTTGTTTTTACGTTCATTGGCAGGGATTGGGTATCTGCTTGTGGTATTAATGGGCAGGCAGATGTTTGGATTGATCATTAATACCTGCTCGCTAGTTTTTATAGTTAAAAGAGCAACTTCAAGGGAGCAAAACATACTGGAAAAATTCGAAGGCATCCTTGAGAAGATCAGGTTCTACAATGAAGATAATGGCTACCTGGTTGGCAGCCTGCGCTTGGGTGATGGGAAAACGCTAACTATAGTTGGCAACTTCCCACCCCTGCAGGAAGGCGAAAACCTACTGGTTAGCGGCAGCTGGCAGGTTCATAACCGCTACGGAAAGCAGCTGACTGTTGAGCTATGGGAGAGATTGATGCCGGCCACTGAGGCCGGTCTTAAGCGCTACCTGGCTTCCGGCTTGATTAAGGGTATCGGGCCGGTAACGGCGGAAAAGATAGTCGGCCAGTTTGGCCTTAATACACTGGAGATGCTGGAGAAGGAACCTCACCGCCTGCAGGAGATCGAAGGTATCGGCACCGTAAAAGCGGCGGGGATAATAAAAAGCTACAGCCAGTACAAAGATGTTCAAAATGTGCTGGTATTCCTGCAGGGTTACGGCGTCGGTATTGGACAGGCGATGCGCCTGTACCGCCGCTACGGCCCCGACACGGTGCGGCAGGTTAAAGAGAATCCCTACCGGATGGCGGAAGATGTTTTCGGCATCGGTTTTAAGACAGCGGATAAAATAGCCCGTCAGTTTGGCCTGCCTGAAGACGCACCGGAACGGGTGCAGGCTTCGATTACCTATACCTTAAGCAAGGCGGCCGAGCAGGGCCATGTCTATTTACCTGGTTTAGAGTTGCTGGAGAAGGTGCGCGATCTGCTTGATATCTCCGGCGAGCGTCTCCAAGAGGAGATCTTCAGGCGGGAGTTGCAGCTGATGGTCGGGCAGCGGCGGATTTTCTGTGAGCCGCGGGAAGAAGGGGATGCTTTTTATTATGCACCCTTCTACCAGGCCGAGCAGGGTTCAGCCCATCTCTTGAAGAAGATTAGCGAGCTGGCGCATCCCTATGCTGCCCTGGAGGCAAACCAGGTGTTGGCCCGGGTCAACCAGGAGAACAAGCACTTAAATGCGGAACAGCTTCAATCGCTGACCGGGGCCCTGGAGAACGGGGTCCTGGTAGTGACAGGCGGCCCCGGTACCGGCAAAACTACTACCATTAAGGCTTTGCTCAGCCTCTTCCGGCTGATGCACCAGAAGGTGTTGCTGGCGGCTCCGACCGGGAGGGCGGCTAAGCGGGTCACCGAGGCCACAGGGGCTGATGCTTTTACCATCCACCGCATGCTCGAGTACTGTTACAGCGAGGGTGAGGGCTTCCGCTTTCAGCGTAACGAGAAGAACCCGATTGAAGCCCAGGTGGTGATTGTGGACGAGGCCTCGATGGTTGACCTGCTCCTAATGTACAATCTGCTTAAAGCTTTACCTGTAGGCTGTCGTCTGATTATGGTCGGTGATGTCGACCAGCTGCCGGCAGTTGGCGCAGGTAACGTCCTGCGCGATTTGATTAATTCCGGTGCTATCGCCTGTATTCGTTTGAACCACATCTTCCGCCAGGCTCGCGAAAGCATGATCATCGTTAATGCTCACCGCGTTAACCAAGGTGATATGCCCTATTTGAATGTTAAGAACAAGGACTTTTTCTTTATTTTTGAGGAAGATGCCGAAGAGGCAGCAGCTAAGGTGGTGCAGCTCTGCCGTGAACGCTTACCTAATTTTGGCCCCTTCGATCCGCTGTTAGATATTCAGGTGTTGACTCCAATGCGCAAAACAGCTGCCGGTGTGGATCGCCTAAACCTTCTGCTGCAGCAGGCTCTGAACCCGCCTGCCCGCAATAAAATTGAAACCACCAGCAAGGGCACGCTCTTTCGCTTAGGCGACAAAGTCATGCAGATCCGCAATAACTATCAAAAAGAGGTTTTTAACGGCGATATCGGGGTAATCACTGCGATCGACCGGGAGGAAGCGGAGCTGATTGTGACCTTCAGGGATTTGCTCCAACCCCGTCCGGTTATTTATGATTTTACCGAGCTGGACGAGCTGGTGCTCTCTTATGCTGTTTCGGTGCACAAGAGTCAGGGCAGCGAATATCCGGTGATTATCATGCCTGTCTTAACCCAACACTACATGCTGTTGCAGCGTAATCTCCTCTATACCGGGATCACGCGGGCTAAGAAATTGGCGGTTTTGGTGGGCAGCAAAAAAGCGCTGGCCATAGCCGTGCGTAACAACAAGGCGGAAGATCGCTACAGCCTGCTCGATTTTCGGCTGCAGGATGCCGGTAATCATTAGTGGCGAAACTGGGAACAGAGAATGGGGCATCCCTGAAAGGCCGATCAGGGCTTCTTGAAAACTTACTGCAACTGCTCTTTCCAGAGCGTTGTCTACTCTGCCGCAGCCTGCTCAAAACTGTTTCTGACCGACCTTTGTGCCCAAAATGTGATCACATAGCTTTGCCGGTTGGGGTTGTCTGCCCTCACTGTGGTGCTTATGGCAACAAAAACTCATCGCCATGTGGCTGCCGGCAAAACGGCTATGCACTGCAGGGCCTTTTTGCCCTCTCGTTTTACGAAGGACGCTGGCGGATCCTGCTGCACAATCTTAAATATCGGGGCAGACTTAGTTTAGCCCGTCCTCTTGGACGCTGGCTGGCGCGGGAACTGATGCTACAGGGTTGCTTTATACCGCAAATAGTTGTGCCGGTACCCCTGCACTATAGCCGGGAGAGGGAACGCGGGTTTAATCAGAGCGCTCTGCTGGCCCGCCAGGTGGCTAAAGAGCTGCATATCCCCTTTTCTGAGCTGCTAATCAGGAACAGGGAAACTGAGTCACAGACAAAAATATCCCGCCGTGAAAGATTGCTCAACGTGAGGGGTGCCTTTTCTTGCCGGTCTGAGCTAAAAGCTGGGGCACAGATCCTGCTAATTGATGATATATTTTCAACAGGGGCGACACTGAAAGAGGCCGCATACTGCCTGCAGTGCCGTGGAGCGTTAGTTTACGGGGCTGTCGTTGCTTATAATCCGTTGCGTCAAAACTGCTAAATTAATATCCGCAGGGCAGGAAAATTTGCTGGACTGGGGAATTATAATTGTAGTAAGATATGTTTCATAATAATCAACAGGAGGTTGTTGATCATGAAGGTTAATGTGCGTGGCAAGAATATCGAAGTTACACCGGCTTTAATCGAGTATGCGGAAAAAAGGCTGAGTAAGCTCGATAAACACTTTGACGATAAAACCGATGTGCAGGTTGTCTTAAGCGTAATTCGTGAAGATCATATAGTTGAAGTGACTGTCAATGTAAATGGCCTGATGTTAAGGGCCGAAGAATCAACCGGCGATATGTATGCTTCAATCGATATGGTTATCGAAAAACTGGAACGCCAGATCAAGAAGTACAAAACCAGGATGAACAGGTCGTTGCGCCAGCGTGGTGTACGGATTATGAGTGAAAAACATGCGGCCCTGGAGGCCGAAGAGCGGGCCGGTGAAGAGCCGCGGATCGTCAGGACCAAGCGTTTTACCTTAAAACCGATGACCGTGGAGGAAGCCATTTTGCAGATGGATCTGCTCGGCCATAATTTCTTCGTCTTTTCCAGCGCTGAAAGCGAGGCGGTTAATGTGATCTATCGACGCCGTGATGGCCATTACGGACTGATTGAACCGGAATAAAAGGTGCAAGTGTTGCAGGGCTGAAAGCGAGACGAGGGTTTAACGATGAGTAATAAGGTCAGCGCGGTGATCTTTGAAGGATCGTCACCTCTCTCCCTGGTGGAAGAGATGATGGTCCGGGTGAGAGAGGCGGCCCTGCTTGATAATCTGGAAAAACTGACGCAAGTTCCTGAAATAAGGGATTATTACCTCTTCACCAATCGACCGGAATTAGAGAAACCTGCCTCCCGCCTGGGAGCGCAGGTTTTTCTCAATAACACCGATCCACGACATTTTCACTTTGGCGAGACTTTAAAGAGCGCTGTTATGGAACATGGTCTGCGAAAAGTCTTTTGCCTCAGCGGTGCCGGTTGTCCCCTGATTACGGTGCAAGAGCTTAAAATGGTGGCCCGCAAGCTGGTGGAACGTGAGAACTATGTTTATACCAACAACACCCAGTCTTCCGATATGACAGCGTTTACCGTTACGCAAGGGTTTGCGACAGCAGCGCTGCCGGCGATGGATAATAGTCTGGCCCTGTCTCTGCGCGATCAGCTTGGCTTAGAGATGGAGCTGATGCCGCACACCTTAGGTCTGCTCTTCGATATCGATACCCCCTCCGACCTGTTAGTTTTAGGTGCTGGACCCTTTGGCGGGCCACGCACCAGGATGGCAATAGCGGATCTGAAGCTCGATTACCAGACTCTTAATGCCGCCAAGCAGGTTTTAGGGGCTGAGTATGAAGAGGTGGCCCTGATCGGCCGGGTGGGAGCACCGGTTATCGGAAGGCTTAATGCCGACTTGAAGTTAAGATTACGGGTTTTTTCGGAAGAGCGGGGGATGAAGTCGCTGGGGCGGATCGAGAATAATGAAGTGATCTCCCTGCTTGGGTTGCTGCTCGATCATGCCGGGATCGATCATTTTTTTGAGTACCTGACCCGGGTAGCACGCTGTGCTTTTATCGACAGCCGGGTGCTCTTTTATCACTACCAGCTCGAACTGGCAGACCGGGAGCGCTTTTTATCCGATCTCGGCTGTTGGGAAGAGTTGGAGAACCCCTGGCTGCGTAATTTTACCCGTGCTGCGGTTACCTGTAAAATACCGGTTCTGCTTGGCGGTCATTCTCTGGTATCCGGAAGTCTTTGGGCTCTTTGCGACGAGCTCGTTGGTAGCGTCCCCGGCATAAGGTAGAATCTTGTTTTAGCCTACTTAAGGTGATAAGATGAACATAAAGGCTGACCCGTGGCGGGTTCAGTCGGCTATCCATGGGACCGCAATGGTTCTTTTTTGCTTGAGGCGCTCGAAAGGGGTCATTCAATGGCTGGATTCATGAAATATTTGTTCGGAGATCCAAACGAAAAGGAAATCAAGCGTCTTGATCTAGTACTGACCGAGGTAAACGGACTGGCCGAGTGGGCCGCAGCCTTAAAAGACGAAGAATTTCCCCATCAAACAGAACTGTTAAAAAAACGGCTGACCGCAGGCGAAAGCTTAGACGACCTGCTGCCGGAAGCTTTTGCCCTGGTCCGGGAGGCGGCTGAGCGTAAGATCGGCCTCAGGCCGTTTGATGTCCAAG
The DNA here is from genome assembly GCA_016874655.1 of Bacillota bacterium. Classification (GTDB taxonomy): domain Bacteria; phylum Bacillota; class Dethiobacteria; order DTU022; family DTU022; genus UBA993. The sequence goes on along the minus strand of VGTO01000018.1, from coordinate 21,414 downwards.
TATTGGGTGCAGCCGTGCTGCACCAGGGCCGGATCGCCGAGATGAAGACCGGGGAAGGCAAAACCCTGGTGGCTACGATGCCGGCGTATTTAAATGCGCTCAGCGGCAGAGGTGTGCATATTGTAACGGTTAACGATTACCTGGCCCGTCGCGACCGCGATTGGATGGGTGTGATTTTTAATTTTTTGGGGTTGAGTGTAGGTTTAATTGTGCAGGGGATGGAACCGCCTGAGCGTCGTGAAAACTACGCCTGCGATATCAGCTACGCAACCAATAACGAACTGGGTTTTGATTACCTGCGAGACAATATGGTTATTTATAAAGAAGAGATGGTCCAGCGGGCACTTAACTATGCTATCGTTGACGAAGTGGACAGCATCCTCATTGATGAAGCGCGAACCCCGTTGATTATCAGCAGCCGGGTCGAGTCGCAGGAGGATTACGGCCGCTGGAAAAATGAAGTCGAACAGCTGATCCGCAAGCAGGCAAAGCTCGTAAACGACCTTCTGGCTGCGGCCCGTGAAGATTTGGATGCCGAAGAGCGGGAAGCGGCAGCGGAGAAACTGTTACTGATCCGCCGTGGGGCGCCTAAGAACAAGAAACTTTTGAAACTGCTAAAGGAACCGGGTATCGAAAAGCTGGTGGAGCGGATCAAGCAACGCCTGATGACCGAGAAACGACTCAACCAGTTTGACGAAGAGCTTTACTACATTATCGACGAGGCGACCCGCCTGGCCGATATCAAGGACAAAGGTTACCGTGAGCTGGAGAAGATCAACCCTGAGCTCTTAAAATTGCTGCGTCTGGGGCAGGATCGAGCTGATGAGGAAGATGATCTTGAAGGCCGCGATTCAGAAGTTGCTTCCGAGCACCGTCATTATTTTGATCAGCTGATCAAAGCATACTCGCTTTTTGAACGCGATGTTGATTATATTGTGCAGGATGGTAAGGTATTGATTGTCGACGAATTCACCGGGCGCCTAATGCCCGGCCGTCGCTACTCGGACGGTTTGCATCAGGCGATTGAAGCCAAAGAGGGTGTTCAGGTTCAGGCGGCTACGCGCACCGTTGCTTCGGTGACCTTCCAGAATTACTTCCGGATGTACTCAAAAATCGCCGGGATGACCGGCACAGCGTCGACGGAGGAAGAGGAGTTCCGCAAGATTTACGGCATGGATGTGGTCTCTATTCCCACCAATCGGCTGCTAATTCGCCATGAAGAACCCGATCTGATCTATAAAACTGAGCGGGCTAAGTTCAAAGCGGCTGTTGATGAGATTACCAGGCTTAAAGAGCTCGGGCAGCCGGTACTGGTGGGAACCATCTCAGTTGAAAAATCTGAAATGCTCAGCAAGATGTTAAAGCGGCAGGAAGTTGAACATGAGGTTTTAAATGCTGTAAACCATTCCAGGGAAGCCTATATCATTGCCCAGGCCGGACGTCGGGGTGCAGTGACTATCTCGACTAATATGGCCGGCAGGGGCACTGATATTATCCTGGGCGGTAACCCGGAGTTACTGGTCAGGGAGCGGCTGCTGAAGATTTTCGGAGCGGAGGAGTCGGCACTCGATCCTGAAACAAAAATACGCTGGCAGCAGCAATATGATCAGCTTTACCCCCAGGCGCTGCAGGAGACCGAAAAGCAGCGGCAGGAAGTCTTAGCACTGGGCGGGTTGCATGTTCTGGGCACCGAGAGGCATGAAAGTCGCCGGATCGACAACCAGCTGCGCGGCCGTTCCGGGCGCCAGGGCGATCCCGGATCGTCTCAGTTTTTTGTATCGTTGGAAGACGACCTGATGCGCCTTTTCGGCGGTGAGAGTATCGCCTCGCTGATGGACCGGTTCGGGATTGACGAAGATATCCCGATAGATCATCCCCTGGTCAGCCGGGGTATTGAAAATGCCCAGAAGAAAGTAGAGGCGCGCAACTTTGAAATCAGGCGTAACCTCCTTGATTATGATGATGTGCTTAACCAGCAACGCGAGGTGATTTATGGCCAGCGCCGACGGGTGCTGGAAGGCGAAAATATGAAAGAGCCGGTTCTGGATATGGTTGAGGAGATTATCGACCGCCTGGTTGAGGAATATACGATAGAAAAGGGCTTTCTCGATGACGAGAACGCCCGGGCCCTGCATAGCCAGGGTGAGGATCTTTTCGTTCGCCGCGGGCACCTGAGCATGGAGTCCCTGGCAGACAGTGAAAAAGACGATCTGCGCGAACTGTTACTGCAGGAAGCCCGCACCGCCTACGATCAGCGGGAAAGCGAGCTGACGCCGGAGGTGATGCGCGAGCTGGAAAGGGTAGTGCTGCTGAGAACAGTTGACCGTCACTGGATGCTCTTTATCGATGTCATGCATCAGCTACGTCATGAGATCCACCTCCAGGCCTTTGGCCAGCGCGATCCGCTGGTGGAATACCGGCTGCAGAGCGCCGATATGTTTGAAGATATGATCCGGCAGGTGCAAACCGATGTGGTGCGGGCTATTTACCGGGCCCAAGTGGCTGCTGCGCCCCAGCGCAAAGCGGTTGCCAGCGGGGCGACAAGTTATCAGCCCCGGATTGCCGCCGTGGGCGGAGGGCAGGCCGCTGGCAGCCCTGCACCGGCACAACCCCGGCCCCAGGCCACGCGCCAGGGCCAGGATCAGGAGGGCAAAGCGCCCCGGCCGGAGCCGGTCAGTGTTGAGAAGATCGGTCGCAACGAACCCTGTCCCTGTGGCAGTGGTAAAAAATACAAAAAGTGCTGCGGCAGCAGCTGATCTTTAGCCTGAGAAAGATGGTGATTTAATGCTGAAGGAAAATCTTGAGCAACTGGCCCTCCACCGGGAGCGGCTGGAAGAGATGAGGGCTTCTCTTTGAATTTGAACAGAAGCTTAAGGAGCTAGAAACCTTAGAAGCGGAGGCGGCTAAAACAGATTTTTGGGATGACAGCGCCAAAGCCCAGGATCAGATGAAAAAACAGGGCGCTTTGCGCGAGCAGCTGCGCCCTGTTCAGGATCTGGACAAGTTGATTGAGGAGGCGGGCGTCTTTCTTGAGCTGGCAGCAGAAGAGGGATCCAGTGAGGAAGCCGTCGGGGAGGCCGGTCCGATCTTAGACGATATCGCCACTAAGCTGGATCGGCTGGAGCTGGAAACTCTGTTTAGCGGCAGCTACGATTTAAATGATGCCATAGTGGCGCTGCACCCCGGAGCAGGTGGCCTTGAGTCACAGGACTGGGCTGAGATGCTGCTCAGGATGTACACACGCTGGTGTGAACAGAAAGGCTATACGGTAGAGCTGGTGGATCTGCTGACCGATGATGAAGCGGGTATCAAGAGTGCTACCTTTATCGTGCGCGGCCATGCCGCCTATGGTTACCTGCAGGCCGAAAAAGGGGTGCACCGCATGATCCGCATCTCGCCTTTTGACACCTCCAAAAGGCGTCACACTTCTTTTGCCTCAGTTGACGTGATTCCGGAAGTGGAAGAAGAGGCATTTGTGATTAACCCGGACGATTTGAAGATCGATACTTTCCGGGCCAGCGGGGCCGGGGGGCAGCATGTCAATAAAACTGATTCGGCAGTGCGCATCACTCATCTGCCCACCGGAACGGTTGTCAGTTGCCAGAATGACCGTTCCCAACATGCCAACCGCCAGCAGGCTTTGCGTGTGTTGCAGGCGCGTCTGGCTGAGATAACGCGACGCGAGCAAGCGGAAGAGATCAACGCCGAGCGCGGTCAGCAGCGAGAAATCGGTTTTGGCAGCCAGATCCGCACCTATACTTTCCACCCGTTTACCCTGGTTAAGGATCACCGCACCGGCACAGAGGTGGGTCAGGTTGAGGCGGTGATGAACGGCCTGCTCGACCCCTTTATCGAAGCGTACCTGCGCTGGAAAGCGCGCGGGATGATTCCACTGAAGAAATAGAGGTAGTTAATGATGAAAATGCCAAAGGTAAGCCGCGCTGACTTGAAAACAGCGCTGATCGATTTTGCAGGGATCCTGGTCGGGTCAGTAATCCTGGCTGTGGGGATGAATATGTTCATGATCCCGAACATGCTGGCACCGGGTGGAGTCAGCGGCCTGGCTGTGGTGCTTTACCATCTCTTCCGCCTGCCGGTTGGCGCCACGATCATCCTCCTTAATATTCCGCTCTTCATTACCGGCTACCTGGTGCTTGGCCCACGGGTTGTGATCCAGAGTCTGCTGGGCACCTTTCTTTTCTCGATCGCCATTGAATTAACCGCCCCCTACTTGCCGGCAGCCACCGACGATCTGCTGTTGGCCTCAGTTTACGGTGGGTTAGTGATGGGGGTGGGAGTGGGTCTGGTCTTCCGTTATCGCGGTTCAACAGGCGGTACCGGGCTCTTGTCGCTGATCCTGGCCAAGGCCAGGGGTATTTCACCCGGGCAGGCCATGCTCTGGGGCGATCTTGTAGTGCTGGCTGCGGCGGTCTTTGTTTTTGGCAGTGAGGCAGCAATGTACGCAGCACTGGCTCTTTTTGTCAGTGTAAAAGTAGTAGACGGCATCCTTGAAGGCTTAGGGTTAGCCAAATCGGTAATCATCATTACAAATAACGGTGAAGCGATCAATGAAAAACTGCTTTATGAACTTGGCCGGGGGGTAACCTGGCTGGAAGGTCACGGAGGTTATACAGGACAGTCGCGGGAAGTGTTGCTCTGTGTCGTAACCCGCCAGCAAATGGCTATTTTAAAGGCAATTGTCCATAAAATTGATCCTGATGCTTTTGTGATCATCGGTAATGCCACGGAGGTTCACGGCGAAGGATTCCAGAAGATGCAGCAGGGGTAAGGGTGCTACCCTATTCGATTATTTGCAAAATAAGTAAGAATGGATTAAAATATTGAGCAGGATTATTTTTCCTGCACTGAGAAGATATTAAATAAATGGTTTTAAAGATCAAAACACGGGAAGGCTGACTGAGATGATCGAAGCTAAGAACGTGTCGATGAAATATGGTAAAAACGGGCAGTATGCCCTTAGTGATATCTCCTTCTTTATCGATCGCGGAGAGTTTGCTTTTTTTGTCGGCTCCAGCGGAGCCGGCAAATCAACGCTGCTTAAGCTGATCATCCGCGAACTTACTCCCTCAACTGGTTGCCTGAAAGTTTTTAATCGCGATGTCGGACGTTTGCCGCGGCAGAAACTGCCCTACCTGCGAAGGAATATCGGCATGGTTTTCCAGGATTTTCGGCTAATTGAAAGTCGCACTGTCTATGATAATGTAGCCTTTGCGATGATGGTCATCGGTTCTCCTCAGCGGGAGATCCATAAAAGAGTGCCCCAGGTGCTGACCCTGGTTGGGCTTGAAGATAAGACCAAAGCTAAAGTATGTGATCTATCCGGCGGCGAGCAGCAGCGGGTTGGTTTGGCCCGGGCCCTGGCGAACCGGCCGGCTTTGATTGTCGCTGATGAGCCAACCGGCAACCTTGATCCAGGAACCACGCTCGATATTATGAACCTGCTGCGCAGCATCAACCAGCGTGGGACCACGGTGCTGGTGGCCACCCATAACCGCGAAATTGTAAACCTGTTCAAGAAGCGGGTTATCTACCTTGACGGTGGCCGGATGGTCGGCGATGAACAGGAAGGGTTTTACACCCATGATCATTAGCAGTATCGGTTATGTCCTAAGCGAATCTTTTAAAGGGCTCTTCCGCAATCGCTTGATGTGTATCACCTCAACCGGGGTGGTGGCGGTTACCCTGCTGATGCTGGGGATCTTCATGCTGCTCAGTCTGAATGTTGCCCACATCACTGATCAGGTCAAGGAGCAGGTAGAAATAGTTGCCTACATCGATGACCAGGCCAGTTCCAATACGGTGGCAGCCCTCAGGCAGAAACTGGAGAGCAACCCCGGGGTTTTGGAAGCGAGTTATGTATCGAGTGAGGAGCATATGGAGCGCCTGCGCCGGCAGCTGGGAAGCGTGCTGGAGGGTTACGACACGGAACTCGATAACCCGCTATTGGCATCCTTCGAGGTGCGGGCTATGGTGCCGGAAAATGTTGCTGTACTGGCGGCTGAGATTGAAAGCTATCCCGGGGTGAGCGAGGTTTTTTACGGGCAGGACTATGTTGAAAGCCTTTTTTCGGTGACCAGGGTCCTGCAGCTTTTAGGGCTGACCCTGATGGTTGGCCTGGCGATTACCGCGGTTTTTTTAATATCACATACCATTGGCCTGACGGTAATGATGCGCAAAAAAGAGATTGCGATCATGAAATATGTAGGCGCTACTAACTGGTTTATCCGCTGGCCGTTTATCCTTGAAGGGCTGCTGATGGGTTTGGTGGGGGCAATCATTCCCCTGGTTGCGCTCTATTACCTTTACCAGTATGCGCTGGACTGGGTGGCAGTCAATAACCTGGCTTTTATCAGCATGCTGCCTCTGCAGGAAGTGATCCTGGAGGTCGGCAGGTATCTTTTGCCGCTGGGTGTCGGGCTGGGTATCCTCGGCAGCGGCTTTTCAATTGGCCGATTTTTAAAAGTATAATTAAGACCAAACTGATAAACAGAGATAAGGTTGATCCAGGGAGGATTTTAACGATGAAAAAATGGAACCTGATCCGGGCGGTACTGATGCTATTAGTGGCGCTGGTGATCTTTTCCCTTGCAGCTCCGGCTTTCGCCGTGGTGACCGAAGAGATTGAAGCCAAACAGCAGGAACTGGAAGAGATTGAAAAGCGGCGCCGCGATCAGAAAAATGCCCTCGAATTGCGCCTTAACCGTGAAGCAGCCCTCCGGGAAGAGTTAAAACACTTAGAACAAAGAGTTGAAGAGCTGCGCCTTGAGCAGGAAAAACTGGCTGTTGAAATTGCCATGGTTGAAAAAGAGATTGAACAGGCTGAGGCAGATTTGGCCGCAGCAGAAGCGCAGCTAAAGAGCCAGGAGGATCTGCTTAAACTGCGTTTAAGGGCGATCCAGCAGCACGGAGTGGTTTCCTACCTGGAAGTTCTTTTCGAATCAAGCAACTTTCCAGATTTTTTGACCCGCCTGCACAGCCTCAGCACTATTGCCAACAACGATCTGGGCCTGATTGAGCAGATTAAGCGGGAACGCGATATTATCCAGGCCTGGAAAGAAGAGCTGGAGCTGACAAAAGCGAAGCTGGAGAATATGCGGCGCCAGGTGGCCGAAAACGAACAGGCGCTGGAGAGTGCTGCCGGAGAGAGGGTTGTCATCCTCGAATCCCTGGAGGTCGAGATCGCGGCCAACTTAAAAGCGATCAATGATCTTGAAAAGGAAGCACAGCAGCTTGATACACTGATCCGCAAGCTGATCGCCGAGGCGGCCAGTAAGTTTTCCGGCCTACAGGGAGCATTGCAGTGGCCAATCGAGCCACCGACCTGGATCAGCTCAAACTACGGCTGGCGGCGCGACCCCTTCAGCGGGGCTCAGGCCTGGCACGGCGGGGTTGATATCGCCCCGCACAACGGTGCGGCCAACTACATCCTGGCGGCGGCCGAAGGGCAGGTTATCTTTGCCGGCTGGAACGGCGGTTACGGAAACTGTCTGATGCTCGATCATGGCAACGGCACAGTGACACTTTATGCGCATATGAGCAGTCTGCTGGTCGGTGTCGGTGAAGTGATTAGCCGGGGGCAGCGTATTGCCCGCGCCGGAACGACCGGCTACAGCACCGGAGTCCACCTGCACTTCGAGGTGCGGGAATACAATAAACCGCCGGTGCGTAGCTATCCCAGCGGCGGCTCCGATCACCGCTACAACCCGATGGGCTATTTTTAAAGTTTATTCTAAACAAATAAGCCGAAAAAGATTCTTGACAGGCCATCCTCAACGGATGGCTTCTTACTAAAAAGGCTGACTTCATGACGGCTTTTTTATGTTATGATTAATGGCAGTGACGTTTCATTAAGTGAGTGTATCTAATTTATTATTGAATGTGGGAGCTGAAATAGATGGCTGAGCATAATAAAAAGATGATTTCTAGAGTGTTGATTATTGGCCTGCTGGCCCTGATCGGCACCAACCTGGCGACTTACTACCTGACAGCAGGCCAGGTGGGGCAATCAGCTCAAGACGAGCCGACAGTGATCAAGTATGAACCTGCCCGTCGCGATGCAGACGCTGAACTGATGGTGGTCCAGGAAGCGCTGCATACTATTACGGAATACTATTTTTCACCTGTAGAGAAAGAGGAACTGGTTGAAGGGGCCCTCAGGGGCATGATTGATAGCATTGGCGATCCCCAGGTCCGCTTTTTTAATCCCGAAGAACTTGAAGAATTTATGACTGATACGGAAGGGTCTTACAGCGGGATCGGGGTGCGGATCGTGGAGAGCAACGGAAGGATCGTTGTTTTTGAAGTGTTTCCCGATTCTCCGGCCCAGCGCAGCGGTATAAACCCCGGTGATTTTCTGCTGGAGGCGGATGGCAACGAGCTGACCGACCAGGGGGTGAGCAGGGCGGTAGAACTGCTGCGCGGTCCCTCAAGTGTGCCGGTCGAAGTGCTGATTAAAAGACCGGGTGCTGATGAACCGATTAAACTTAACGTCGACCGGGCGGAGATCAAGGTAGCTACCGTATTCAGCGAAATGCTCGATGACGGTCTCGGCTATATCCGGATCAGTAGCTTTGACAGCAATACGGCGGGTGAATTCAGTTCCCAGTTTCGTGAAATGGAAAAGCGCGGCCTCGGGGTGGGCTTGATCCTCGATTTGCGTAACAACCCGGGCGGGCTGGTTGATCAGGCTGTTGAGATCGCCAAGCTGCTTGTGCCCGAGGGGGAGATTGTCAGGCTGGTCGGTAAAGATGGCGAAGTGCACAATACTTACTACTCGAGCGCCGCCAAGAAACCTTACCCGATAGTGGTGCTGATCAACGAAGATTCGGCCAGTTCTTCAGAGCTTTTGGCCGGGGCGTTGCAGGATCGGGGCGCCGCCCTCCTGGTGGGTAAAACCACTTATGGTAAAGCTTCAGTGCAACAGTTGGCTAACCTGACCGGCGGCAGCGGAATTTTGCTCACTATTGCCCGCTATTTTACACCTTCCGGCCATGATATTCATGAGCACGGTATTGAGCCGGATTTTGAGGTGGAGATGCCGGAGATATTACTATACTACAATTACTTTTTCCCTGGTAGCCTGGAGGAGGGCGACTACGGGTTTGAGGTGGAGACGCTGCAACTGATGCTCGATCAGATCGGCTTCCCGGTGGAGGCAAGCGGTTACTTTGACTTATCAACCGGCATTGCCCTGACCAATTTCCAGATTGCCTCAGGCCTGCCCGGCACCGGCAAGTTTGATGATCTGACCTGGGTGGAGCTGCGCGAGGCGCTCGACCTGGCGGCCAGAGATAACGATGAACAGCTTAGTTATGCCCTGGAGTTAATCAGAAAGCCGGGCCTCTGGACGATTACCGGAGGGCTTGACTAAGCGATGCAGCTATTGCTTGATATAGGTGGGATCTTCCTGACCACTTTTGTGATTTCGCTTTTTACGCCGATCTTCTGGATTGTGCTCTTTCTGATCCTGATGCAGTACAGGCGACTGACGGCGATGGAAGTGAAACTTTACGGCCGGCCGATCAACAAAATCGGTCGGCAGTTGCTTATTTCTTTCGGCCTGGGGCTACCCGGAGGTCTTCTGGCCAGCGCGATCCTACTCTTTTTGGGCCTTTCCCTCGAACAAATAGGGCTTTATTTTATCTGGCCGATTGCTTTGTTGCTACTGTTAATTAACCCGCGTTATCTCTGCTTTTCTTATGCCGGGGGGATTGTCGCGGTTGCTGTTTTAGTTTTTCGCCACCTATTAATGCCGCTGGCGCCCGGACTGGCGACTAACAGTGTCATCGAAAGCCTGCTACAAATTCATATTCCGGCCCTGCTGGTTTTAATTGGTCTCCTGCACTTAGTTGAGGCGGTTTTAATCTATTTAGGGGGGCATCTTGGCAGTAGCCCGCTCTATTTGAAACAGGATAACGGTACCGTAGTTGGCGCCTTTTCCCTGCAGCGGTTCTGGCCTTTACCCCTGGTGGCCCTGATGGTTGCGGTGGTTGCCCAATCAGAGATGGCCGGGGTTAGCATGCCTGAGTGGTGGCCGATCTTGAAATCAACACTACAGCCCGGTGAGGGGCAGAGTCTGCAATATATGCTGATTCCTGTTGCAGCCGGGCTTGGTTATGCCGATCTGGCGCTGACCTCAACCCCGCGCGAACGAAGTGCCTTTTCAGCTAAGTGGTTAGCCCTCTATAGCGTGATTCTTTTAGCGGTGGCTATTGCTGCGGAATTCAGGCCGCTATTGGTTATCCCCGGTGTTTTCTTTGCGCCGCTGGGTCACGAACTGCTGATCTTATACAGTAACAAGCGCGAGCAAAGTGCAGCACTGCGCTACGGGCAGGCGTCGGATGGTGTGCCGCTGATGCTTGTTTTGCCGGATAGCGCTGCCGCCGAAGCCGGCCTGGTTACCGACGACCTGATCTGCCGGGTGAACGGCAATCCTGTCAGCAGTAGCACTGAACTGCTGCGGGTGATCGAAGAAAGCTATTTTTTGGTGTTGCTCGAAGGCAAACGGGGTGCCGATCACTTTTCTGTTGTTCTGAAAAAGAGGCTTGCCGAAGCCGGGACAGAATCTTTTGCCCTGGCGCCAGGGGAGCAGGGAGGAGCTGCTTACCTTGCCCTGCACCGCTCGGCTGCGCTCGGGATTATTCCGGTGCCGGCTGCTGATTCGCACATTTACGCGGAAATCAGGAAACCCGACCCCCTGGGGCGACTGAATTATTTATTAAATTTCGTAAAAGCGTTTTTTTTGAGATTTATGCGTTGACACTTTTTTGAAATAATTTCTGCTGGGAGGATAACGATGTTTGCTGCTGCCCTGGCTGCGTTTATCACCGTTTTTGTAGCTGAGTTTGGTGACAAAACTCAGCTGGTTTCACTTTCCATGGCCTGCCGCTATCCGCCGTTGCAGGTTTTGGCCGGTGCGATGGCCGCCCTGGCTGTGGTGATTGGCCTGGCTGTGGCTGTAGGCGGTTTTTTGTCTGCTTATCTGCCCCACACTCTGATTGCGGTTATCTCCGGCCTGGTTTTTATCGTCATGGGCATCTTCAGTTACCGTCGCCAGGACAAGCCTGACGAAGAATGCAGCGGACGTGATGGGTTTATCCAGACCATGGTCATGGTTTTTGTGGCGGAGTTCGGGGATAAAACCCAGTTGGCCGCCATGTTTCTGGCTGCCGGGCTGGGCTATCCCGGCGCTGTATTTGGTGGAGCGATGCTGGCTATGTTCTTTAATCACCTGATTGCTGTTTATATCGGCAGTCGCTTTGTCTCCAGGCTTGACCCCCGCTACTTAAGGATCGGTACGGCAGTTCTTTTTTGCCTGGTCGGCCTGATAATGGTTCTCTGGGAAGCTCTGCCGGCTCTCCTCAGCTGATCTTCGCCACCGCTCCTATGACCCAAAGCGCCGGCTAATCTATGCTATAATAATAATTGTCGGAGGTGGGATAGTGGCCGAAAACGGCATCTTCAAAATCAAGGCAGATTACCGGCCTTCCGGCGATCAGCCTCAAGCAATAGAAGCCCTGGTGCAAGGTTTGCGCCAGGGCTATAATTACCAGACCCTGCTTGGGGTAACCGGCTCGGGTAAAACCTTTACTATTGCCAATGTCATTGAACGGGTGCAGCGCCCAACGCTGGTAATGGCGCCAAATAAACTTCTTGCTGCCCAACTTTGTAGCGAGTTCAAGGAACTCTTACCTGACAACGCGGTTGAGTATTTCATCAGCTACTACGATTACTACCAGCCGGAAGCCTATCTACCCTCTAGCGATGTCTATATCGAAAAAGACTCATCGATCAACGATGAAATTGATAAGCTGCGTCACTCGGCAACCAGTGCTTTGCTGGAGAGGCGTGATGTGGTGATTGTTGCTTCTGTATCCTGCATCTACGGGCTTGGTTCTCCCCAGGAATACTTAGAGCAGGTCCTTTCGCTGCGCCTGGGGATGAAAATTAGCCGCGACAGTATTATTGAGCGGCTTGTCGATATTCAGTACCAGCGCAACGAGATCGATTTTCACCGGGGCACCTTCCGGGTGAGAGGCGATGTGGTTGAAATTATTCCTGCATCGTTTTCCGAGGCGGCGATCCGGGTAGAGCTCTTTGGCGATGAAATTGAGAAGCTGCGGGAAATTGACCTGGTCAGCGGCCGGGTTAGCGGAGAAAGAGCGCATGTAGCTATATTCCCGACCACCCATTATGTGACCGCACCCGATCAGCTGCCGCGGGCGATCAGCGCTATTGAGGCCGAGTTGCAGGAGCGGTTGGTCTATTACCGCAGCTGTGATCGGCTGCTTGAAGCCCAGCGACTGGAACAGCGCACTAACTACGACCTGGAGATGCTGCAGGAGATTGGTTTTTGCAGCGGCATCGAGAACTATTCGCGCCATCTTGACGGCCGCCCGCCCGGAAGCAGGCCGGCGACCCTGATTGATTATTTTCCGGATGATCTGCTGATGGTCATTGACGAATCGCATATCACCATTCCCCAGATCAACGGGATGTACCGCGGTGATTATGCGCGTAAGAATAACCTGGTGGAGTACGGGTTCAGACTCCCCTCGGCGCTTGACAACCGGCCGCTGCGCTTTGATGAATTTGAGGGCCTGATTGGGCAGGCGATCCTGGTCTCGGCCACCCCGGGTCCCTGGGAGCTGGAGCATAGCAATACGGTGGTGGAACAGATTATCCGTCCCACCGGATTGGTGGACCCGGAAGTAGAAGTACGCCCGGCTCTTGGTCAGGTGGATGACCTCTACGGTGAAATCAGAACCCGGGCGGAAAAAAGCCAGCGGGTGCTGGTAACGACGATGACCAAGCGGATGGCCGAAGATCTGACCGATTTTTACCGTAACATGGGGATCAGGGTCCGCTATATGCATTCCGATATCGATGCGATTGAGCGAATGGCGATTATCAGGGGCCTGCGCTTAGGCGAATTTGATGTATTGGTGGGGATTAACCTGTTGCGTGAAGGACTTGATTTACCGGAGGTGACCCTGGTAGCGATCCTCGATGCCGATAAGGAAGGGTTCCTGCGCTCCGAACGGTCACTGATCCAGACCATCGGTCGCACCGCCCGTAATGTCGAGGGCCGGGTGATCATGTATGCCGAGGAAATTACTCCTTCAATGCAGCGGGCGATTGGCGAAACTGAACGTCGCCGCAGTCGTCAGGTTGATTACAACAGGGAACACGGGATTGTGCCGCAGACGATTGTCAAACCGGTCTACGGATTGATTGAAGCCACGGTGGTGGCAGAGGAAGAGGGACGCTACTTAGATGAACAGTACCGGAAAATGCCTGCCGCCAAGCGCCGCAAAACAATCGAAAAGCTACGCAAAGAGATGCTTCAGGCATCAAGAGAGCTGGCTTTTGAACGAGCGGCGGAGCTGCGCGACCTAATCTTTGAGTTGGAAAAATAGGGTTAAAAAGATTGACAAGCGATAGAGGTGGAGCGATTGACTGCAGGAGAAATCATTATTCGCGGGGCCAGGGAGCACAACTTAAAAAATGTCAACCTGACTCTGCCGCGTAATAAATTAATTGTTTTTACAGGCTTAAGCGGTTCCGGAAAATCCTCGCTGGCCTTTGATACAATTTACGCCGAAGGGCAAAGGCGTTATGTGGAATCACTCTCGGCTTATGCCCGCCAGTTTTTGGGGCAGATGGATAAACCGGATCTTGATCAGATCGAGGGGCTTTCCCCGGCGATCTCCATCGACCAGAAGACTGCCTCGCGGAACCCGCGTTCCACGGTCGGCACGGTAACCGAGATTTACGACTATATTCGCCTGCTCTACGCCCGCATCGGGCACCCCTACTGCCCGACCTGCGATAAGCCGATCAGCCAGCAGACGGTCCAGCAGATGGTTGACCAGGTGCTGGACTTATCGGAAGAGACCAAGATCCAGGTAATGGCTCCCCTGGTGCGCAGCCGTAAGGGCGAATACGCACGACTTTTCGAAGATATGCGGCGCAAAGGCTATGTGCGGGTGCGGGTCGACGGCGAAGTGCGGGACCTGGAAGAAGAAATCGTGCTTGATAAGCAAAAGAAACACACTATCGAGGTGGTTGTCGACCGCCTGGTGCTGCGTGAGGATGTTCGCACCCGCCTGGCCGATTCAATCGAAACGGCGCTTAAGCTCAGTGAAGGGTTGGTTTTGGTCGAGGAAGTGGGCGGGGCAGAGCAGCTGTTCAGTGAAAACTTTGCCTGTGCCGAATGCGGATTCAGCTTTGAAGAGATCAGCCCGCGGATTTTTTCCTTCAACAGCCCTTACGGTGCTTGCCCTGAATGCAGCGGACTCGGAACGAAGGCCGAGTTTGCTGTAGAACTGGTGATTCCCTTCCCTGAGCTTTCGATCCGCGAGGGGGCGATTCATCCCTGGTCAGGGCAGAATTACTATATGCAGTTCCTGGAGTCGGCGGCGAAAGACTGGGAGATCGATCTCGACCAGCCTTTTAAAGATCTCGAACCTGATGCCCAGCAGAAAATTCTTTACGGATCGCCGGAAGTAATCAACTTTCGCTACGTGAATATGTTCAAACGGGTGCGCACTTATCGCAAAGCATTTCCCGGGGTGCTGCGGCTGATGGATCGCCGCTATGCTGCCACCGATTCCGAGGATATGCGCGCCGAGATGGCCCGCTACATGCAGGTTAAACCCTGTCCGTCCTGTAAGGGACGGCGCCTGAAGCCCTCCAGCCTGGCTGTGTTACTGGGTGGTCGCAATATCGCCGATTTGGCAGCCCTGACCGTGGAAGAGGCCGGTCGCTTCTTTGGGCAGCTGACATTAACTCCCCGGGAGCAGCATATAGCCCGCCAGGTGTTAAAAGAGATCAGCGAAAGGCTCAGCTTTTTATATAATGTGGGTTTACAATACCTGACCCTGGACCGTGCGGCAGCCACCTTATCGGGTGGTGAAGCCCAGCGGATCAGGCTGGCCACCCAGATTGGCTCCGGTCTGACCGGGGTGATCTATATTCTTGATGAGCCAAGCATCGGCTTGCACCAGCGCGATAATGCCCGCCTGATTGTCACGTTGAAAGCGCTGCGGGATTTAGGCAATACAGTGCTGGTGGTTGAGCATGATGAAGAGACGATCAGGAGCGCCGATCACCTGGTGGACATCGGGCCGGGTGCCGGAGCCGGAGGCGGCGCGATCGTCGCCGAAGGCACCCTAGACGATATCATTGCTGCCCGGGAATCGATCACCGGGGACTATCTGGCCGGGAGGCGAATTGTGCCGCTGCCGGAGACCAGGCGGGATCCGAATCACCGTTGGCTCTGGATCCGTGGGGCCAGCGAACATAACCTGAAAAACATTGACGTGGGTATCCCGCTGGGGCTATTTGTCTGTGTGGCCGGGGTTTCCGGTTCCGGCAAGAGCACCCTGATTAACGAGATTCTGGCCCGGGCGCTGGCTCGCAAGCTGCACCGCTCACGGGAACAGTCCGGCGAGCATCAGGCTTTGGAAGGCGCGGAGCTGCTGGATAAGGTCATTGAAATCGACCAGTCCCCGATTGGCCGCACCCCTCGCTCCAACCCGGCTACGTACACCGGCCTGTTCGACGGTATCCGCGAGCTCTTTGCCAAAACGCAGGAATCGCGGCGCCGGGGCTATAAGCAGGGGCGGTTTAGCTTTAATGTTAAGGGCGGACGCTGTGAAGCCTGCCGCGGCGACGGGATCTTACGGATTGAGATGCACTTTCTGCCTGATGTTTATGTGCCCTGTGAAGTTTGCGGCGGGAAGCGCTACAACCGCGAAACCCTCGAGGTGCGCTACAAGGAGAAGAATATTGCCGAAGTGCTGGCGATGACGGTGGAAGAGGCGCTTGCATTTTTTACGGCGATTCCAAAGATCCAGCGCAAGCTGCAGCTGCTTTACGATGTAGGGCTCGGCTACATTCACCTTGGCCAGCCGGCAACCACTTTATCGGGCGGTGAAGCGCAGCGGGTTAAACTGGCCACGGAGCTGTCGCGACGCAGTAACGGCCGCAGTATCTATATCTTAGATGAGCCAACCACGGGGCTGCACCTCGATGATATCAGTAAACTGTTGATTATCTTAGACCGCCTGGTGGAAAGCGGCAACACGGTTGTGGTGATTGAGCACAATCTTGATGTCCTGAAGAGAGCTGACTATTTAATTGACTTAGGCCCTGAGGGCGGCGACGGCGGCGGCCTGGTTGTTGTTGCCGGCACTCCTGAGGCGGTGGCCGACTGTAAGCAATCCTATACCGGACAGTGGCTGGCCGGAGTGCTAAAAGCCAATCGGAAAAAGGTCAGGCGGAAAGCCGGCACCATCGGATCTTAAGAAGCCGCCGAGGATGATTAAGTGTTTGAAGAGCTGAAAAAAAAGGTTAGTCGCTTCCCCGATCTGCCGGGTGTTTACCTGCTCAAAGATCAGCAGGATCGGATTATCTATGTCGGTAAGGCCGGCTCGCTACGCAAACGGGTACGCTCGTACCTGACGGATAAAGTCGATTCCTCACCACGCTTGCGTTCGCTGCAGAACCAGCTTGTCGCTATCGATTACCTGGTTACTGATAGCGAAGTCGAAGCGCTGATCCTTGAGTGCAGCCTGATCAAGGAATACCGCCCCCGTTTTAATGTTAACCTGAAGGATGATAAGGATTACCCTTACCTGCTGATCACTCCGGAACTTTACCCGCGCCTGGAGTTGCTGCGCCTTTCGCAAAAAAGCTCGCGCAAAGCCTGTTTTGAAGCTTGTCCAGGGAAATTTGAGCGCCGCTTTGGCCCTTATACTGATGTGGGCGCAGTGCGTGACACCCTGCTTTTTCTTGGCTCTCTTTTCCCCCTGCGCCGCTGCCGCCAGCCACTGGATGGTAACCCGACAACAGAAAGGCCCTGTCTAAATTACCAGATGAAGCGCTGCATGGCGCCCTGTCGCGGTAAAGAGGCGGTTAGTCCGGAAGAATATGGGCAGCTGGTTCAGCAAATTGTCCTCTTCCTGGAGGGGCGACATGGCGAACTGGAAAAAGACCTAAAAAGGGAAATGGAAGAAGCGGCAGCCGCAGAGCAGTTTGAAAAGGCTGCAGCTCTCAGGGATCGCTACCTGGCCCTGCAACGGGTGGCCGGGCAACAGCAGAAGATGCTACTCACGGGAGGTAGCCCGGACCGCGACATCCTGGCGTTGGCCCGCAAGGAAAAAGATGCGGCAGTTCACCTCTTCCTGGTCCGGGATGGCAAGTTGCTTGGCCAGAAGCATTTTAGTCTGACCGGGACCGTAGATCTTGAAGACAAAGAAGTGCTGGCCTCCTTTGTAAAATCCTATTACAGCCGGGTCGATCAGCCACCCGCGGAAATCCTGCTCAGCGCTGAGCCGGCCGAGGCAGAACTGCTGGCTATGTGGCTGGGCGCCAAAGCCGGCTTGAAGGTTAAGCTGCAGTCGCCCAAAAGGGGCAGCCTGCGTAAGCTGGTTGAACTGGCGGAGAAAAATGCACTGTTGAAGTTAGAAGAAGAAGCGGAGCTGAGAATACGCCGTACTGAAGAACCACTGATCGAACTGGGCCGTCTACTGGGCACCGGTCGGCCTCCGGAACGGATCGAGGCCTACGATATTTCGCACTTACGCGGCGGCGCTGCTGTCGGGGCGCTGGTTGTTTTCAGAAACGGTGAAGCTGATAAAGATCAGTATCGTCGTTTTAATATAAAAAAAGCGGCGCCGGGAGATGATTATGCCGCCCTGGCTGAGGTACTACAGCGGCGGGCGCAGCGCGCCACAAAAGGGCCGCTGCCTGACCTGCTGTTAATCGATGGCGGCAAGGGTCAGTTAAGCGCAGTAAACGCAGCCCTGCGCGGCAGCCTGCTGGCAGAAGTATCGATTGCTGCCCTGGCCAAGGATCCGGACCGCCTCTACCTGGCCGGCTCTTCACTGCCGGTGCTGCTGCCGGCGGATAATCCCACCCTGCAGTTGCTGCAGCGGATCAGGAACGAGGTACACCGCTTTGCCGTAAGTGGCCACCGCACTCTTAAGAGCCGCAGCGCTATCTCTTCGCGGCTCGAAAATATCCCGGGGATTGGTCCGGCCAAGCGAGCGGCCCTGCTCGCAGCTTTTGGCAGCATTGAACGGGTGCGGCAAGCCGATATCGATGAGCTGATTAGGGTTCCGGGGATTACCCGCGCCCTGGCGGAAAAAATATATGCAACGGGTCACGCCGGGCTTAGCTGAATTAGGATCAGACCCGCCAGGAAAAACGGCCGGCTGCTATATGGTATAGTAGTACTGAGGTGTAATCTTTTATGAACTACCGACTCCTTGCTGTCGATCTTGACGATACTCTCCTCAACAACAGCTCTGTTATTTCAGACCGCAACAAAAAGGCGATTCATGGGGCAGTTGAGATGGGGGTCCAATTTTTAATCGTAACAGGCAGGATGTTTAAAACCAGTGTTGGATTTTTAGAAGAGCTGGGTTTTGAAGAAGACTGCCCCCTGATTAATTACCACGGCGCCCTGGTTAAAAGGGCTCGTAGCCGGGAAACGCTGCTGCACAAACCGATTCCCAACCAGATCGCCATTGCCGTGCTGGAGGAAGCAGAAAAGACCGATTACCACATCTCTGTCTTTCTCGAAGATCAACTCTACATCAGGGAAGAGAACGAACAGTCTCGCTATTACCAGTCATTTACCGGCATTGAGCTACAGCCTGTCGGCAGCCTCAGTGCTTTTTTAGACAGAAACGGCAGTTGTCCAACGAAAATGAGCATCATCCAACGAGATGGCACACTTGAAGGGATTGAGGAAATCCTGAGGGCAAATTTTGATAATCAACTGTCAATCCTGCAGTCAAGGCCGTTCTTTCTCGAAATAACAGACCGGCTTGCCACCAAAGGTCAGACCCTCAGCTGGTTTATTGAGCAACAGGGTATCAGGCCTGATCAGGTGATCGCCATCGGGGACGGTCCGAACGATATTGATATGCTTGCCTTTGCCGGACTCGGAGTGGCGGTGGCTAACGCCCGCCCGGAGGTGAAAGCGGCGGCCGATCTGGTGACCGCTTCAAACGAAGATGACGGTGTGGCAGAAATAATTGAGCACTATATTCTGAAGCGGGGGGAATAGCTGATGGACAGAACTGATGCGATCAGGCTGGTTTTAATAACCGGGCTTTCCGGAGCCGGCAAAAGCCATGCCCTCAACTGTTTTGAGGATCTCGGCTATTACTGTGTCGATAATATGCCGCCCACCCTGATCCCGAAGTTTGCTGATCTTTTCATCCAATCTGAAAACAAGAAGGTGGCCCTGGTCTGTGATTTGCGCGGAGCCGCTTTTTTCAACGATCTATTTGAGGCCCTGCAGGAGTTGGAAGGTCGTAACGTGGATTATGAGATTCTCTTTTTAGCAGCTTCAGATGAAACCCTGATTCACCGCTTCAAAGAGACCCGCCGCCGTCACCCCTTGGTAGAGTATAGCTTGCCAGAGGCGATCAGCAGGGAGAGGGAAGCTCTAAGCGGTTTGCGCGGAAAAGCGAGCAGAGAGATCGATACTACCTCCCTCAAACCATGGGAGTTAAAATCAAAAATTGTTGAAATCTATGAGCCCGGACAGCGCGATAAGAATATGCAAATTCACCTGCTCTCTTTCGGTTTTAAACACGGCTTGCCGCCGGAGTCAGACCTGGTTTTTGATGTTCGCTTTTTACCGAACCCGCACTATGTGGAAAATCTTAAACCGCTAACCGGGGAAGATCTGCAGGTCAGGGAGTATGTCTGGCAATGGTCAGAGACAGGCCGCTATTTTGACAAAGTTAAAGACCTGCTTGACTTTTCAATTCCCTTCTATATCAAGGAAGGAAAAACTAACCTTGTGATCAGTATTGGCTGCACTGGCGGAAAACATCGCTCGGTTGTGCTCGCAGAAGACTTGGGGAGGTTTCTGGGTTCCCGTTATAACGTGGTGGTAGAGCACCGCGATATCGGAAAATAGTAACTGGGAGGGGATCCCTTGTCTTTAACCAGGCAGGTTAAGGAAGAGCTGACCAGGCAGGAAGACGGGCCTGAATGCTGCAGTTCCTGGGAATTGAAAGCGATCTTAATTAAAAACGGCTATTATACCTTCAGGCAGAAAGACTATAGCCTGAGTATTATGGTCGATCACATATCAGTTGCCCGCCGTCTCTTTAACTTGTTGCGTAAGGCAGGAGTTGAATCACCGCTGATCTATAAGCGACAAGAAGTACGATTGCGCAGGAGTCAGTTTGTAGTTCAAGTATACGGCAGCGAACAGGTTGATGCACTGTTGATTTATCTAGACCTGAAAGAAGTAGGCCACTTTTTAGCCCTGTCTCGCCGTCAGGCGGCTATCCCGAAGCGAAGCTGCTGCCGCAGGGCTTTTTTAAAGGGTGCCTTTCTATCTGGTGGCAGTATCTCCGTTTCCAGGCGCTCAGGCTACCACCTGGAAATTAACTGTGGTAGCCCTGAAGATGCCGGGGTTTATCAGCAGCTGCTTCATTCTTATAAGCTGACGCCGTTGCTAAGAATCAGAAATGATCTAGCTTATCTCTACTTTAAAAATGCTGAGGCTGTTGCTGATTTACTGAGAATCATCGGTGCTGGCAACGCCCTGTTGCAGCTTGAAAGCCAGCGTGTGGTCAAGAGTATGCGCAACCGGGTAAACCGCCTGGTTAACTGTGAGACAGCCAATCTTGGCAAAGTGGTGGTTTCAGCCCAACAGCAGCTTGATCTAATTTCTGAGCTGGATCGCACCATCGGTCTGAACAATCTTTCCTCTTCGCTGAAGGATATTGCCCTGTTGCGCCGCCAATATCCCGAATCATCGTTTAAAGAGTTAGGCGAACTGTCAAGCCCTCCGTTGACAAAATCCGGCATTAGCCACCGCTTCCGGCAACTGGAGAAGATCAGCCGTAAAACCAGAAAATCCTGATCTAAGCAAATATCATGCCATTTAGACAACTTAAGGCAGGAATTACCCGGTCTTTTGTCGAAAAAACAGCTAGCCACCACAGCAGTTATGAAAAATAAATGCAGGAGCAGGTATTATGAAGATCGACTATAATCTGAAGCTTGAACAAAACCAAAAGCTGATCATCACGCCAGAACTGAAGCTGGCGATTACTCTTTTGCAGTACTCT
Organism: Bacillota bacterium; assembly: GCA_016874655.1. Lineage (GTDB taxonomy): Bacteria > Bacillota > Dethiobacteria > DTU022 > DTU022 > UBA993. The sequence continues at coordinate 283 of VGTO01000018.1, read as the reverse complement.
TCGTTGGAGCTGATCGAGCATATTGAACAAGAGCTCCTTGAAAACCCCGTTTTGGAGATTCAGGATAACCCCGAGCCGGAAAAAGAGCCGGAGAAAGAATCAGAAAGTGTTGAGACGGTAGAAGCAGATGATGCAGCTGCAGCCGGTTCTACTGATGATCTGCCCTGGGATGAATATTTCCGCGATATGGATCTTGACAGCAGCTATTATACTCCGGTTCGTTCGCGGGAGGCTGCGGAACTGCAGCCAACAGTGGAAAACTGCGCTGGGCTGTCCGGCTCCA
>VGTO01000017.1 GCA_016874655.1 Bacillota bacterium | reverse complement strand
AACCAGCTTGACAAAAACGATCAAGGCAATTAAACCGAGGATAATTGAAATAACTGGATGCACCCCGAGGCCGGCGGGGATGAAGCCGATTACAGCGGTTACCACGGCAGTAGTCAGGGCATAAGGAACCTGAGTACGGACGTGGTCGATGTGGTCGGAACCGGCACCCGTAGATGAAAGAATCGTGGTGTCGGATAACGGTGAGCAGTGGTCACCGAAGATCGCACCGGTCAAAACCGAACCTAGGGTGGGAATCAGGATTTCCGGGCCCCCGATGGCAGCGGCAACCGGCAGAGCCAGCGGAACAACGATACCCATGGTGCCCCAGGAAGTACCCATAGCAAAAGACATCAGGCAGGAAACGATAAAGATCAACAGGGGCAGCAAGAATGCTGCAATTCCGGAGCGTTCAACGATGCCAACCAGATATTCGGCTGCACCGAGTTCTCCGGAGATTGCGCTGAGAGACCAGGCTAAGACCAGGATGAGCAAGGCCGGGAATACTGACTTAGCGCCGTCCATCAGGGTGTCGATTGCCTGCTGTAGCGGCACAAGGCGCTGGACAAGAACCATCACCAGGGTGACGAGTGCGCCCAAACTGGAAGCCCAGAGCAGAACAACGCTGGAATCGGCATTGCCGAAAGCGTTCATTAACCCGACTTCGCTTCCGCCCCCATTAACATAAAGACCGATAAAGGTGGCAGCGATAATGACAATAATTGGTACAACAAAGTTAAACCAGCGAAGTGGGGTGCCTTCAGCCGGCTGAAGCACAGCAGTATCTGTGGCTGAAAGGGGCTCGGCACCGTCACGCAGCAGTTTGCCTTCAGTGCGGGCGCGAACTTCCGCATTGTACATCGGGCCGTAGTCCTTCATCGTTATGGCGAGGATCAGAACCAGGGCCAGAGCAAAGATGCTGTAGAAACGGTAAGGAATGGTTTGCAGGAAAATCAGATAAACCGGAACGTTTTCCTGTCCGATAGCAGCAAAGCCTTCACCGATAACACCGAGTTCAAAACCGATCCAGGTTGAAATCAAGGCAAAGGTTGCCACCGGAGCCGCCGTGGAGTCGACAATATAAGAGAGTTTTTCTCTTGATACTTTGACTGCGTCAGTAATCGGGCGGGCGGTGTTACCGGCAATGATACAGCTGGAGTAGTCATCAAAGAAGATGATAATCCCCATCAGAAAGGCTGCCAGCATTCCCCCACGTGCAGTTTTTGCCTTTTTAGTCAGCGCGTTGGCTATCGCCTGAGCACCACCGGCCTTAGTGACAAGGCCAAGAGTACCGGCAATAATCATGGTAAAGATCAGAATCGCACCATACCAGGGATCGGCAGCGCTGTTCAGCATGTAGGTATCAATTGAACGGAAGAATCCTGCAATCGGGCTGGCATGTAAGATCGATGCACCCAGCCAAACAGCAATAAACAGCGATACAATAACCTGACGGGTAGCAATGGCTAAAACAATAGCTAAAACCGGTGGTAAAATAGAAAGAATACCATAATCCATAAACAACATACCTCCTGACTGTTATTGACCCTTTATGGGCGTCACAGCAAAAATCGACCTGAGGACCCTTAAAACCTCCTTCCCGATCATTTTCATCCAATTAATTTATTTTCGCGGTCAGTAAAATTATTCCTGCTTGTAAATGTTAATTTTTCAGAAAAACAGAAAAAAATGAGCTATAATAACAAATGGCGATCAGATTAATAAATCTTATTGGGAAGCAGGTAGCAGAATAATGCCTAACGGATTTAACTGGATTGATATTCTAATAGCATTAATCCTTCTGTTCGCTGTAATCAAGGGGATCAGAACCGGATTAATCAGAAGCTTCTTCTCCATTGCCGGTCTAATCAGCGGTCTGGTGGCCGCAAAAATTTACTACGTCCAGCTCAGCGACCTGTTGCCGGACAGAACCTGGCTGCCAACGGTCGTGGCTGATTCTTTATCTTTTTTAGCCATTTTTGTTATCTCTGCCGCTCTTATTTATTACCTCGGCTCCTACATTTCTTGCTCACTCCTTAGCCGTTCACTGAAAACCACTGATCGGTTTTTGGGAAGTATCGTCGGCTTACTGGTTGGTATTGCCCTGGTCGGAGCGCTTTTAATCATGCTCACTGCCTTTCCGCTATTTGATACATTCCCCGAACAAATAGAAGAGTCTTACATGGCACAGCCGATTATTGAAAATGTCTACCTGGCTTACGATGCAGTGACCAGATCTCTTAATTTAGATCTGCCGCAGCTGACATTATATACCGAGGATCTTAGCACTTATTTCAGTTCAATTAGTACTGATGCTGATTTTCACCGCATTGACTTCAAAGCGCTTGACAATGCAATTTGCTTTGTCTGCGGGGGTGAAGTAGAGTATTTGGGCATCGTTGATAACAATAAAGGTTCGGTGTCACCAAAGTTCATCTGCACGTCTTGTGGAAGAACCAGTGACGGGTGTCAGACATACGAGGGTTACCATGCGATGTATGAAAAATGCCCCGTTGCTCTTGGCAACCAGGGCTATCGTTTTGATTGTGGAATCTGGACCAACAACAGTTATCACCGGCCTACCGGCCCCTGCCCGGTCTGCGGCACTGAGTAACTTCTAATCCATCTTTCAATTCTTAATTAACACAGATATAAAGCGGGGCTAGTGTTTTTCACACAAGCCCCGGGTCAATTGCATGTTACTTTTTTTACTGTCACAGTAAGCATTCGCTCTCGATCTCAATGCCTCCGTATTAATAGCCAGAAAAACCAACAGAAATAAAGCTGTCACTGAAAACGAGAGCGAACATAAAGCAAACGACTAAGAATTATCGGCGAATCAAGAAGCAAAGCAGGACCCGGCCCTCAAAATATTTTATTACAACTTCAACTTTTGAGGGCCGGGCCGACTTCGAAGACTAAGTGTCGCCTAAGGAGGCTTCCTGTGACGCGCCTTGATGAGCCGCTAGAATTCTGGAGCGAGCGATCGTGAGCATCGTTTACCAGTTACAGCACATTAGCAATATGTATATCAGGATCAGATTACCTTAGCTTTTCATTAGCTCGAGGACCTTGGTAACGCCCTCGCCGGCATCTTCCGCGTAAGCATCGGCACCGATCTTGTCGGCCCAGCGTTGGGTGCAGGGTGCGCCACCGACAATCGTTTTATACTTATCGCGCAGGCCACGCTCGCGCAAGACCTTTTCCAGTTTCTCCTGGTTGGGCATAGTCGTTGTCAGGAGCGCGCTGGTTCCGATTACCTTGGCGCCGTGCTCCTCTGCCGCTTCAATGATTTTATCGACGGGCACATCTCTACCCAGGTCGATTACTTCCACTCCCTGGGTCTGGATCAGAGCAATGGCGATACTTTTACCAATATCGTGAACATCGCCTTCAACAGTGGCAAAGATCATTTTGCCGATCTTTTCTGCGGCAGCGCCGGTGATGGCACTCTCCAGAACTGCTGTTGCCGCTTTCATTGCCTCAGCCGAAAGGATCATCTCCGGCAGGAATACCTCGCCCCTGCTGAAAAGTTCCCCTATTTCACGGATCCCCGCACTGTAGCCTTCAGACAGCACCTGAACCGGATTTAATCCTTCTTCAAGCGCCTCTTTAGCCACACATACCGCTTTATCTTCATCGATGTCGATAATCGCTTGCTTTGCTGCTGCAAGAATTGATTCCAGACTCATCTTTTATGCTCCTTCTTTATTCAGTCCGGCTCTTGCCATGAAGAGCTCCACTGAATTAATTTTAATACCAATCTTGCGGGCAATATTAAACTTGGCCTCAATGCCCTTGGGCGATTTGTTAAGGTCAAACGAGCGACCAAAGCCATACTTGGCCCTGATTTCGGCCATCAGGTCAGAATCACTCAAATCGATTGGCTTGACACCAAGCTTATCGGCTACATATTGTTTGGCTGCGTCGATCTTCATGCTTTTTGCGAGTTGCATCCGCAGGACCAGATCTCCGGCTGTGCGAATTCCACTCATGCAGGAAGATACGGCGTGAGCTACTTCCAGGCTGAAAGTATCGCCTACGCCTATCTATAAACCATCGGCTTTGCCAATCTCGATCAGCGCTTTATCGGCTCTGGTAACTACATCAATCGGCGGTATTTCACTCATCGGAATGCCGCCTACCCCCATGCCCACATTAACGTGAACCGGGATCTCAGCCGCTGCTGTGCAGGCTTTGACAAAGGTAACAGTGCGGGCAATATTCCAGGGAAAAGACATATTGGTGTTAGTGTTAACCACTGCACCAAAGATATTTGCGCCCGCTTTTTCGGCCAGCTTGACCTGCTTGTGCGGATAAAGGCCCGCAATTTTTGCACCATCATATTCTATCTTGCCGTGCATACCGAGCACAAACTCCCCCGCGGCGCCAAACTCAACCCCTAAGTCAGGGTATTTTTCCTTTATCTTTTCAGTGGCCAACAAGCCGGCTAAGAAATCAGCGTCGCCTGAAGCGCCACAGGTGTCCAGGTTAATGCCATCAGCTCCTGCTGCATACATTTCGCCGGCCACAAAGACTATATCGCGCACAGCATGCTCAACCGCTTCTTCCTGGGCTGCCCGCGCTTCATCGATCTTGGCCAGCGGCAGCAGCTCGGACCAGTTTTCCACCGGGCCATCCGGCTTGGTATAAAGGCCCAGGTTGGGCATGGAGCCGTAAAGAACAGGCATTACCGCATTGAGCTGAGCTAGCTCCATCACCGGGGTTTCGTTGTGGATGATCTGCTTCACAGCCTTATAGCTGTAATCCATGTTGCCAATATCAACCGAATCGGCGCCCAATACTTTTTCGCTGACCAGTACAGCCATTGAACGCTCCATCGCAATATTGGCATGGTAGGTCATCTTACAGCTACCGGAATCGGAGGTGCTAACTACCTCGCGCCCGCGTTCCACCCCGACAATATTGCCCGGCATGGTAATTATCTTGTAGAGATAGTCCATCTCTTCCTGCGTCAGTTCCGGGATTTTGCCGCGATCTGCCGCATCTTTTACACCTTTCAGGATGTCTTCACGGATTTCTTCGGCTGTCATGTAGACGCCCGAACCGTCTCCCATCCTGGTAAAGAATTCACTCATTTTCGTACACTCCTTCCTAAGTTACTGATATTCGCTAAAGTTGCTTACCGGGTACACCAAAAATACGCCGGCAATTAGGAATCGTGCAGGCGCCGAACCATAATGATAATGCCTGTAGTGTTAAATACTGTAGTCACGTACATACTAATTCAGCTCCAACTATTGATTATAATTGAAGCAGGGGTAAAGTTCAATCTTACGGAGGTTTCTGAAACACGGCTGCTGCCTTCAGATTCTAAAGAGGCCTGATCAGTTCTGGCAGATCGTTTGACGGTTTATTTACCAGGCGTGAAACGGGATAATAAGTAAGCTGATCTTCAGGGTAGGGCTTCAGGAATTCCTGCAGGTGATCTTCTGTGGTCAGGGGATCGAGCCAGGCGTCAAAGGATTGCGGCGGGATAATAACCGGCATCCGGTTATGCAGTTCGGCGACTAGCGGGTTCGGTTCGGTAGTAAGAATGGTAAAGGTTTCAAGTGGCTGTTCAAGCCCCTGATCCCATCTTTCCCAGAGCCCGGCCAGGGAAATTAGTTCCTGACTTTTAGCGGTAATGAAGTAAGGTTGTTTGCCGCCAGTTTCGCTTTTCCATTCGTAAAAACCGCTGGCCGGAACAAGCAGGCGCCTTTTTTTATAGGCATCGCGGAAGGCCGGCTTTTCATGGGCAGTTTCGGCGCGGGCATTGATCAGACGGTTACCGATAGCTGCATCCCTGGCCCAGAAAGGGACCAGCCCCCACTTTAAAAAAGCCAGCTCACGTTTTTCTTCTGCAGCTGAGAGCCTTATTACAGGCACCTGCTGGGTTGGAGCTATGTTGTAACGTGGCTTCAGCTCAAATGTTAAGGAATAATCAAGCTCAAATAGCATTTCCAGGATGTGTTTTTCGGTTACCAGGGCAAAGCGTCCGCACATTATTTATTCCTCTTTTTGCCTCTTTTTATTTCTCTGCTATTTTACTTCGTAAAAACCAAGGTTAAAACGGTGAATGCTGGGAACACCGGGAGGCACAAATGCGATCCGGTCACCGGGTTTAAGCATTGTTGAAAGCGGTTTTAAAAGCCGGTTAATAAAAACCACCTCAACATCTTCCACCGGAATATCAAGTATCTCGCGCAACTGATCAGCCGTGACCGGCTTTTCCAACTCATAGGTCATCGGGATCGGCCAGTTACGCTCGGCAAAAAGAAAATGTAGCTTACCAAACGCAAGAATCTCTAACTTCTTCAATCCAGATCACCTGCCTACAGGGCTATCAATAATGACCAGGGCATCAACTACGACCGGATTTGCTCCGCTGATTATGACCGGATTAAGATCAATTTCTAAAATCTCCGGATGAAGCATGGCCAGATTGCCAACCGCCTGCAGGACTGTGGCCAACTGATCTTGATCGACTGCAGGCATTCCGCGGTAAGGGCCAAGAAGCTCACTAGCCCTGATATCCTGCAGCATCTCTTTCGCTTCCGCTTCATTGAGTGGCGCCAGTCGAAATGTCCTGTCTTTAAAAGCCTCCGCCAAAATGCCGCCGAGTCCGAAGAGCACACAAGGCCCGAAGGAAGAATGCCTCACCAGACCAGCCATCAGTTCCCGTTCGCCTGTGATCATTTTCGACACCAAGAGCGGTATCTCCTGCCCCGCGGCCTCCATCACCGCACGGTAAGCCTCGCGCACTTCTTCCTCTTTCCCGACATTTAAATGGATTAAACCCTTTCCCGTTTTATGGGCAAATTCTGCAGAACAACCTTTTAGGGCCAGAGGATAACCGATTTTAATTGCTGCCTTTACGGCCTCTTCTTCCGAATGCGTTAAAATTTCCTCAACAGTCGTCACATCGTAGGCCGCCAGTAACTGCTTTGATTCAAATTCGTCAAGCACTGTGCGGCCTTCTGCAAGCGCCGCCTTGATCAGTTGTGACGCGATCACAGAAACCGGGGGCAAAACAGGTAACTGATATAGCGACCGCTGCCTGACCAGCCGGTAACGGTAAAGAGCCAACATTGACCTGGCTGCCTTTTCCGGTCCGTCGAGGACCGGAATGCCCTTCTCCCGGTAAACATCTGTGAAATTGTCTTCCCGGCCAAAAAATGAAGAAAGCGCCACCGGCAAATCATAGCGGTCAAAGACTGCAAGAGAATCGGTGAGATCGCGCTTAAACTGGCTGATAAAATCTTCAGAGCTAATACCGCCAAAAAGCTCCTGCACATGTGGATGAATTGCTTTCATAAAACCGGTGCCCATCAGGCCATGCACAACCATACCGTCTACTTCGCCGCTCTTGAAGAGCAGGTCCGGCAAAATGGTGCTGATTACTTCAGCATCCATGTGAAAAGTCAGGTCCACCGGGTTTCCTGCAGCACCATGCGGCGGCAGGTACTGACGAATTTCCGTCTGCAGTTTTTTTGAGAAAGTTGGGATATCTAACCCCCCGGCATTACAGGTATGTGAAATTGCCGTCCCGGGGCCGCCCGAGTTGGTTAACACAGCGATTCTGTTACCTTTAAGCGGCGGCTGGCTGGCCAGCATCCACCCCTGATTGTAAAGTTCCTCCACCGAATCGACACGCAGAATACCGGCCTGTTTAAAAAGGCCATCATAGAGGTAGTCCGGCCCGGCCAGGGCGCCGGTATGACTCGACCCGGCCCTGGCCCCGGCCTCAGATCCACCTACATACTGGGCTATTACCGGTTTTTGGGCAGTCACCTTCCTGGCCACATCGAGAAAGCGACCGGCATTTTTCAAACCCTCTATATAGAGGGCAATCGCCTTACACTGTGGATCTGCGCCCAGGTATTCAAGAGCGTCGGTCAGCTCAAGATCAGCTTCGTTGCCAACGCTGATCGCCTTGGCCAAGCGTATCCCCTTTTGCTGCAGGTAGGGCAAAGTCTGGGTTATATAAGTGCCACTTTGCGAAGCCATCCCAAGCAGGCCGGGTTTGCCGCTTAAAGGGCAAACTGTTACGTTTAATGGTAGCTCGCTGTTGATAATTCCCATGCAGTTAGGCCCAAGAAACCTGATCCCGTAGCGGGAAGTAATTTCTTTTAGCTGTTCTTCCAGTAGTTTTCCTTCTTTACCAATCTCGCGAAAACCGGCCGTAATAACAATGGCCCTCCGGGTGCCGATCTTTCCGAAATCTTCCATAATCTTGACAACCAGCGTTGCTGGCAAAACAAACATCACCAGGTCGGGCGCCTCCGGCAGATCAAATGCTGACGGGTAAGCTTTATAACCAAATACCTTCGTTTCGGTGGGATGAATAGGAAAAAATTTACCAGGAAATCCATCTTTGACGATGCTTAAAGCCTGGATCGCCCCCATTTTCAAAGGATTATTTCCGGCGCCAACAGTAGCGATTGAACCAGGATTGAGCAGCAGTTGCAGCGGATTGTTTATCAACGATATCGCCTCCCCCTAAAAAGTTCAAGACAATTAAACTATTTCCTGCTCTTAATCATTATAAAAAAGGCAATTACCGGTGCTGCGTAGAATTAGAATTGAGCATTAATCCAGATCATGAAGGAGCGAACACAATGAAGCTATTTGAACCGATAACAGTAGGAAGTTTAAAACTAAAAAACCGGATCGCGATGCCGGCGATGCACCTCTGCTACACTCCAGACGGTATGGTTAATGAGCGTTTAATCCGCTACTATGAAGCGCGGGCCTCAGGAGGCGCCGCATTGATCACTTTAGGCGGCTGCACCATAGACCTGCTTGGTCCGGGGCCAATGATGGTCGGCTTACACGATGATAAATTCATTGCCGGTTTAACAGAGTTTACCTTGAGGGTGAAGTCCTCCGGCGCAGCTGTCGCGGCCCAACTTTACCAGGCAGGGCGTTACACTCACAGTATGATGAGCGGCCAGCAGCCGGCTGCTCCATCGGCTATTGCTTCAAGATTAACGAAAGAGACTCCGCGCGAAATGACCCTCGAAGATATCGAGGTGGTGATCGAAAATTTTGGTGAAGCAGCCAGGCGGGCGAAAGAAGCCGGATTTGACGCTGTTGAAGCAATCGCCAGTGCCGGTTACCTGATTTGCCAATTTCTATCCCCCATCACCAACCAGCGTGAGGACCAGTACGGTGGCAGCTGGGAGAACCGCACCCGCTTCGGCATTGAAGTGATCAGAAAAATCCGGGTGAAAACCGGCTCCGATTTTACGATAATGGTTCGCCTCTCCGGAAATGATTTTATGCCGGGCAGTAACACCAATAAAGAGGCGGCCGCCTTTGCTGCCCTCCTGGAAGAAGCAGGAGTTGATTGCTTTAATGTGACAGGTGGCTGGCATGAATCACGTGTGCCCCAGATAACCGGCGAGCTGCCGCGCGGAGGCTATGCTTACCTGGCCGGAGGGATTAAAAAAGCAGTCGGTGTGCCGGTCATGGCCAGCAATCGCATTAACGATCCCTTGGTTGCCGAAGCAATCCTGCAACATCACTTAGCCGATCTGGTCAACATGGGCAGACCGCTGCTTGCTGATCCCGATCTGCCAAAAAAGGCTGCAGCGGGAGATTTTCACGCTATCAGACGCTGTATAGCCTGCAACCAGGGCTGCCTCGACATGGTTTTCTCTCTGCAGGATGTTCACTGCACCGTTAATCCGCTCGCCGGAAGGGAAGATCAAGTAAGCGTTTTGCCGGCTGAAACTGCAAAAGAGATCCTGGTAATTGGTGGCGGCCCGGCCGGATTGGAAATAGCTTACGTCGCAGCGTCCAGGGGGCATAAGGTTACCCTATGGGAAAGAAGCAGCTGGCTGGGAGGCAATTTAAGATACGCTGCTATGCCCCCTGGTAAAGAAGATTTTATAACCCTCCTCGGGTTCTACGAAGAAATGCTAGCCCGCTATGGAGTCACTGTTTTACTCAACCATGACGCCAATGTTGATCAGATAGTTCAGGCGGGAGTCGACCTGGTCGTGCTGGCCAGTGGCAGCCTGCCGATTGAGGCGCCTTTCCCAGTCAGCAATCCTAAGATCATTACTACTGCTCTTGAAGTGCTTGATGGCACTGTAATACCAGGTGAAAAAGTGGTTGTGATTGGCGGTGGCTCTGTTGGCTGCGAAACCGCAATTACGATCGCAGAAATGGGCGCAATCTCGGCCGAGACAGTGAAGTTTTTGCTGGAAAACGATGCTGAAACACCGGAAAAAATTAAAGAGCTGGCCAACCGCGGCACCCGCGAGGTAACCCTGGTTGAAATGGAAAAAGGGATCGGGCGCGATATCGGCATCAGCACCCGCTGGGTTACTTTAAAAAGTGTGGACCGACTTGGGGTTAGAGTTCTTGATCAGCACCTGGTTAAAGAAGTTACAAATGAAGGTGTGCTGGTCGAAAAAGAGGGGATACAAATACTGTTGCCTGCCGACACGGTGGTACTGGCGATCGGGGCAAAGGCTAATAACAGCCTGGCAAATGAGCTTGAGGGTAAAGTGAAAGAGCTGCGTGTGATTGGCGATGCGGCTAAGCCACGCAAACTGACCGAGGCCATCCGCGAAGGATTCGACCTGGCCCGCTCGCTTTAAGGCTCAAGGCAATTGCCCATCAAATACTGAGGATTTTATAGTTATTGCTAATCAGCTGGCAGCTGTATTTACGCAACGCTCACTGATCACTCAGATTGAACTACAGCGGCTTGCCCGCAATGAAATCTTCGGTCATCTGGTATGCCTGATGATCGGGGTACTGAACCGGCGGGTGCTTGGAGAAGAAAGCCGATGGTCCTTCAAGAACACCGCCCAGGCCGCGATCCAGCGCCAGCTTGCAGCAACGGATAGCATCAATCGTGATGCCGGCTGAATTAGGCGAATCTTCAACGCTTAAACGCATCTCGAGGTTAATTGGCACATTGCCAAATATTTGCCCTTCCATGCGCAAGAAGCAGACTTTGTTATCTTTCTGCCAGGGTACATAATCGCTGGGCCCGATGTGAATATCACGGTCGGCCAGTCTCTTTCCGGCGGCAGCTTGCACCGCTTCGGTCTTGGAGATCTTTTTGGTGGCCAGGCGCTCATGATTGGTCATGTTCAGAAAGTCGGTATTGCCACCGGTGTTTAACTGATATGAGCGATCCAGTTTAACTCCCCGCTTGCCGAAAAGCTCTGCCAGGGCACGGTGAACAATGGTGGCCCCCAGCTGCGATTTGATATCATCGCCGATGATCGGTATTTTCTGCTCCGCAAAGCGGGCGGCCCAGGCCGGATCGCTGGCAATAAAAACCGGAATATTATTGATGAATGCAACGCCTGCTGCAAGGGCACACTCCGCGTAAAAACGGGTAGCCGCCTCAGAACCGGCCGGCAGGTAATTTAGTAAAATTTCCGTTTTTGAGTCGCGCAGGGTTTTGACAATCTGCGCCTGATCCGCTTCCTTTTCACGGGATAAGAGAAAGCTGTACTGTGGATCGTGATTTAGCATATGTGCGGAAACCCCATCCATTACCCTTCCCATCTGAACCTTTACTCCACTGGCTGGTAAATCGGGATAAAAAATCTTCGCACAGTTTGGCGGGGCAAAGACCGCTTTGTTTATATCTAGACCCACTTTGCGCTGATCTACATCAAAAGCAGCACAAACTTCAATATCATAAGGGCGATAGCCGCCGATCGACCAGTGCATCAGGCCGATGGCATCCTTTTCTTCTATTTCGCGATAGTAGTGAATGCCCTGGATCAAGGCGGAGGCACAGTTGCCAACACCGATAACTGCAATGCGTATTGTAGACATATAACGATTCCTTCTTCCTGCACATCAAGATTTGCTGCAGTAAACCTAAAAAACATTATAACCGATTGTCAGCGGTTAGGGAAACAGGTAATAATTCCGTTATAAATGCTGTGCTATAATCGACATAAAGTGACAGATTGGAGTGGTTTTTGTGATTAAAAACCCGGTTAAAATTGGAGGAGTAAATGGCTTAGAAATCCATCGCCTCGAAACCGACCCTTTTGGCACAAATGCTTATCTGCTGCGCTGCAAGCAGTCGAGCGAAGCAATTTTAGTTGATGCACCTGGTAATGCCGACCTGATTCTGGCCCAATTGAGCGGTTATAAAGTTAAAATGATCATCATCACCCACGGCCACGTTGACCACATTATGGCTTTGGAAGAAATTAAACATTCTCTTCAGGCCCCACTGGCCGTGCACAAAGAAGACAGCTTTTCGCTGCCCCTTAAACCGGACTTGAACTTAAATGATGGCGACCGGCTTACCTGCGGGGAGCAGCAGATCTTAGTTATGCATACTCCCGGCCACACACCTGGCAGTATCTGCCTGCTGATCGGGGCATACCTGCTGGCAGGCGATACTATTTTTCCCGGCGGACCGGGTAAGACAGCCACCCCTGCTGATTTCAAAACCATCTATCGCACCATTCAGGAGAAGATTTTACCGCTACCGGATGATTCAGTGATTCTATCCGGCCATGGAGAACCCACCACCTTGGGCAAAGAAAGAAAGCTGATCAATGCTTTCAGCGCCAAGGCGACTGATGATCAGCTTTGCGGTGACGTGACCTGGTCATAAAGAATCTGAGTATGCCACAATAAACTACCAGAGTATTTCAACCAGGTGAAAGGCTTCAGCCAGTTCAAAATCCTGGTCGACAGCAGCATCTTTAGCCCGCTGGCGCAGCCATTGCTCAATTGACTCTGCATGATGACCGCCCACCTGGCTTTGATGGCAGCGCAGAGCAGCCAGTTTTGTCTCAAATGTGTCACTAACGTCCGAGTAATAATTGGGATCTTCGCTGGCCCAAAACAGAATTTCCTTAACTTTATGCGGCATTAAACCTTCCGCGTAAAGGTCTGGATAGGAAAGATGGTCCCGGGCATAGGGAAAAGCTGCATCAAGGACAACCTGACCGGTTATCCGGTGATCACGGTGCCAGATGTAGCGGCGATAAGGGTCTGCCGTCACCAGCATGTCCGGTTTATAGGTCCGAATCTGGCGGACTATTTCTTTGCGGAATTCAGGCGTGTCTTCAAGCGTCTGATCCTCGTAACCAAGAAATAGTACTTCCTGTACCCCGAGCAGATCGGCGGCAGCCTGCTGCTCTTTCATTCTCGTTTTCGCCAACTCTTTTGGATCTACCGCCGGATCGCTGGTACCCTTTTCACCTCCGGTGCAGATTACGTATACGACCGTTTTCCCCTCTTTAACCCATTTGGCAACCGAACCGGCTACGCCAAATTCGGAGTCATCAGGGTGGGGGGCAATAATCATTATGTCGGCTTTCTTACCACTCACCTTATTCGCTCCTTTTGCTACAAAAACTAAATTTTATTATAACCTATTTACGCTCATGCTGTGGCTAATCTCAGCAAGGCGCTCTGCCGCTACCGGCCAACTGTAGTGATCCAATAAATGGTCTGCAGCAGCATTTGCAACAAGCGGCGGAGAGGTAATCACCTGTTTTATCACTGCCGCCCAAAGAGCAGGCTTACGTTCCGAAAGCAGATGCACATGGCTCTCGCTACCCGGGATCGCAGCCAGTTCCGGGATCACACCGACAGGGCCGGCAATTAGCGGTGTATTGCAGGCCAGTGATTCGAGAGCAACCAGGCCAAAACTCTCGTAATAAGATGGGATTATGGTTACCGCTGCTGCGTTGTAATAGTAAGGCAGGCACTCGTAAGCTGCTTGGCCGGCAAAAACAACCCGGTTGTTAAGCTTAAGCCGGTCGGTTGTCTTTTTAAGATCTTCTTCAAGATCCCTCCCCTGATCATCACCGCCAACAATAACGACCTTAAGTTCAAGTGCTGGATCGATGAGGGCTGCGGCAGCCAGCAACAAGTCAAAACCTTTGACCGGTTCCAGCCGCCCGACAGAAAGGATTATCTTTGATGCTCTATAGCCAATTTTCTGCTTTGCATAAGAGCGGTCCAGGGGCCTGAATAGTTGTCGATCGATACCCGCTGGAACGACCTGAACCCGATTGGAATCAAGGCTAAAATATTTAAGTAATCTTTCCCGTTCGGATTGCGCAGCCACAATCACTAAATCGGCCCCTACAGCCAGTTTTTCTTCTGCTTCCAAACGTTCTTGAGGTTCCTTTTCACCAGGGCAGAGTTCATTTTTAGCTCGCCCAAGGGTGTGAAACATCACCAGGTGGGGTATCTGCCACTTAGCTTTTAGCTGATGGCCGACCAAACCGGAGATCCAATAGTGGCTGAAGAGAAGATTATAGTGCAGGTCGTGATGTTGCCGAAAGTCATCTATAATTTTGGCAAGGGGATCCACCTGATCTGCCAATTCGTATTTGTTAAGTTGACCAAGCCCATCGCTGAGTGAAATAAGGCGAACATTGGTGGAAACTTCAGTTACCCGGTGGTTTGTGCCTGTTACTACCCTGGTGTAAACATCTACCAGATGACCGGATGCACCCAGAGCCTTCGTCAGGCCGAGCAAGTAGGTGCTCATCCCCCCGGCGTCTTTTGCTCCCAGTACACCTAGCGGAGAACTGTGGATGCTTAAGATCGCTATTTTTAGTTTATTATACAAGCCATATCTCCTTGATTAAGATTCACCCCCACCCCGACCCTCCCCCCTCAAGGGGGAGGGAGTTTAGAGCCACTTCATTGAGAGGAAGGAATTTGTCGGGTGCCCCATTAAAAAGAAAGTTTTACAATTCCCTCTACCCTGGAGGGAGTGGGTCAGGGTGAGGGGGAGATTTATACCCCCTCTATCGGAGGTGCTGCTTTTTCCAATGTGACCTTATAAATCGGCACGGTTTTACCGCCAAGACGGGTTTTATAAATCTCCCGGCCTTTAAGAAAATCAAAAACCTGCTTACCTCTTTCAATACTGTCCCTGATGCAAAATATTTTTGCCAGCAAACCGACACTCAGTGAGTTGTACTCACTGTCATAACCACTGTTATAAAGATAAATTCGATCCTGATAATCGAAGTAAAGCACAGCAGCCACAACTCGGCCCTCGATCTCAAGCAGGCCAAATCGAACCAGCCCTGTTTCGTTTGCGGCAAAGATCAGCTGCTGGAAAAATATTTTCATCTCGCTGGTCATAAACTCTTTTTTATCAGGGTTCTGGAGAAATAACGCCAGAAATTGAGAGGTAAAGGCAATTACTGCATCTTTTTCCGATAATAGTTTGTAACTATAATTATGAGTTTCGTTTTCGAGTTTTCTGATCTTGCGTCTCACTTCGTGGCGCTGCTTTTTATCCAAGGCAGTAAGATAGGATTCCCAACTGACGGGCAGGTAGATTTCCGCTGATTCATTTTCCTTTTCAATGGAACCCTTCCAGTCTTTAAAGCGTTTTTCAGAGAAAAAGCTGCCGAATATAGCCGCTTCAGGACGCTGGCTGGAGAGTTCCAGTCTCATTATGCCCTTCTCTTCAAGCACTGCCAAGAGTGTGTGGAAAAAGTTTTTTTCTTCTCCCGGTAAAATTATATAATCAAGGTAGTCACAGACATCAGGACTGCCAAGCATTGATGCTGTTGAATCTTGATATTTTAGGGGAGCAATACCGATTAGGACTCCCTCCTTCCAGACTGAAAATAGTGAAAGCTGAAAATCTCCCCCGAAATGCTCCCACCAGGTTTGCAGCCAAAAGGGCAGGACAAAAACCGATGGCCACTTGAGATTGAAGCGCCGATCGGTCATGTATTCCGATAGTGCAGTAAAATTTTCTCCCCTTATTTCGTAAAATGACTGGGGCAAAAGTGAATACTTCCTTTATCCTGGTATTGTTTGGCCAGATCAATTATCGCCTTCAAAACAGAACACCTACCTATTGCTTCATTCTAACAGCCGCCCGAATTACTGGCAATAAAAATAGCGGGCGCAACAACATCAGTTTAAAAGCATTATCAAGCATCTTCAGGTATAATGTAACTATTAAAACTGAGTCTGGGAGGTCTTAAAATATGAATCTTTATCTTGATACCGCCAATGTTGATGAAATCAGAGAAGCAGTTAAATGGGGAGTGATCTGCGGGGTTACAACCAACCCGTCGCTCGCTGCCCGGGAAGACGAAGATTTTGCAAAAATCCTGCCTTCAATCTGTGACCTGGTTGACGGTCCGGTCAGCGCCGAGGTTATTTCGCTCGATTACGAGGGAATGGTCAGCGAAGGACGGAAGCTGGCTGCCGTTCATCCAAACGTGGTTGTAAAAATACCGATTACCCCGGAAGGAATGCAGGCAGTAAAAATGCTGGCGAAAGAAGGCATAAAGGTAAATGTAACCCTGATCTTTACCGTCAACCAAGCTTTACTGGCGGCCAAAGCCGGAGCAGCATTTATCAGCCCCTTTATCGGCAGGCTTGATGATATTGGACACAGGGGAGTCGATCTGGTTCAGGATATTGTTGAGGTTCTTCATCTGCACAAACTGAAAGCCGAAGTAATCGCCGCCAGTATCCGCCATCCCGAGCATGTAACCGCCGTAGCCCTGGCCGGTGCCCATATTGCCACGATGCCTTATTCAGTTTTAAAGCAGATGTTCAAGCATCCTTTAACCGATGCCGGCATTGAGAGTTTTTTGAACGACTGGAAAAAGGCTGAGGCAGCACGTAAAAAATAAACCTGGTCTTTTTTACCAGGTAAGGACGGAATAGTGAAGCAATGAGAAAAGCCGGCAAAGCGATCCTGCTTTTTCCGATTATTTCGGTTGTGGTGGTGTTCCTTGCTATCCTGCTGGTCAATCTAGCCGTATCTGAACCGTCAGTTCAAACGGCTCAGCAGGTTCGGTATCTTAAACCCTATACTTTTCAACACACCACAGAACCTCAAATCTTTTTATATCCGGATAATCCTTCGCCCGGTGATTTCCTGATTGTTGAGGTCGCCCCATTAATTGTAAGGGATCCGGTTCAGATCGAGTTTAGCTTTTCGGGCAATATTTCCAACCATTATCGGGTCGGTGAGAATTATTACGCTGTTATCGGGATCAGCTACGATACACTACCCGGCTCATACACAGTGACAGTTAAAGCTGACCAGGGGCTAAGCAGCGATCCCCTGGTTTTGGTATCCAAAGAAATGGCAATCGGCGCTAAAGACTTCTACGTATCCCGCTTCAGGGTGCCGCCCAGTGCCACTGTTGGCTGGACTGCTGAGCGCCTGGCCGCAGACCGCGAAAAGGTACGCCTCGCCCGTGAAACCACCGAGCCGCAACCATTGTGGTTGCAAGGTTTTATGCTGCCGCTTGTTGGCAGAATCACTTCCGAGTATGCCACAATCAGATACATCAACGACAATCCGCCCCGCCGTCACAACGGCATTGATATTGCGACAGATGAAGGAGTTCCGGTCGTGACCGCCGGCAGTGGTATCGTGAGACTGTCTGAGTTTTTACTTTCCGGCGGCAACACGGTGATCATCGACCACGGCCTTAAACTGTCCAGCACCTATATGCATCTGGAGACGATCTTAATAAAAACCGGGGAAACAGTTGAACGCGGTGAACAGATCGGTACTGTGGGCATGACCGGTTATGCCAACGGACCACACCTACACTGGGAAGTTAATATCGGCCAGGCTCCGGTTAACCCGATGCAGCTACTCGACAACGACCTGCTCTGGGTTCCTCCCGCTTATGTTAATACAATGATTGAATAGCAAACAAAAAAGAATCCCAAGTCGTTTCAACAAACATATGCGATCGGTAATTGCTTAAGAAAGCCTTAAAAATAGAGATCTTCAGGCATTTCTGTGGTAAAATGTTTTTCAGATTATATAACCGGGGGTGAGTGGATATGTTATCAAAAAAAGCGCTGGCTATCAGCCCTTCGCCGACAATGGCCATCGACAGTAAAGCAAAGGAAATGCAGAGCCAGGGGATTGATGTAATCGGATTTGGAGCAGGTGAACCAGATTTCGATACCCCGGCTTTGATTCGCGATGAGGCGATCAGAGCGATTAACGAAGGCCACACCCGCTATACTCCGGCGGCGGGCACACTGGAAGTGCGTGAAGCCATCTGCAGCAAACTGCTGACCGACAACGGACTCAGCTATAAGCCTTCCCAGATTGTTGTCAGCAACGGGGCGAAGCACTCAATTAATAATGTCTTGGCCGCCCTGCTCAACCCCGGCGATGAAGTGCTAATCCCTACCCCCTACTGGGTCAGTTACCCCGAAATGGTCCGCCTGAATGACGGCATACCGGTAGCTGTAGAAACGGAACTGACCAATAATCTTAAAGCTACTGTGGATGATCTGCGTAAATCGCTTTCTTCTAAAAGTAAAGCCCTTATTTTAAATAGCCCGTCAAACCCTACCGGCCAGGTCTACAGTAAAGAGGAGCTAACGGCGATCGCTGATTTTTGCATTGAAAATAAGATCTTTGTCATTTCTGATGAAATTTACGAAAAGTTAATCTATGGCCAGGAAAAACATTTTAGTATTGCCGCTTTCAATGAAAAAATCAAGGATCTAACCATTGTCGTAAATGGTGTGTCGAAAAGTTATGCGATGACCGGATGGCGTATAGGCTACACCGCTTCTTCTGTCGAGATTGCCACGGTAATGGCTAATATCCAGAGCCACACCGCTTCAAACCCGAATTCCATCGCCCAGAAGGCCACTGTAGCAGCACTGAAAGGGCAACAGGACAGTGTAGCAGAGATGCGCCGTGCCTTTGAAAAACGTCGTCGCTACATTTTCGAGCGAATTAACAGTCTGCCTTATCTGAAAGCTCTTGAGCCACAGGGCGCTTTTTATATTTTTGTATCAACCGCGGATGCTTTAGGTAAATCTTACCGGAATAATAAGCTTAAAAATAGCGATCATTTTGCCGCTCTCCTGCTCGAAAACCAGAAGGTAGCTGTCGTGCCGGGAACCGGTTTCGGCGCTCCTGACTATGTAAGACTTTCTTTTGCCACCTCGATGGAGAAAATCGTGGAAGGCCTAAATCGCCTGGAAATCTTTATTAACGAAATTAAATAATCCAGCTGGCGATATTTTGTTAAAAAATAATTTACACGCTGCAGGAGGTTTATCATGTACGATGTTGCCGTAATCGGTGCCGGGATTATCGGCACGGCCATAGCCCGCGAACTCTCTAAGTATAATTTAAGCCTGATCCTGATCGAGAAAGACAGTGATGTTGCCAACGGCACAACCAAGGCCAACAGTGCGATCGTTCATTCCGGCTTTGATCCGGAACCGGGAACCCTGAAAGCAAAATTTAATGCCGAGGGCAATAAAATGTACCCGTCTCTCTGCACAGAACTCGAAGTACCATTTGAGCAGATCGGCTCGCTGGTGATCGCTTTTTGCGTTGAAGAGATGACAACCCTGCAGCAGTTACTGGAGAGGGGCCTTAAAAACGGCATACCGGGCCTGGAAATAATCGATCGCCACCGCCTTAATCATATTGAACCTGGTTTAAATGAAAATGCAATTGGCGCTCTTTATGCTCCCACTGCCGGGATAACCGACCCCTACCTGCTGGCGATCGCCCTGGCGGAAAGCGCTGCGGCAAACGACACTGAAATACTGCTGGATAGCGCTGTCACTGCTATCAGTAAAAATAGTACCGGTTACCAGATTAACTGTGGCGATAAAATAATTAAAGCTCGATTCGTGGTGAATGCCGCGGGCCTCCATGCCGACAAGATCAGCGCAATGATTAACCCGGTCGAATTTACAATCAAACCAAGTCGCGGTGAATACTTTCTGCTGGATAAAGGAACGGGGTCTTACGCCAGGCACGTGCTTTTCCCCTGTCCTACAGCTCTGGGGAAAGGGGTTCTGGTTTCCCCCACTGCTCACGGCAACCTGATCATTGGTCCCAATGCCGAAGCGATCGACTCGCCTGAAAATACGGCAACCACCGCATCCGGTCTGCGATATGTCGAAGAACAGGCCCAAAAAATCAAGAAGAAACTACCCTTTCATGATGTAATTACAACCTTCAGCGGACTGAGAGCCAAAACCGAAAAGGGCGATTTCATTGTTGAAGAATCGATCACTGCACCTGGCTTCTTCAATGTGGCCGGAATCGATTCACCGGGTTTGGTGGCTGCGCCGGCCATTGCCTCTTATGTTACCGGTCTGATCAGCGATAAGGCAGGCGGTTTCAGATTAAGAGAACATTTCATTGCCAGGGCCAGAAGTTACAAGCCATTTATGTCCCTGCCTGAAGCTGAAAGGGTAAGGATGATTACTGAGGATCCGCGCTACGGACGCATTATCTGCCGCTGCGAAAACATTACTGAAGGTGAGATCGTCAGGGCTATCCACGGTCCGGTCGGGGCTCGGACGGTTGACGGCATTAAGAAACGAACCCGCCCCGGTGGAGGCCGCTGCCAGGGCGGTTTCTGCGGACCGCGGGTAATGCAGATTTTAGCGAACGAGCTGGACAAAAAATTGCCGGAGATCAACAAAGACAACCCCGGTTCATTTATTTTAAGCGGCACCACCAAAAACAGGGAGATTGATCCGCGCCAAAGCGGAGCAATCGGTAAATGCCTGCCCCAGACTTCCGGTCTAACCCTTGAGACCGGTGCCAAAGCCCTTTATGACCTGGTAGTTGTCGGCGGTGGTCCTGCCGGAATGGCTGCAGCTATCGCGGCCAGGCAGAGCGGCATCGAAGATATCCTGGTGATCGAACGCGACCATGAACTGGGCGGTATTTTACAGCAGTGCATCCATAACGGGTTTGGACTGCACCAGTTCAGGGAAGAACTGACCGGCCCTGAATATGCTGAACGCTTTATCGACATGCTTAAAGAAGCGGGCATCCGCTGTAAACTGGACACCATGGTGTTGTCGATCAGTTCTGATAAGAAGGTTACCTATGTAAATACAGTTGATGGTTTTACGACAATCCAGGCTAAGGCAATCATTCTCGGTATGGGATGCCGTGAGCGAACCAGGGGTGCAATTAATATTCCAGGCATGCGTCCGGCCGGCATCTTTTCAGCGGGCACAGCCCAGCGTTTTGTCAACATTGAAGGATATATGGTCGGCCGCAAAGTTGTCGTTTTCGGCTCCGGCGATATCGGCCTGATCATGGCCCGGCGAATTGTATTGGAAGGGGCCGAAGTGATGGCCGTGATCGAACGAAAGGATTATTCTGATGGACTGGTCAGAAACTACGTCCAGTGCGTTGAAGATTACGGCATTCCCATGCTCTACCGTCATACTATTGTCGACATCAAGGGCAAGAACCGGGTCGAAAGTGTAACCATCGCCCGGACAGATGAGAACAAACAACCGATTGAAGGCACATTCAGTGAAATAGAATGCGATACGATTCTCTTTTCACGCGGCCTGATTCCTGAAAACGAGCTTTCAAAAGAAGCGGGTATCGAACTTGATCGGGCGACAGGCGGGCCGGTGGTAAATGAAGCGATGGAAACCACCGTTCCGGGGATCTTTGCCTGCGGCAATGTTGTTCACGTGCACGACCTGGTCGACTGGGTGACCGACGAAAGCTACAGAGCGGGGCAAGGAGCAGCGGCGCTGATTAAAGGTGAAGCTGCCGTGCCAGATAACTGCTCGATCTTCCATACTAAACCGCTCAAAAGTATTGGCTACATCGTTCCACATTGGGTCAGAAAAGAGTTGATTAAAGATAGCCTTGAGCTTTTCATGCGAGTGCGCGGCAACCATGAAAAAAGCTCTTTAGTGGTAAAAGCAGATCAGCAGGTTATTAAAGAAGTCAGGAAAAAGGTTCTGACACCAGGCGAAATGGTCTCTATCAAGCTGAAAAAGAGCGACCTGCCTGAACAGAATTTTGAAACTTTATCTGTTGAAGTGGCGAAGGAGGAAGTATAGCATGACTAAGAACGAAACAACTGAAAAAGAGCTAATCTGCATCCTCTGCCCATTGGGTTGCAAAATGAGCGTATCCGGTGTGGCTGACAGCCCGGAAGGCTTAACGATCCGCGGCCAGCAATGTAAAATAGGCCGGGAATACGCTTATGAAGAGTACACAAACCCGACCCGCACTCTCACCTCGACCGTGGTGATCACCAATGCACCGCTGTCCCGGCTACCGGTAAAAACAAACAAACCTCTGCCTAAAGAGTTGATTTACAAAGCGATGGAAGAGATCAATAAGGTGGAACTGTCCGCACCGGTTAAGATGGGCACCGTGGTGATTGAAAATTTGCTCGACACCGGCATTGACGTGGTAACCACCCGCAGCCTCGGTTAAATATCAAAAATAAAAAGAAGCACGGGTTGTTATTGCGCCCGTGCTTCTTGCTTCAAAAAATTGCGCCTTAAAAAACTTTAGTGGCCACCACATGAATCGTGCTGCTGGTGTTCTTTGCAAACTGATCCGGTCGAAGCCAGTTCACCCGCAAGGTAGGCTTCAGCTACTCCTTTTGCTTCCCCGCTGGCCCCGATAATTACTTCAATTCCTTTCTCATTAAAGATGTCGATCGCCCCACTGCCCATACCACCGGAGATAATCACGTTTACCCCCAGATCGTTTAAGAAGTTCGGCAGGAAACCGGGCTTGTGCCCCGGACTGGCGACAACTTCACTTTTAGTAATCTGTCCGTTGTCGGCATCAAAAACCATGAAACTCTGGCAATGTCCAAAATGCTGGGTAACCATTCCATTATCACTGGCTACGGCAATTTTAAGCATCAGCACTTCCTCCTCTGTTTTTTATTTCCCTGGCCAGGGATTCCAGCCAGTTACCATTAAAATCTTCGATCTGGCCCCTGTCGCAGGCTTCTGAAAACTGCGGATCGATCGGCAGTTTGGCTAAAACCTTCAGGTTATGCCTCGATGCAATTTCATCGGTGCGGCGATAAACCTCTCTCACGGCTGCACCGGAAGAACAATTAAGATCGACAATTGTTTTGCCACTGTTGATGGCCCTTACCGCTTCAGGATCAAGTTGGGCATAGTAATTATTAATTGCTTTAGTGTCTGTATAGAATATGACCAGACACCTCAATCGTGATCACATTATTTGCCGCTGCCATGGCGGTGCCTGCGGCAGCCTCCGCTATAACAATTACTTCCGGTGCCCTCACATAAGCGGTACTCGCCACCCTCGATAAACAGCACCTTACCATTGATCAGCGATTCAGCCAGTTTCTTCCTGGCATTAATGTAGATGCCCTGCACTGTGGTACGCGCAACATTCATCTGGGCAGCACACTCTTCCTGGTTGAAGCCTTCCAGGTCAATCAACCGGATTGTTTCATACTCATCGACGGTCATTGTAACAGCATTATCTTCGCTGGTCCGTCTATCGAGTGGTCCAAAGTGGTTACTTTCCGGCAGGCAGCATACTTTTCTCCACTTGAGTGGTCTTGGCATAGTTTAGTACCCCGTTGAAGAGCGAAGACAGCCTGCCACGTGTCAGGCTATCTCTGCCACTCTCTACAGATTTTCAAGCTGTTTATTGATTGAATCCAAACGGTTCTTTAAAAATTCCTTCTGTTCTTCCAAAAATTCCTTGTCTTTTCTGGGGTTATCCAGGTTGGGATTATAGTTCCAGCCATACCCCCGGCCGAAACCGCGGCCCAATCCCCGGCGGCAGCCGAATCCCATGCCAAAACCTGCTCCATACCCGAAACCCGGCGCTCCGACGCATACACCCATTCCCCGGCCGGTCATCGTTCCGTAACCCATCGGACCTGTTCCATCACGTCCCGGCATCAGTAAACACCTCCCGTTCGAATGTTTATGACATATGTCGCTTTCAACTTCTATCATACAGGTATTCTGACATATGTCAATAACATTTTTGATAATCTCGCAGTTTTTAAAAAATATTTGCGATTCACTTATTGTAATTTTTGAAATATAATACGGACAGGCTCGAACGAGCCTTATTTGATATTTTATAATCCCAGGGTGGAAATACTAAGTATGACGGATAAAATCAAGCTTTTCGATCAGGTATCATTAGTTATTCCAGTCAGGAATGAAGCAAAGTTCATTGAAAAGTGTATCCAGTCTGTCCTAAAGCAGGATTATCCGCTGGAAAAAATGGAAGCACTGCTGATCGATGGCCTTTCCAATGATCAAACAAAAGAGATTATTAAAAAGTATAATAAAGAATACCCATCTACCATAAAGTACTTTGAAAACTCGAAAAAAACAGTGCCCTATGCTATGAATATTGGCATCAGAAATGCCGCGGGCCACTATATTATTCGGCTGGACGGACACGCAGAATATCCTGATAATTATGTTTCAAAGTGTATTGCTACCCTAAAAAGAACCGGCGCTGATAATGTCGGAGGGTTGCTGATGACCCGGGGTTCCGGCACTGTTGGCAGAGCATATGCCAAGGTTCTCTCTTCGGTTTTCGGGGTAGGAAATGCAAGCTTTCGGATTAATGCCTCTTCCGGCTTCGTGGACACAGTCCCTTTCGGGGCATTTAAGCGATCCACCTTCATCAAGTATGGTTTTTATGACGAACGGTTAACAAGGAGACAGGACTATGAATTGAATTACCGGATCAGAAAAAAAGGGGGCAAGATTTATTTAGATTCAGATATCAAATTAGTTTATCATTGCAGAAGCACCATCCCGGGTATTTTAGAGCAGAGTTATCAAAAAGGAAAGTGGAATATCATAACAGCTAAAATGTCTCTGGGCACCATGTCTCTAAGGCACCTAATCCCTTTTATTTTCGTGTTATCGCTGCTCCTGCTTCCGATTTTGGCTTTTTTCGTACCCTTTTTCAAGTGGTTACTCCTGACCGAGCTGGCCGCTTACCTGCTGCTCAGTGTTATTTTCTCCTTTAAATTGGCGGATGGTTTTAAAGAAGCAATTTTGATCTTCTTACTTTACCCGCTTAATCACCTGGCTTATGGTTTCGGCTCTATAGCGGGATTAAAATATAACCCTAAGCAGGCAATAATAGAGGATAGCGAAAGCTATCCCTCTTAGATAGGAACCTGGTGGCCGGCATGAAGGTAATAATGGTTGATCCCTGGGGCACTTATAATATGTACCATTATACCAATGGTCTGTGCACGAGTATCGCTAAATACTGTGATCTTACTTTGTGGACAAATTATCATTTCCCGCAGGAAGATGATTTTAGCTACCCCATAAAGCGGGTTTTTTTCAAAAGATCAGAAAAGATGAGACAGAGCTTTATGCGGGATTTCGTACGTATTTGTGAGTACTACGGGGCCTATATTGCTCTATTAAGAGAGTTAAAAAAAAACAGTTATGATCTGGTGCATGTTCAGTGGTTACTGCATTATAAATCAGATATATTTTTTTTAACTCACATAAAGAAACTTGGCCCCAAAGTAATCTTCACTGCGCATAATGTACTCCCTCACCGAAGCGGAACGAAACACTACAATGACCTAAGCAAGATCTACAGCAAGGTTGATAAAATAGTGGTTCACGGCGAAATAATCAGGCAGGAACTATCCGACCTTTTTAAAGATTGTAAAGGCAAAGTGAGCATTCAACGGCATGGACCATTTACAGAACAAAACCTGAGCTTCGATAAAAACCTGATCAGTCAAGATATCCATGCGAAACTGAAAGAACCGGAAATGATTTTCATATTCTTTGGCAATATTTTTTACAATAAAGGTGTAGATCGCCTGGCAAAAATTTGGCTTGATAACTTCAAAGATATGCGGAAGCATCTCTTGATCATAGCGGGTAAGAAAGGCAACGGCTACAAAGAGCTTAAAGAAATCGAATCTGACATCATTGCTTGCAACAATATTTTATATATCGATCACTTCGTTGAAGACAATCTGCTAAATTATCTTCTGGATCATTCTCAGCTTGTATTGTTGCCTTACAGAGATGCCAGTATGAGCGGAGTTATTTTTACTGCTGCAGAATTTAAGAAGCCCGTCCTCTCTACAAGAGCCGGGGCGATCGAAGAGTATTTGGTCGATGGCGAAAACAGTTTCCTGGTCGATAACAATAGTGAAGATTACGCAGAAAAACTAAAATATATCAGTGAACGAATTAGTAAGAATCAGCTTGCCCGGATGGGCGGTAATCTTCACGATCATCTCCGGTGTAATTATTCATGGGCAAAAATTGGGGAAGACCTGGTAGATAAAACCTATCGGCTCTAATTCTCTGATCTGTGTGGCAAGGAGGAACCAGTACTATTAAGATTTTATTCATAACCCTTGAGCCCCCAAATGGCTTGTCAGGCGGTGGGTTAGTGGTCAGGCAATCACTCCTATCTCTGGCAGGTTTTGCAGAGCTTGATTACCTGGGCCCGGAAATATTCGATGAAGCTCTTAAACAAAAACTTAACCGGGTTTATATACTTAAACACGATAAAAGCTGTGCCGGGATAGCACAGTCGCTGGTCAAGGGGATTACAACCGGCTACTACAGGAGTTGGTTAGCCAAATCAGCTAATCTCAACTGGGATGCTTATGATCTTGTTTACCTGGAGTATTCAAGATCTGGTTTTATAGCCCTGCAGGCAAAGAAAAAGAATAAGAAACTAGTTGTCAGAGTCCATAATGTTGAAAAGGATTATTATTTAAACCGGGTAATAGAGAGAAAGAGCTTTCAGAACAGCCTTCGTTCATTAATCAAACGCTATTTCATTACCCGGCAGGAGAGCAGATGCCTGTTCAGCGCGGACTGCATTATCTGTCTTACTGATAAAGATAAGAAAAGGTTAACTGAACTCTATCCCGCAAATCCTGATCAAAAAAGAGTGGAAGTTATTCCGGTTGCGCTCGAGCAACCTTGCCTTTTAGCGCTTTCCCCGGCTGAATTTATTGAAGATGAAGCGAATGATCCCTACCTTTTAATTACCGGGTCACTGTGGTTTGGTCCAAATGCCGACGGCGCTGCCTGGTTTATTAAGCAGGTATGGCAAAAATTGCTGGCTGACAATCATCGTATCAGCAGAGATTATAGACTGGTAGTTGCCGGTTCCAAACCGGGGAAGGAAATTCGGTCACTGGCATCCTGCCATAAAAATGTCGTTCTTATAGATTCTCCCCGAAACATAAAACCATATTTTAAAAAAGCCTCGATCTACCTGGCACCGATTTTTTTCGGTGCCGGTATGAAGGTTAAAGTGGCCGAAGCACTGTCTTACGGTTTGCCGGTAATCGGAACCAGCCATGCCTTAACCGGTTACAATATTAAAGATCGGGAAAGTGGTTACCGTGCCGATTGTGCAAACAAATTCATTGACTCCCTGGAACATTATACCGGCTTGTCAATTGAGGATAAAGTAATCCTGAAAAAAAAATCACACCTACTTTTTCTTAATGAGCACAGCATAGAAAAAAGCAAATTCCTGTTCCAAAGAATAGTAGAACAAATATAGCCAATAGTAACAGCATTATTTTAGTTTGCCAACTTTGGCCATGGCCCTGAACATCTTGTTGTCAGCCAGTAGGGTGTCATAGGTGCCGGAAGCTATAATCCGGCCCTGATCCATCATGTACACCCAATCACAGTTTTTAATTGTCGTCAGGCGATGAGCGATAATAATCAGCGTTTTTGAGCTTGCGGTGCTCAAAATAGAAGCAAGGACAGCATCTTCAGTAACACCATCAAGGGCGCTTGTTGCTTCATCAAATACCAGTACTTCCGGATCATGGTAGAAAGCGCGGGCAACACCGAGCCGCTGACGCTGCCCTCCGGAGAGCCGGACCCCATGTTCTCCGATAATCGTCTTGTACCCAGCAGGCAAATCGTTCTCAATAAATTTGTCAATATTAGCCAAGCGGGCAGACTGCACTACTTTTTCATGATCAATTGATTGATCCGGGATGCCGAAAGCAATATTGCGGGTTACGGTATCATCGGTAAGATAAATGTGTTGCGATACATAACCGATCTTTCGCTGCCAGCTACGTACGTTTTCGCTGGTAAGTGGCAGCTGATCAATCAGCATCGTACCCTGCTGCGGCAGCATCAGCCCGATCATGATATCAACCAGTGTAGTTTTGCCTGCCCCGGTTGCGCCAACCAGGGCTACGGAACTGTTCTTCTTAATAACCAGGTTAATCTCACTTACTACAGGTTGCTCAGTATTTTGATAGGTAAACGAAATATTATTTAAAACAATCTCATGATTAAAGACAATACCGTTAGGATCTTTTAGAATTTGAGCAACCGTTAGGGCGCCTTCTTGATCCGGAGTCGTAAAATCAGCATAAATACGATCGAATAAGGCACGGCTAAACTGCATCTGGGTAAAACAAGAAAATATTTCCTGCATAGCGAACATCAGCCTGTATCCGGCAAAAGCAAATACACTTGCCAGCGGAATCACCTGGGTCGCTTCACCTCGTTGAATCAATAGAACTAACACAAATATTATCACCCCCCCGAAAGCAATCGCTTCGAGGGCAAAGCGCGGCAACTGGCTGATTACCGCGTTCCAGGAGTTATGTCTGGCAAACCGGTAAGAATGATGAGTATATTGATCAAGAAAGTAATCTTCGCGATTCAGAACTTTAATGTCCTTAATCCCGCCAAACGCCTCAAGCACCACTTTAAAACGATAAAGGTTAGCTGCCAGACTTTGTTCGCCCCGTTGCTTAAGATTCTTGTTAACCCTCCAGTAGATTAACGCATAGGCACCGCCAATAATAAGGATGGTCAGGATTGAGGCAAGAGCGTTAATCCACAGCAGCATTGTAAAGATAAATATGGCTGCCAGGCCCCTGCTGGCGATGTTCATCAGCGGTATCATAAAGCTTCCTGTTAGCTGGGAAACGTCTGCAAGCACATTCTTACTCAGTTCAGAGCTGTTTTTATTCAAGAAATAGGGATAGGGCATGGAGAGGTATTTTTCGAGCAATCGCCTTGAAAGGCGGTGGTTGTTCATCCAGACAAATCGAAAGTTTAGCCAGGTGGTGAAAGCTGAGATCATATTGGAAACAACAATGATAATAAACATGGTAATTCCGGCAAATATGATAAAGCTGACTGCGCTGCTGAAATTGAATGTCTGGTAAGTCCAATATAACCAACGGTTTTCGAAAATCAGATTGGGTTGCATGATCAGGGTGATAAAGGGAAATACTGAGGCGATGCCGAGAGTTTGTGTAAATGCAGTTATTATCATCGCCAGCAATAAAGCTGCCAGCT
This sequence comes from Bacillota bacterium, assembly GCA_016874655.1. Lineage (GTDB taxonomy): Bacteria > Bacillota > Dethiobacteria > DTU022 > DTU022 > UBA993. The sequence goes on along the minus strand of VGTO01000017.1, from coordinate 2,927 downwards.
GAAATTTTTCCCGGGCAGTCAATATCTTAAAAAGTTTATTGATCAGACTGATCATCTGCTTAACCTTTCTTCGCTTTAACTGGTCGCATAAATAGAGGGACCAGACTCTTTTTTATTTAGTAGTGATACCATTTATTTTACTGACAATAATCAACCATTTAAAAAGGATCATTACTAATATAGCAGTTACTATTCCGATTAAGAACAAAAATTGAACGGGAATGTTCAAGTACATCAGTAATATTGCGAACGATGCAAATACAATATTTATAGCATATATTATTAACACTGTTTTGGGAACTGAAAAACCAAAACTGAGAAGCACATGATGGATATGACCTTTATCAGCAGTAAATAAAGAGTTTCTGTAGCAAATGCGTCTGTAAATAGCATAGGAAATATCAAGAGCAGGATAAGCAAATATAAAAATACTGCCCAAAACCAGTTGAGCCGAAAAAGGATATTTTATTGTATACAGATGAACGGTAGCAAGGACAAACCCGAGGAGCATACTACCAGAATCTCCCATGTACACTCTTGCTGGATAATAATTATAAATAAGAAAACCAAGACAGGCTCCGGCACCTATTAGTTGAACCCCCAGCATGTTCATCCTCCCGCCATCAAAAGCTGAAAGAATAGCCATCGCCAGGAATATTATTGCAGCGGTTCCCACAGCCAATCCATCAATCCCATCAATCAAGTTAAAAGCATTAATGATTAATACAATCCACCCGATAATTAAAAAGTAAACAATAGCAGTACTTACGTTATAATTAGAAAAATATTCAATAAAAAAACGAAATAGGTTTGCGTTCCAAAGGACAACGATCGAAGCAGCAGTTGCCTGTGCAGTTAGTTTTAGTAAGGGTTTTAGATCGTAAAGATCGTCATAAAGACCTGTGATTACCAATATTAAAGTAGACACAACCATCGAGATCAATTTCTTGTCCAGTGGAAGAAAAAATGGAAGTATCATAGCAAAACTAATAAAGATTGAAACACCGCCAAGAAGAGGTTTTGCTTCATCATGGGTTTTATGAAAAGCTGGCTTATCGAGAACTCCATAGCGTAAAGCAAGCTTAGTGATCAAAGGAGTTAAAATAATAGCCGTGCAAAATGGCACGATAATTATTAGGATATACCAAGCTGAGGTATGTTCCAACTAAATCCCCCTTCCTGAAGAAATAATTCTTCCCGGATAACTTCACACACAATCATAGCACAATGCATCATAAAGACAACGTTCTATTTTCATTATCGACAGATCAAGTCCCTTTTTATGTGTAAAAATATTTTCGGTTAGAAACATTTATATCACATGATCCTTGTCACTTTGTTTGCATTAGCCGGCCGGTCTTGCAGCCACAACTCAAATTCGGCCATATCGAAGTAGCGTCGGCCGCTGGCCCACTTCTCGTCAAACTCGATTAGAAGCGCTCCGAGAAGCCGAGTAAGTGATTCACGATTGGGAAAGATGCGGATCACCCTTTCCCGGCGACGCACTTCCTCAATCAGCCTTTCCATAGCATTAGAAGTGCGCAGGCGTTTACGGTATTTCTCAGGCAGGATCAGCACAGCAGTGGCATCATCAAAACCGGTTTCAAGTACTTTAATCGCTTTTGGTATCTTGTCCTGATAGGTTTCAACGGTCTTTGAAAACAACAACCTTGCTGTTTGGAGATCTGGGGCATCAAGGATGGCCCTGAGCTTTGGATAGAGCTCTTCTTTAAGGGTTTTAGGGGTAGCATCTAAAATGTTGCGCATGAAATGGGTTTGGCACCTCTGCCAGGTTACCCCCTGGTAATGCGTGCGGATTGCTTTGACCAGGCCGCTATGCTGATCGGAGACAATCAGCTCTACCCCTCTTAAGCCTCTTCGTTTCAGATCGGCGAAAAACTCGCTCCAGCTGGCCTCAGATTCACTGTCACCGACCCAGAAGCCCAGGAGCTCACGGTAACCCTTAATGTTCACACCAAAGGCTAAGAGCAGCCCTCTCATCCTCACCCGGCCCTCTTCACGGACCTTTGTTACCATGGCATCGACTACCACGAAGGGGTAGTGTTCTGTCAACGGCCGGTGGTTCCAGGATTCAACTAAGGGGTCTAAGTTCTTACAGAGTTCGGAGACGGTCGATTTGGAGAACTGGGCGCCACAGAGTTCTTCTGTGATGAGGGTTACTTTACGGGTTGACACCCCGTTTATGACCATCTCCATCATCGCTAAGACCAGGGCCTGCTCGCTTCTCTGGTAGCGGGCAAACATCTCCGTCGAAAACTTCCCATTGCGCAAGCGGGGAATCCTTAAGGTCAAAGTACCCACCCTGGTGGTCAACTTATGGGGATAGCTACCATTGCGATAACCCTGACGTTCATCAGTCCGCTCGTAGGGTTCCGCTTTTAGCTGCTCTGTGGCTTCTGCCTCCAGGATTTGGTTTAATACCGATTCCAGCAATGCTGACACTCCTGAGTCTTTCGATTTAGTCATAAATAGTTGATGCAAAGTTTGCGAATCTACGGTAATCTGGTACTGAGCCATTTCGAATCTCCCTCCAGTTAGGTTGTTTTTCTGCAATTACATTCTAACCGAAGGTGAGGAGAAGTGGCTCCTCTAATTTACACAATTATATGGGCTTAACTTTATCGACAAACCTACTTTGTTTGTTTATTCCTTAATATTAAAAAGGTTTTAGCCGCACAGTGTAGAATTTATGACGCTGTGTTTTGATCAATCAGTGGCATTTCGTATGAAAGACTGCCCTGCAATATAAATCTGTAAATAGTATAATCGATAGAACACCAAAGCATTCCTGTAATGAGTGAAAACGTTCTTTGAAAAATAAATAACCTCCAGTTATGATTAATGTGTGCTAGGACACGCACAAAAATCATAAGACCGGAGGTTATCAACAATGATTAAAGCTAACT
>VGTO01000016.1 GCA_016874655.1 Bacillota bacterium | reverse complement strand
AATATCAATCTCTGTTTCGATCAGATCAATTACCGCGTTTCTAAACAGTTCGGATACTGTAATATTATGAAGAGAGACATATTGTTTTATCAACTTGTTATCTTTTTCGCTTAATCTTAAAGATATCGTTGGCACACTAATCCCCTCCTTCTTACGTAATACATAGTATTACTAGCACGTAAAACTGTCAATCCCGGTTTTGCAGCAAGTCATGCATAAAACTTCTTAATAAGGATTAATAACCTTAATATCGTTCATTGGGAAATGCCTGTCGTTTAAGGTATAAAGAACCGCCCCCCTCGCCAGGGCTGAGGCGGCAATAATGGCATCAGCTATATTGAGGCCATGGCTTTTTCTGTAGAGGTTCATGTAACGTCCTGCTGCTTCGGCGATTATATCATCCAAATCGATTCGATCGAAGGCATCAAGAAAATCACGCAAGACCTGTTCCTCGCCTGGCCGAGCGCCGCTTAATAGCTCCACTTTTGAAATTAAAGAACAGGCGAGGATTTGTCCCTCTTCTAGACTCTGCTTAAAAAGAGAGGTTGCCTCAGGCTTGCCTTTTAAATAATCAATCAAGATGTTTGTGTCAAAAAGAGCCGTTTTCATTGCTCAAACCCTTCCAGCCTTTTGTTGAGTTCCTGGCGCAGTTCTCTCTCGTAGGCAGCTGAATCAAGTTCCTGCCTGTCTTTCCAGAGCCCACTGGCCTTCTCCATCCTCTCTGCCGCAGAAGGTTTTTGTTCAGTAATATACTGCTCCACCGCTTCGCGGACAACCTCGGCAAGCGGTGTTTGTTTCTGGGCAGCGATTGTTTTGAGCGCCTTTTTTTGCTCCCTGGTCAGGTATATTTGAGTTCTTTCCATGCTGAAACTCCTCCCTGCGTGTTATACTGTATACACCAGTATTATACATTACTTATAATTATTTAACAAGCCCCGACTATCTTTTAGCGGGAGTTTGTCTTGTATAAGAGACATAATTGGAGCCTGGTGCTAACAATTTGACGCATCTATCAAAATGTATTACACTTATTCTAAGTATTACTTAAGTCAGGAGTATTACTATGAAAAAATATAGCACTGTAACCAGAAAAGGACAAGTCACAATACCAATGGTAATCAGAGAGAAATTAGAGATCGAGTATGGTGAAAAGGTCGAGTTTGCTGTCAACGAGCGAGATGAGGTAGTAATCAGGCCGGTAAAAGTTGGCCTGGAAGACGTTTACGGTGTATTGAAGAACCTTAAACCTGCCGGCACCCACGAAGATCACCGCCGCATAGCCCGGGAGTGGGCAGGTGACAAAGGAAGCAAAAGGGGTTAGTTATGCAGTTTATTGATACAAATATCTTTCTTCGCTTTCTGACTAAGGACGATCCAGAAAAAGCAGCCAAATGTCAACAACTTCTACAAAGTGCAGCCGAAGGAGAGCTTAAGCTTTATACTACCGATCTGGTCATAGCTGAACTAATCTGGGTGCTGCAATCTCCGAAAACCTATAATTTAAAGCCGGATGAAATCTATGAGATTTCTATGCCTCTGCTAACAATAAAAAATCTTTACTACCCTTGTAAAAATGTATTTCCCGATATTATGGAGCTCTTCCAAACAGAAAATATTGATTACATCGATGCCTACAATAGTATAATCATGCTTGGCCGCAACATAGACACGATCTACAGCTATGACAAGCACTTTGACCTCTTACCCGACGTATCCAGAAAAGAACCCTGAGCTAAGCATAAGGGGTCCAAGAAGGCGTCAGCACCGACAAAGAGTGCAAACGGAGTCAGGTCTTGAAATGTCACATCTGCTGTCCAATCTTATGCCCAATCCTGCCAAAATCAATTTTTCTTATATTACGTACCTGCCCTTTTTGCGCCGATATTTATATGCTGTGTAAAAATATGGTATAATATTATCGACTATTTAAAGGTGGTGTTTAGAATTGATTTTGCCAGATTATCTGAAGGTATATTTTTGGGATGTTGAACTTGGCAAACTCGAACTTAAACAGCACCGTTACTTTATTATCAGCCGGATCCTCAATGAAGGCAACGATCGGGCTTTAGACTGGCTGTTTGACCAGTATGACAGAGAAACCATAAAAAATGCAGTGAAAGTAAGACGCAACCTTACACTTAAGACTGCAAGGTGCTGGCAAAACTATTTTAACCTGAAGGAGGAAGAGCTTTGCTGCACTGGTCTACGCTTGGCGAAAAACGAAAGGCTTTATTAGAGTTGATAGTTAACCATTTGCCTTTACCCGGCAGTTACCTGGCCGGCGGAACAGCTCTTGCTCTTATCTTAGGACATCGCCAATCAATAGATCTGGACTGGTTTTGTGCCGATCACTTTGACCCTGAACAGCTGGCTCGTCAGCTGTCAGGTCTGGATACTTTCGAAATTAGTGACGCCGCGAAGGGAACACTACATGGAATATTTGGCGGCCTGCGGATAACCTGGCTTTATTACCCAAACCCTTTGCTCAATGATTTAGTAACTACATCTGAAATGCCCGCACTTAAGTTGGCATCGTTAAAGGATATTGCAGTAATGAAACTTGCCGCATTAAGTCACCGCGGTTCAGCCAAGGATTTCATAGATCTATATGTCCTGGCTAAACACGATATAAGCCTTCAGCAAGTTATTAAAGACATGCCTGCGAAATTTCCAGAAAAGCAGATAAACAACTACCACATTATCAAAAGCCTCTCCTACTTTGATGATGCTGAAAGTGAACCCTTACCGAAGATGTTCATCGAGTTTGACTGGCAAGCATTGAAAAACTATTTTCTCGAAGAACAGACAAAATTGATGGCTTATCTGGATTTAAGCTAGCATACAAAGAACAAAGGGGTCGACAAAGGGGTCAGCTAGACTACCCGTCTTGACCTGCGAATAGGATCTGTTTATGTTTCTTTTTGTGGGCTATGACGTCCATCAATGTTTTTAAGCCCATAAAAAATAAAAGAATTATAATGTTTTGGAATGGGCCTCCGGTTAAGAGATGGCTGATTGCTCCTCCGGCGATAATGGTTAAATGAATGGGGATAATCCTGGTGTAAGGTTTGCTGAATAGATCAGCAATACTGGGCCCTGAAGAGCTTTGGCTGTTTCCATTATAGGTTTCTGTTAAATTATTATCTTCATCCTTATAAACGAGGTACGAGTAAAAATGGTTGGCAAAGAATAGTAGTGCCCCAACCAAGCCACCAATAAGATCCAAAGGAAACCCTTCGCTACTGGCAAAGCCGACAATAAAAATAATGTAGACCAGATGAAAAAACCCGTAATGCAGTGCAAAAAAACCGGCTATAAATATTTTAGCCGCTATTGGGTTTGTGACAGCCAGATCATTTACTTCCAAGGCCTTACCGCCTTCCATCTCCTGATTAATCTTTTCAATCGGGTAGCTGTAAAGCTTATAGAAAGTAAAGATACCGATGCTTACACTTTGAAACCAGTAAACAAGCATCACATCATAGATGCTCCATTTAAAAATAATAGCCATCACTATGTTGATCAAGTTGACAGCGATTAAAAACTGGGTGGACCGGTCAGGCATGATTAATGCGCCTCCTCTACTTCCTGTCTGCGAAAGGTTTCAACAAGCCTTAGTTCCTTTAAAGTTTGAGCAAATGATAAAATTGCTATTTCTTTGTCACCAGGTCATAGCTCGTACTTCTACCGCCACCGGGCATCTGATCTAGAATCTGTTTATTCATTAAATCCTTAATATCTCTTAAGGCTGTGTCTTGCGAGCATTTGCAAATTCTAGCCCATTTTGTTGTATTTAGTTTTCCATCAAAGCCATCCAGCAGCAAATTCAGGACTTTTCTTTGCCTGGCATTGTTAATCTTTGAAGCATGCTGGAGCCAGAACTTATGCTTGAAAATAACATTAACAAGTATTGTTTCAGAAGCTTCCAGTGCATGCATAAGACAACGCAAAAACCACTCTAGCCATTCGGTTATATCCAGCGGCCCTTTTTGCGTTTTTTCGAGCATTTTATAGTAATTGGTTCTTTCTTTTCGTATTTGGGCAGACATACTGTAAAAACGATACGGTTGCTTGTCGGATTGCGCCAAGATCAGATCTGTTAAGGCTCTGGCTATCCTGCCGTTTCCATCTTCAAAAGGATGAATTGTTACAAACCAGAGATGTGCAATGCCTGCCTTTATTACTAAATCAATATCCTGAAGGTGGTTAAACCACTCAAAGAATAGTTTCATTTCTTGATCAAGTTTCTCTGCAGCGGGAGCTTGATAATGAACTTTTTCTTTACCGACTGGACCTGAAACAACTTGCATCGGCCCTTTTGCATCATCCCTCCAGTTAGCAGTTACTATTTTACTAATTCCACTGTAGCCGGCCGGAAACAGTGAACCATGCCATGAGAAAAGTCGATCTTTGTTTAACTCTTTGTCATAATTTCTTGTTGCATCAAGCATCATATCTACAACACCATCTACATGTCTATCGGAACTGACTAAACCTGATACTTCTAACCCCAATCGCCGGGCGATTGAAGAACGGACTTGATCCGGATTTAGCATCTCTCCTTCTATTTCAGTCGTTTTTAAGATATCAATTGTTAGGATCTCAAGATTCGCCTGGTTCTTTAATTCAAAACCTAAAGCTCCCATTTTCCCTACAATAGTTCCTTGTTGGTAGCGTACAGCAGATAGCAGGGGTAAAATATTTTCATTTTCCCACTTAAACTCTGGCCAATTAGGATTTTCATAAATATACATTATTTATTCTCCGCATATTTTGCAACAAATATAGCACTAAGCCTCTGTGTTGTCAACTAATCTCCGCAGATAATGCGCTAAATATAGAGGTTTTTCTCCGCATAGCTAAAATTATGGGGGCAATTATGCAGATTTTGGGGTCCGGTCCTGTAATGAAGGTTATCAACAACCCTTTTCTCTCAGCATCTTCTTTGGTCATTAACGTACAGCTGAAGGCTTGCTTTTCAAATAGTCAATTTAATATACTTCGTCATGTGGACCAAAATTAACTGGAACAACGTTATTATCCTGAATCATGAACAGTAAACTGATGCGATAGCTAATGTTTATTGCTACCGCATAAAGTTGGGTATGCTTGCCTTTTAGCTTGTGCAATTTAAGCGAAGGGTGACCGGGGTTGAGTTCTAACAATCTTAATGTTTTTTCATATTGGCCAATCATTTCGGGATGTTTTTTGAGAAACGCTTCTGCTTTTTTAATGTAGCTATCAGTATAAATTATCTTAGGCATCAGTGATCCTCTTGATATGTTCGTCAACCGTTTCTAGAACATACTTACCCTGCTTGATTTCCTGAAGTGTTTTGTTAATAGCTGTTTCCAGCTCGCACTCACGGTAATAGTTATATTTTTCGATTGGCATTACCACATAGGTACTCTTGCCCCTGACTGTAAGCACAGCTTCTTCAGATTCTCTTACTACCATATCAATGGCCGAAACCCCTTTGGTTTTCAGTTCGTTAGCAGTAATAGCATTCTTCATACTTTATCCCTCCCTCCAAACAAAGCATTCTTAAAAATGCTTTTTATAGTACTATATATAATACTTTATATAGAGCTAAGTGTCAATGGAGACTATCAGGCTCAGTCAGATTTGATTTCCGGGAAGCTGTGGCGGGAGCGTTTGATGAAGATGATCCCAATTACAGCCAGCACCAGCAGATAGAGTTCCGCGTAGAGAATATTATAACCCAGGCCGGGGATCAGCACGGCCGGCAGGTTAACTGCGGTGTGCAACAAAATGGCATAGAGTAGATAAATGGATTTGCCTTTTGTAACTGCGAGAAGCACAACCAGCGAGAGGGCGATGTGCACCACGATCGCAAAGGCCCGCTCGAGGCCGGCAACCAGGAACATGTAAAAGGGCAGCTCCACCAACTGAGTTTCAATGTAGTTAGCCATCTCGGGCCCGATCTGGGGGGCGATGGTTTCTGCAAAGGCGCCGGTGTTGATCATCACGCTATAAACCAGGTTGTTGATGTAGGTTAAACCGGTGAGCACAATGGCCTCGATCCCGCCATGACCGATGCCAAAAGCAACCCCGTTTTTCCAGGAGAGGTATTTTTTGAGGAACAACTTAAAGCCGAAATAGCGGCCTACCTCTTCAAAGATACCAGCGGTTAACGATAAGAAAAGGGCAATGATTAAAAGATTAGCAGCCATCTGCTGATACCACTGCAGGGTGGAAAGGTAAGTAAGAATCGGAATCCTGATCAGAACCTGGGTGACCAGGAAGACCAGCGCACCAACAGCCACCGCAACCAGGGCAATACCCTCTTTTTTATAGAAGTAGATTGCCAGGCCGATCGGCAGGCCAAAACAGATGATCAGGGTGATAACCATCGCTATTATTGAAGCTGTGCCAACCATTTAGATCAACTCCTTTAGAGTTCCGGAAGAGTAAAGGCTGTGTACTATTATAGCAAGCACTATCCAATAGGATATTTTATTAGATCAACCCGGCAGTGTGATTACTCCGGGAAGCTGACTTCAGCGGTCATTCCCCAGCGCAGGCGCTCGTCTTTTTCAGCAAGGCTAATCTTCACCACGTAGGTAACATTACCAAAACGCTCAAGGAAATATTCACTGATTGATTCAACTTCGCCGGTAAAACTTTGACCGGGCAAGGCATCAAAAAGTATTTCCACCCGATCTCCTTCACTGATCCTGACGACCTCATTTTCATCTAAGTCGAAGGTTTCCAGATACCAGGTCGAATTATCGGCTAAGACTAAGGCTACTTCGGCCGGTGAAGTATAGACTCCTTCTTCCAGTTCGATGCTGATTACCTTACCGGCGAACGGGGCTGTAAGCTTTACATCTTCCTCCAGAGCCTTTCTGGCCGCCCGCTGCTGACCCTTAGCCAGGTCATAGGCGACCTGTGCCAGCTTAACATCATCCTGTTCACGACGCTTTCTTTCCAATGCCCGCAGTTTTTGATCTGCATCCATAACAGCCAAATCGGCTGCTGAAAGCTGCGCCTCGAGCGGCTCGTAAGTGGCTGTGCTGGCATCATCCAGAGCCCTTTGGGCCGCCCGTTGTTGACCTTCTGCTGTATCCAAAGCTGCTTCTGCCAAATCGAGGGCATCCTGATCTGCGTTATGCTCTTCAAGCTCATTTAGTGTTTGTTCGGCTTCCATGACTGCCATATCAGCTGCCAGCAGCTGTGCCTCCAGTGGCTCTAAGCCGGCAATTTTGGCATCATCCAGGGCTTTTTGAGCCGCCAGTTGCTGACTTTCAGCCACATCCAACGCCGATTCTGCCAAAGCTATTGGATCAGTATCAGCATAATACCGCTTAACTTCCTTTAGCCGCTGTTCTGCTTCCACAACAGCCAAATCAGCTGCCAACAGCTGTGCTTCAAGCGATTCAACATTGCCAAGACGGGCTAAAACCTGCCCTTCTTCGACATAATCACCTTCTGTCACAGTGATTTCCGCAACTTTTCCGGGCAAGGCAAAACGCAGCGCGCTGTATTTAGCAGGCACAAGGTTGGCTTCTGCGATCACCCCGGCATCTGTTACCGGTGTCGGCACCGGATTTGATTCCGGTTCCTTTTCAGTTGGCAAAAGATGACAGCCTGCGGCAACAATGATCATTGTTAAAACCGCGATCACCAAAAACAAGCGCTTTTTCATTTCGTTAAACCCCCCGTATCATAAACTGATTGAGGCACAGACGGCCAGTGCAAGATTTTTATCAGTTCCCAGGCGCTTATTCATAGGAGAGCACCTCCCTGATCGTCAGCCTGGCGGCATTATTGGCCGGAATCAGACCGGCAATCACTGAAAGAACCAGCACAATGCCAAGCCAGATGATAAACCCGTTGATGGTGATGGAAAATTCACCGGTTACGCCAAAAATTGACATGTTGATGATATACGACATCAGATAACTGATTGGAAAAGCTAAAAGAACACCGATAAACCAGCTGATCAAACCAATGATCACTCCTTCGATCAGCACCAGTTTCATTACCTGCCGGTCGGTTGCACCGATAGCGCGCATGACCCCTATTTCACGGGTTCGCTCCATCACATTCATCCCCATGGTTCCGGTCAGGCTAATGCTGCCGACCAAGGCCGTTAAACCGGACATAATCAACAGGAAGAAGGTCATCGTATCCAGGCCAAGCGTGGCATTGCCGCGAATGCTTTTACTGGTTGAGGCGCTCCGGATTGAGAAACCAGCTGACCGGAAGGTTTCATCCAGGGTGCGGGCCAGGGCTTCTTCGCGATCCTGCTCAACCAGGCTGACATCGGCAACTACCTGGTAATTAGCCGCTTTATGACGATTACCGCTTACTTCATTTAAATAATCGATCGGCGCATAAGCCAGAAAAAAGTCATTGCCGATAAACTGAAAAAAACCGACGATTACAAAGCTGATTTCACGATGCTTAATATTAAAGTTAATTATATCGCCCACTTGAAGATCGGGGTAGTTGGAAATGAAAGCTTCATTTAAGACAATAGCATTTCGATCTCCAGCAACAATCCAGCGGCCATCCAGTAGTATTGGCTTTATTGTTGAAGAATCAGGTGGAGTTCCCCATATTTCTACTGTTTCAAGGGCTTCGCCCTGATCATTTAATAGCTGTGCTGTTGCCGCACTACGCGGTTCAACCAGTACGACCTGGGGAATGGTTTTAGCAATGGCTTCAATTTCGTTGATGCGATAATTACGGTCAAAGTCGAGGTTAACATCGGCCAGAATATACGCTGTTACTTTATCAATATACTTTTCAACTGAGGCGCGCACATTGAAGGTGGCAATAAAGACCGCCCCGGCCAGGCTTAAGGTAATCAGAGTTAAAACCAGACGGCTTTTGCGTCTGAAGGTATTGCGTAATGAAATCAGCAGTGGCCGCCCGATGTTTTTAATCTTCTCCAGACGGCGATCCAGCCGGCTTTTACCAAATTCATCAATTTGGATACCGGTGGAATTAATCGCTTCCTGAACGCTGACCTTAGATGCTTTCAGGATTGGGATTATTCCTGCAGCTTGTGGCAGGATAATAGCGATAACCGTTTGAATGACCAGGGCAAAGGGTACCAGGCGCAAATCTCCTGCCCGGAAGTTCAGGCGCAGCCCCAGAAATTGCCCGAGGGCTTGTGCCGACCAGGCTGAAAGAGGAACGGCCACAATCAGGGCCAACAGGCCGAAGACAAAAATGAAAACCATATACATTTTAATAATACTGCCCTGGCGTGCTCCGATTGCTTTTAAAATACCAATATGCTGCATCTGCTGGGCCAACAAGGCCGCCATAGCATTGTAGACCAGAAAGCCGCTCAGCAAAACAGAAAGCAGCCCCAGGAGAGCCAGTAAATTAGAGACCGCACGAACGTAACCGCTGTTTGGGTGATCGTTATTACGCAGGTCAGTGATCGTAAAAACGTAACGACCGCTCTGCTCCACGAGGCCGGTTAAATCATCTTTCAGCGCTTTGTAATCTTCGGCTGAAAGCTGCGGGTCGACGGTAACCAGCAAAACTTCATAGTGCTTTTCCTGGTGCAGCCAGGGCAGCGTATCGTAGGCAATATAGCCGTAAACCGGAGCGACAAAATAGCTGCCGCTTAAGGTGCCGATGGTCTGATCGCGAACTGTTCCGGTATACTGCAACTGCCGTTTTTGCCCGGCGGCAGTCTGAATGGTGACCTGATCACCAATCCCGTAATCAATAGTCCGGTGGATATCAAAAATGATCTCCTGCTCCTGCGGTAACCGACCCTCCAGCAGCTCAACTAAGTTAATTTGCTGCTCTTCTTCCGGTAAAACACGGATGATGATATCCTGCCATTCGCCATCGGCTGTTTGCAGCTGGGCGAACAACATCTTTTCGCCTTCCGCGGCAACTACTCCTTCGAGGCTCTGAACATAATCGATCAGACTTTGATCAAAGGCTTCAGTTCTGATCCTGACATCAGAGGGACTAATGGCCTTAAACCCGCTCTCCATATCTTCAAGAGTTGTAACATAACCGCCGGCGATAATGCCGATGGAAAAGAGACCGCCCATCAATGAAAGGGTTACCAGGATAAAGCGCGATAAATTACTCCACCAATCGGCGATCACTTTGCGCCAGCGGGGCCTCATCGGTTTACATCTCCCTGATCATTGGTAGTATTACCGGCTGGTGTTAATGTTTTCACTGAAGACTGGTTAATTATTTCGCCGTCTTTAAGGGTAACCGTGCGTGTCAGGCGACCGGCAATTTCAGGATCATGGGTAATCATAATAATGGTGCGCCCTTCTGCCGCCAGCGCCGTAAAGCGATTATAAACTGAATCGGCCGTTTTAAGATCCAGGTTACCGGTCGGTTCATCAGCAACGATAATCGGCGGGTTATTGGCCAGAGCGCGGGCAATCGCAGCGCTTTGCTGCTGGCCAACCGATACTGAACCGGGCAACTTGTGAGCAAGATCTGCCAAACCTACCATCTTCAGCAGAGCATAGGCTCGTTCGGGGCGCTCTGCCGGACTGTACATATTACAAAAATCCATCGGCAAGAGAACATTTTCAGCCAGGGTCAGCATCGGCAGCAGTTGAAAGAATTGAAAGACAACACCTAAGTTTCTGCCCCGCCATCGGGCCTGTTTGCTTTCGGGCATGGCGTGGATATCAATCCCGTCAACAAATACTTTCCCCCTGGTGGGATGATCTATACCGGTGATCATGTTGACCAGGGTTGATTTGCCGCTTCCGGATTTGCCGATTACCCCCACAAACTCGCCCCGATAAAAACTGAGCTCAATATCCTTAAGAGCCTGAAAAGGTCCGGATGCGCTGTAAAAGGTTTTACCAACCTGGTTCATTTCAATCAGGGCTCCCTGGCCGTGTGATGGAGTTAAGCTGGCGGTCATAGTTCTTCACCGCCATTACTGATGATCTGTCCATCTTCTAAGTTAAATACCCGGTTGACCCGATCAGCCAGCGTTCGATCGTGCGAAACCATGACAATCGTTTTCCCGCGGGCGATTAAATGATCAAAAATCCTGAAAATAGTTTCTGATGTTGCCGAATCAAGCCGCCCGGTTGGTTCATCAGCCAGAATAACAGCCGGATCATTGACCAGGGCCCTGGCAATAGCTACCCGTTGTTTCTCCCCACCAGAAATCTGGGCCGGCAGCTTGCGGGCATGGTCTGCCAGTTCAACGCTGTCCAATAGTGCCATGGCTCTTTTCTCTGATTTGCCGTGGCGGTAGGTGCCGCAAAAATCCATGGCCAGGGTAATGTTATCAAGTAATGAGAGCATCGGCAGCAGATGAAAAGACTGGAAAACGACACCTAAGTTCAACCCCCGCCAAAGTGCCAGCTGATCATCTCCCAGAGCATGGACAGCGGTTCCGTTAACGTATACTTCACCACCGGTAATCTGGTCGACTCCGCTTAACATGTTGATCAGGGTTGTTTTACCGGCGCCCGATTTGCCGATTACCCCTACATATTCGTTGGCCGAGATTGAGAAGTTAACTGAGCGCAGAGCGCTAAATGGCTTCCCACCGGTATAGTAGGTTTTAACCAGGTTTCGGACTTCGATCATTGCTTCCCTATTTCCAGTGTCCATGCCGAGAAATCACTCATCTCACCAGCCAGATAATTCAATAATAACAGAATTACACGGCATTAAGATAGAGGGAAAAGACAATGCAGCCAACCTGAGGCTTGCCGCTAGTGTGAGTTCTTTCTGGTGGCGGATAAACCTCCACATGGAATAGTTTATCAACTATGTCTACTTTCTTGGCCGGGCCGGCCTTCGGAATTAGGATAAGTTAATGCGGTAGAGGTTAAGAATCTCATTATCTTCGGGGTAACTGACTGTTCCGTATCTAAAAAATCGCGTTTCAGCAACCCGGCAATAGCAGATGGCCCGGTTGGTTTTTCAACATAAAAAGCAACCCCGCCATCTTCATTAACTGCCCTGTCCAGCTCCCGTTTCTAAACTTCATACTGTGTTCACAATCCTTACATAAACTTATTCTATAGATTGCCTAAGCTTCATGTATAATTAGAATAGAGGTTTGGAGGGTTATCTTGCATGCACAAGCTTGATCTTAGGGAGCTACCGATCTTTCGGTTAGTAGGTAATAGAGATAGTATCCCCTTTTATGACGGACATTGAAAATCAGCTTGTCGATAATAATTAAGATCTGATCACTGTCACAGACCGTAATGCGAGATGTTAAGTCAAGAGGTGTTGCTAAGATGGCAAAGAGCGATAAGCAAAATGACGCAAAGAAAAAGAATGCAAAGTGGATAGCCTTAGCAGTCGTTTTGTTGCTAATAGGTATAGGAGTTGCCATATACTTATCGGTTACAAGTCGCCGTGCAGCATCTGATGCGAATAGCCTCAACACGATAACTTTAAGCAAAACGGAGATATCAAATACTATCTCTGTCTCCGGGCAAGTTGAAAGTTCAATTGTCACCAATATCTATTCGTTATTGTTAACCTACCCGGTGGAAGAGGTTATGGTGGAAACCGGGGATAGGGTCGAAAAAGGCGATACATTGGCAAAAATTGATACAACTAGTTTAGAGTACGATATCAACCAAGCCAAAAATAATTTAAAAAACGCAAAAAAATCGCTGGAAACAGAAAAGCAAAATAACCAAAACAGCATAGTAAACGTACAAAATACGCTTGACTCCGCCATTGTATCCCGCGATAGGCAGCAGCTTGCCTATGAAAAAAGCCTTGCTGACCTCAGGGAAGCGGAAGAGGCAGTCGTCGAACCTTTTGATTCGTACGCATACGATAATGCGATAACTGAAGCAAAAGTTACGCTTGACAAAAAAAACGCAGATCTGGTAGAAGCTGAAAACGATCTAAACTCAGAAATATACGCCTTTGACGCCTATACATATCAGAATGCAATCAATGATGCCAGAATCAAACTTGACAGAAATTTAGCCGATCTGGAAAAAGCGATAAACGATAAAGAGCAAGCTGATATTGATAATTCTAATCAGTCTGCTCTAGATGCGGCCGACGCAAAAGTTACAGCCGCAAGAAATGCTGTAGAAGATGCTCAAAGGGCATACGACAAAGCAGTGGAAGATTTGAACAGAGCCTATGACAGAGCAGTGGAAAATGCTACGAAAAGTGTAGATACGGCTAAGATAGCTCTCCGTGATGCGCAGCGAGCTTATGACAAAGCAGTGACTGATTTGCAAAGAGCAAAGGATAAAGCCGCCGAAGATAATGCAACACAACTGGAAACGGCCCATAGGAATGTCACTGATGCGGCGAAATCGCTTGAATCTGCAAAACTAAGCGTAACGAACGCTCAGAACAACTTAAATCAAGCCAGGAGTAAAGCCTTGACTGGTGAGTCGAATGTCGCAAACCAGCAGATTGTGCTTGACAGGCTGCTTGAACAGCTTGCAGATGCCACTATTATTGCCTTAGAAAGTGGTACAATCACAGCTGTAAATGCCAAAGAAGGCACTAATCCATCCGGAATCCTGTTTACGATTGAAGACACGAATCTGTTGTACATAACAGCCAAGGTAAAAGAATATAACCTTAATGATTTAAGGATTGGACAGCAGATATTGATTACCACCGATGCAACCGATACAGAGGTTTTTGAGGGTGAAATTATCTTTATTTCGCCAACGGCTGTCAGTGAAGCAGGTTCGACGAATGTAGAATTTGAGATTTGGGTAAAGTTTTTAAACCCAAATGAAAACATAAGGATCGGAATGAATGCATTTCTAGAAATTATAGTCACTTCAAAGAAAAACGTTTACGCAGTGCCATTGTCAGCTATTATCACTAATGAAAATGGTACCTTTGTCCGATCGCAGACCGGTAACGAAACCATTGATATTCCTGTGGTAATCGGAATCAAGACCAGTACATCAGCGGAAATTTCGGGTAATGGAATAGAAGATGGACTGATTATTCTTAGCGCCCCGAATGAAAACTAGATAACCTGCAAATGTGCAACATGAGGTAGAGCAGATGCTTCAATTAAGAGAAATTGTTAAAAGATACTTTATCGGCGAGCCGAATGAGCTTGAAGTGTTGCGAAAAATATCATTGATAATCAATGAAGGTGAATTTATTGCCATAGTGGGGCAATCTGGTTCGGGAAAGAGTACGCTTATGAATATCATAGGGGCACTCGACCGCCCGACAGAAGGTCTGTATATATTGGATGGAACACCGATCGCAGAAATGACGGATAACGAGCTTTCTGAAATAAGGAATGAGAAAGTCGGATTTGTATTTCAGACATTCAATCTTGTAGCTAAGATAAACGCCCTCAGCAATGTCGAACTACCCATGTTTTACAAAGGCATCCCGAAAAGAGAACGCAGAGAAAGAGCAAAATATTTACTTTCGCTCGTGGGGATGCAAGACAGAATGACGCATATGCCGAATGAGTTGTCTGGCGGCCAAAAACAGAGAGTGGCAATCGCAAGAGCTCTTGCAAACGAACCCTCAATAATACTTGCCGATGAACCTACCGGCAACTTAGATACCGAAACAGGTAATATGGTTATGGACTTATTTATGAAAATTCACCGAGAAGAAAAAAGGACAATTGTCCTGATTACACATAACGATGAATTGGCAAAAAAGACACAGCGGATTGTCACATTAAGGGACGGCAGAATCGTCGGCGATGAATCAAACATAGCAGCTTTTGAAAGAGGGTCTACGGTGTGATCTGGGAAAACGTTACGTTGGCCGCCTCATCCCTTAAAACTAATAAAACAAGAGCATTGCTTACGATGCTCGGAATTATCATCGGTATTGCTTCGGTTATTGCAATCGTCAGCATTGGCAACGCATTGGAAAGCTCTGTAAGTACAGACCTGGCAGCTCTTGGAACAGCCAATATAACAATTGCGGTTCAGGAAAGGGAGAAGGAAAACGCAATTGGTCGTTTGCGTCCTCCTACTGGAGTCATTATTACCGGCAAAACACCAACATCATCTGATTTAATTACCGAAACAATGATTAGCGATTTCAAAGCCCGATTCGCAGACGTTATTCAGGGGATATCGATAAGTTATTCAGGCGGTAGTGCGACTGCGAGAGACATGGAACTATATGCCAATGTTTCGATCTTGGGCATTAATAAGGATTATGCTACGGCAAATACTATTACACTTCTGTCGGGCCGCATCATTTCACAGCAGGACATTGATGGTTTTGCTAATGTAGCCGTTGTATCTGATAAGTTGGTTGAAAATATGTTTCCTCTTGGAACGGACACTGTCGGAAAAACAATAAAGATTTACAAACCTAATTCCATTGACATCTACACAATTATTGGAGTTTACGAATACGCGCAAGATGGACCATTTGCCAGCACGGCTTCAGATAGAGATATGCAAACAGTTATGTATATCCCCGTATCTACCGCCAAAAAGGACGTATTGGAAAAGAATTTCACTTCATTCACAGTTGTTGCGAATGCTGATGAAGATATTACCCAACTAACAGACAGCTTTCAAAGTTACTTTGATGGCGTTTACGCCGGTAATAGAGACTGGAAGGCCTCCGCTTCGAACCTGACCCTGATCCTCGACACTGTGACAAGCACGCTTAATACGATAACGTTGGCAGTTGCTGTTATAGCCGCAATATCTCTCATCGTTGGTGGTATCGGCGTTATGAACATTATGCTTGTTTCAGTAACCGAAAGAACCAGAGAAATTGGCATAAGAAAAGCGTTGGGAGCTAAAACATTTCATATACAGCTACAGTTTCTAATTGAAGCGGTAATTGTGACTGTTATTGGCGGCATCATAGGCATTATGCTTGGTTTAGCTTTAGGCGTCCTGGCCTCGTTAATTTTGGGGGTGGCAGCATCTGCATCTATACCAATGATTTTCCTGAGCTTTATATTTTCAATGGCTATTGGTCTGTTCTTTGGCTTGTATCCGGCAAGCAAAGCGGCTAAGCTCGACCCAATCGAGGCACTGAGATATGAGTAAACATGAATTTGGGCTTGATCTATGCCGGAGA
The DNA here is from genome assembly GCA_016874655.1 of Bacillota bacterium. Classification (GTDB taxonomy): domain Bacteria; phylum Bacillota; class Dethiobacteria; order DTU022; family DTU022; genus UBA993. Next base: position 16,217 of record VGTO01000016.1, on the reverse strand, counting down.
TGGGTCTAATATAGGAAAATAACTATTTTCCGCGCGATAAACCATATTTGATTGGGGCTGATGGCAGATGAGATCTAATAAATCCCAGGTAGATCGGCAAAAAAGATCGGGTTTATATAATCCCGCTTATGAACATGATGCCTGCGGCCTCGGCTTTCTGGTTAATATCAACGGTGAAAAGAGTCATCAAATAATCAGCAGTGGAGTTAGGGTGCTTCAAAATCTGCTGCACCGCGGAGCAACAGGCGCTGATGATAAAACAGGTGACGGGGCGGGACTACAATTTCAAATCCCCGATCGTTTCTTTCGCCGCCTGGCAGCAGAAAACGGTTGGGCGCTGCCCGAACCTTTAGCTTATGGAGTTGGAATGGTTTTTCTGCCTCATGATCAGGCCCTTCGAGAAAAATGTTTTAGCATTATGGAACAGGCACTTGAAGAGATGAATTTAAAAGTGATCGGCTGGCGTACTGTGCCGGTTGAGCCACAGATTCTTGGCAATGTAGCATTGGAAAATATGCCTTTTATCCGCCAGTGCCTGGTCAACGGTAACGGATTTAGTGATCATGAACTGGAACGCAAGCTATACATTGCCCGCAAAGATGCCGAAAAAAAAGTTACCGAAGTGCTCAGTGAAGATCAAACCTTTTACGTAGTCAGTCTTTCCTGCCGCACTATCGTCTACAAGGGTTTACTGATGCCGGAGCAGGTCGAGATATTTTACCCCGATCTAACTGAGGATGCGATGGAAAGCACCTTTGTGATCGTGCACCAGCGCTTCAGCACCAACACTTTTCCCTCCTGGCCCCTGGCCCACCCATACCGTTACCTTTGTCACAACGGCGAGATTAACACTCTCAAAGGCAACCGTAACTGGATGGCTTCGCGGGAGAATAATTTTGAGTCGGAGCTTTTTGGTGAGGATCTTAATAAAATTCTACCGGTCCTGGAAGCCGAAGCCAGCGACTCGGCTAACTTAGATAATGCCCTTGAGCTACTCTATAATGGGGGCCGATCGATTGAACACGGAATGGCGATGCTGATCCCCCAGGCCTGGGGAGATAAATATCCGATAGGGCCGGATCTTAGAGGCTTCTTTGAATATCATGCCGGTTTGATCGAACCATGGGACGGTCCGGCGGCCGTTGTTTTTACCGATGGCCGAAAAATCGGAGCTATCCTCGACCGTAACGGCTTGCGCCCTGCACGCTACACCGTTACTAAATCGGGTTTTATGGTCTTTGCCTCGGAGGCCGGGGTAATCGATATTCCGGCGAAAGAAATCAAGGAAAAAGGCGCTTTGCGGCCGGGCGAGATGCTACTGGTGGATCTTGATGAAAAAAGGCTGCTTAAAAATACGGAGATCAAGCTTAAACTTTCGCGGCTGCAACCTTATCGCCGCTGGACACAGGAAAATCAGATCACGATTCACGGGTTTTTTAATGCCATGGCCCCGCTTAAAATTGACAGTAAGCATTTACTGGCCAGCCAGCGATTATTCGGCTATACCCGCGAAGACATCAACATTATTTTAAAGGAAATGGCCATTAACCGGGCAGAACCGGTTGGCTCGATGGGAGCCGACCAGCCGCTGGCCATTCTATCGGAAAAACCGCAGTTGCTATTCTGGTATTTTAAACAGTGTTTTGCCCAGGTTACTAATCCGGCTATTGATCCGCATCGTGAAGAACTGGTGATGTCGCTGATGACCTTTATCGGCGCACCGGACAATATCTTAAAGGAAACCCCCCAGCAAGCCCACCTGATCAAGCTAAATCACCCGATTCTATCTAATGAAGACTTGGTCAGGCTTTGCAGCTTAGAAGAAAAGGGCTTTAAAAGCAAAAAGTTTAAAATACAGTTTCCGGCAGACGGCGATGGCGCGGCCCTGAAAATGGCTTTGGATGAGTTATGCCGGAGCGCTGAAGAAGCTGTTAATGAAGGGTTTGGTTTACTGGTTTTGACCGATCGTGGTTTAGATGACCAGATGGCCCCGATCCCCTCACTGCTGGCGGTGTCGGCTGTAAACAGGTACCTGGTTACCAAACGCCTGCGCACCAAAGTAGGCATTTTGGCCGAATGTGCCGAAGCGCGGGAGGTTATGCACATGGCCCTGCTTTTAGGCTACGGGGCATCAGCAATTAACCCCTACCTGGCTTTTGAATCAATTGCCAACATGGCTGATCAGCAGCTACTGGGAAAAAGTATTTCCAGTCAGAAAGCGATGGAAAATTACGTGCGCGCACTATGCAAGGGAATTCTGAAGATTATGTCTAAAATTGGCATCTCGACCCTGCGCAGCTATCGCAATGGCCAGGTTTTTGAAGCCGTGGGTTTAAACGATGAGCTGATCACTAATTACTTTGGCGGAACCAGCTCTCGCATCCAGGGTCTGGGCTTAAATGAAATTGCAGCCGAAGTGAATCTGCGTTACCAGGATTATCAGCTTTTCAAAGATACATATGCCAAAGCCCGGTTGCTGCCTGCCGGAGGGCAATATGCTTACCGGGTTGACGGCGAAAGGCACCTGTGGTCGCCGGAATCAATCAGCCTTCTGCAACATGCGGTACAGAGCAATAATTATAGTAAGTACCTGCAGTATGCAGAACTGATTAACGGACAGACAGAAAAGCAGTTTACTTTACGCAGCCTGCTTCGCTTTAAGGAAACAGAAAAGGTAGAGCTTGATCTGGTAGAGCCGGCAGCAGAAATTGTTAAGCGCTTTGTAACCGGTGCCATGTCTTTCGGCTCAATCAGCCCTGAAGCGCACATGACTCTGGCCGAAGCAATGAACGAAATCGGTGGCAAGAGCAATTGCGGGGAGGGCGGAGAAGATCCCGAACGGTATAAGCTAACCGCAGAAGGGAAAAACCGGTGTAGCTCAATTAAGCAGGTCGCCAGCGGCCGCTTTGGCGTTACCGCCGAGTACCTGGCCAACGCCAGTGAAATTCAGATTAAAATAGCGCAGGGCGCTAAACCAGGTGAAGGCGGCCAGTTGCCTGGTCATAAAGTTAACCTGACCATCGCCCGGGTCAGGCATTCCACACCGGGTGTTACCCTGATCTCGCCTCCGCCGCACCACGACATCTACTCGATTGAAGACCTGGCGCAGTTAATCTATGACCTGCGTAATGCAAACCCAAAAAGCCGGATATCAGTGAAGCTGGTGTCTGAGGTAGGCATTGGCACGGTCGCCGCCGGAGTAGCCAAGGCCAGGGCTGATCTGATTTTAGTCAGCGGGGCCGATGGCGGAACCGGGGCAGCTCCTCTCTCTTCGATCAAACATGCCGGTGTGCCCTGGGAACTGGGGTTGGCTGAAACACAGCAGACCCTGATCATGAACGGTTTGCGCAACCGGGTCCGATTGCAGGTTGATGGCGGTTTAAAAACCGGTCGCGATGTGGCGATTGGCTGCCTGCTGGGCGCCGAAGAATTTGGCTTTGCCTCCGCCGCTCTGATCGCCTGTGGTTGTGTGATGATGCGCGACTGCCACTCCAACTGCTGCCCCGTCGGGGTGGCCACCCAGGATGAGCAGCTGCGTAAATATTATGCCGGCAAGCCGGAATATGTCATAAATCTAATGTTCTTTATCGCTGAAGAGTTAAGGGCAATTATGGCCAACCTGGGCATCACAAAGGTCGATGATCTGGTCGGACGGGTTGATCTGCTGGAGCAAAATAATGATATTGCCTTTTGGAAAGCCCACACAGTGGATTTAAGTAGAATATTATATAAACCGGAAGCGGAAAGAAATGATTTTTACTACACTAATCCACACCCCTTCAGCTTAGACGATACTATTGATTGTCAGCTGTTGCCCCAGGTTCAGGAGGCACTCGAAACCAAAAAACCGGTAACGATTGATTTACCGATCTACAACCACAATCGCGCCGCCGGGACTATTATCTCGAACCAGATCGCCTTAAGATACGGTAACGCCGGTTTGCCTGAAGATACGATTACCCTTAACTTCAGAGGTTCTGCCGGGCAGAGTTTTGGCGCCTTTGCGGCCCGCGGTTTAACTTTAACCCTTGAGGGAGAGGGCAATGATTATATTGGCAAAGGCCTTGCCGGCGGCCGCATTGTGCTTAAACCCTTTAGTGGGGGCGACTATAACCCTGCTAAAAATGCAATTGGCGGTAATGTAATCCTCTACGGGGCCACCGGTGGTGAGTTTTATGCCAACGGCATGGTCGGGGAGCGTTTTGCGATCCGTAATAGCGGGGCCACTGCTGTTGTGGAAGGCATTGGCGACCATGGGTGCGAGTATATGACCGGCGGCCGGGTTGTTATACTGGGACCGACAGGGGTTAATTTCGGAGCCGGAATGAGCGGCGGGATTGCCTATATTTACGACCAGTATGGAAAGCTCGACTCCAACAGCAATTTAGAGCTGATTGACCTTGAGACTTTGAGCGATACGGAGGATACACTTGAGCTGCAAAACCTGCTGAAAAGGCACCATACTTTTACAGGCAGCCCTAAAGCTGCTTATATTTTAGAACACTGGCAGGACTGTCTGCCCTTTTTTATCAAGGTATTCCCGATGGAATACAGGCTGGCCCTGGGCAAGATGAGTTCCGAAGATAAAGCCGTGAAAAGAGCGCTGCCCCAGGTTAACTAAGCAAAAGGAGGGAAAGCTATGGCGAAGGAGACAAAGCAAATTATCAGGCGCAGAGAACCAGGCTATCGCAGCGTTACTGAGCGGTTAAAAGACTTTGACGAAGTGGAGCGCTGCCTAAGCGACGATGAGCTTGTACTGCAAGCCTCCCGCTGTATGAGCTGCGGCACCCCTTTTTGCCACGCTTACGCCTGCCCACTGGCCAACGTAATTCCAGAAACTAATGAGCTGGTTGCTAATGGACGCTGGAAAGAAGCGCTTAAGCTTTTGCTGTCCACTCACCCCTTTCCTGAATTTACAGCCCGCATCTGCCCAGCTCTCTGTGAAGGCTCCTGTGTGCTGGGCATCAATGAAGAAGCTGTTTCGATCAGACATATTGAAAAAGCAATCATCGAAAAGGGCTTTGAAAAAGGCTGGATTAAGCCGCGGCCTTTGGTAAAAAAACACCGGGAGAAAGTTGCCGTTATCGGGTCAGGTCCTTCCGGTCTGGCAGCGGCAGAAATATTAAACCAAAAAGGCTACGAGGTAACCGTCTACGACAAAGCACTCAGCCCGGGCGGGCTTTTAATGTACGGCATCCCGAATTTTAAACTAAATAAGCAAATTATATGGCGACGCATCAACCTGATGAAAGAAGAGGGTGTAATTTTTGAGGGTGGGATAGCGGTTGGCGAAGACATCTCCTTTAATTACCTGAAGCGCCATTTTGCTGCAATTCTACTGGCTGGAGGCGCTGAAGAACCGCGCGACTTGATTATTCCCGGTCGGAATCTCAAAGGCATCCACTTTGCACTTGATTTGCTGAAAGCCCAAAATAAAAGGATTCTCGGCGAACCACTGACAGCTGAAGAAGATATCAACGCCACGGGCAAAAATGTTGTAGTAATCGGCGGGGGCGATACCGGTTCGGACTGCATCGGAACAGCAATCCGCCAGGGAGCAAAAGCGATCTACCAAATGGAGATTATGCCCCGGGCTCCGGAAAAACGTGGTGAAGGCAACGCCTGGCCGCTTTGGCCGGTGGTGGACCGGGTTTCCAGCAGCCACCAGGAAGGTGGAACGAGGCACTGGTCTGTTGCTACTAAAGAGTTTAGCGGTAATCAATCTAACGAGGTGGTAAAGGTACACTGCTGTGAAGTTGATTGGGTAGAAGAAGACGGCTCCTTAACCCCCCAGCGAATCGATAATACTGATTTTGCGCTAGCTGCCGACCTGGTATTATTGTCACTCGGGTTCAGCGGGCCGGGGCCGAATCCCCTGGCTGACGCAATCGGTCTGGCGAGGGATGAAAGAGGCAATATCTTAGTTGATGACCGGCATTTAACCAGCGTTGACGGTATATTTTGTGCCGGTGATATCGCCCGCGGCCAGTCATTGGTGGTCCGCGCCATGGCCGATGGAGTACAAGCAGCGGCTGATATTGACAAGTTCTTGCGTTAAGAAGGATAATAGTGTGGGTGAGCGGTGGTTGGCCGCTATTTGGTTGCGACCGCCACCGCCCGTATATGTTAAGCGTACTTCCATACCAGATTTTTTGCAGGATTGACCTTAGGTTGATTGGTTAATGATCGGGCATGAAAGACGCGTATTTTTAATAATTTTCTTCGATCAAGATTATCTGCAGCTCAAGTTCGCTGATGCCCCTTTGCACCTTAACTGTTACAGTATCGCCAACATCATACAGATCGATAATCTTGCGCAATTCTATAGTGTTGCTGACCTCCTTACCATTGATGCTGATAATGCGATCGGCAGTTTGCAGTTCGTTTAAGGCCATCGATTCATAGACATAAACACCTGTGTTCTGCACCCGGTAATAGAGAGCCGTGCCGGGATCGGTAATATCAATTAATCTGACCCCTAAAATTGGCCTTCCGGGCACATACCCAAAGTTGATAATTTGTTCAATGACACCAGCGGCCGTATTTACGGGGATGGCAAAGCCCAATCCTTCAACGCCGAAACCGCCCGATTTTGCGTTGACAATGCCGACCAGCTCACCGCGATCGTTAAAAAGCCCGCCGCCCGAGTTGCCAGGATTAACCGCTGCCGAAGTCTGCAAAAGGCTCATGCTTTCACCATCAACAACAATATCGCGATCAAGGGCAGATATAATCCCTTCGGTGACGGTGCCACCCAGTTCACCCAGCGGATTGCCGATCACAATGGCCTGCTCGCCAATAATTAACTTGCCTGAGTCGCCAAAAACAACCGGCTTAAGCCCGCTTGCATCGATTTTAAGCACCGCTATATCAGTTCTGAAATCACGGCCAATCAGCGAGGCCTGATAGTTTTCACCGCTGTTCAGGCGGACGATAATGGTCTGGGCACCATTGATAACGTGGTTGTTGGTCACCACATAGCCGTCGGCAGTGATAATCACGCCACTGCCGGCGCCTGAAAAGACATATTGGCCCATCCTGCCCGCCGACTGCACGGTTTCGGTTCTGATCTCGACCACGCTATCCGCATTGCGACTATAAACCTCAGGAACACTTAAATCGGTGCAGTTATCATATAGCATGCCCAGACTAACACCTGTCTCAGACACAAAACTGATTGGCTCGCCGGTTTCGGTGTAGCATTCGATCAGGGCCGCTTCGTTCTTACTAAAAACGAAGTTGGCCAGGTAGGCGCCCCCGAATCCAAACAGGCCGGAGATTATCATTATTGCGATTAACATGGTTAATAATGTTTTTTTGTTAAGTTCAAGATGCATTTGATGCCAGGCCTCCCTTCAAATTAAAACGGCCCTGGTTTGTAACTTTATGTTTGCTTATTTGCAGTATAACTGCAGGAGCAATCATCAATCCCCGAAAAGGATAGGTTAAAATGATGCAAATTTGCGGCAGCGAACCAGAGATAGAATTGATTCAGCGGTTCTCCGTTGCTGCAGATCAGTGCTGAAGAGGTTAGAGGGTAATGGTAAATGCAGTTCCGCTACTATCGCTTTTTACACTGATCTGGCCCCGGTGCTGCTCAATAATGGTCTTCACGATAGCCAGGCCGATGCCATGTTTACCGCCACGACCCTTGTAGAAGCGCTCGAAGATAAAGGGCAGGTCTTGATCGGAAACTCCTTTACCGTCATCAATAATCTCGATGATGGTCTGGCCTTTCTCCTGCCGACAGCTGATGGTAATCGCCTCACGGGCATACCTGATTGCATTGGAGATGATGTTGGTAAAAGCTCTGGTCAGGTGTTTTTCTGAGCAGATGCAAATTAACGGGTCTGCAGCAAAATTAAAAACAAAACACACCCCTTTTTCTGCTGCCACGCTGCCTTGGCGTGCAGCACAGTTGGAAAGTAATTCGCGCAGATCACAGGCGGTGCGCAGGTCGTCATCGCGGGAAAGGTTGTCAATGCGCGAAAGGTAAAGCAGATCCTCAACCATCTCGCTTAAGCGATCGGTTTCAGAGATAATGACTTTGCTGGCCAACTGCTGCTGCAGAATGCCGTGTTCAATACCTTCCGCACTACACCGAATCGATTGCAGCGGAGTGCGGAGTTCGTGCGATACATTTTGAAAGAATGTTTTTTGCTCGCGATCGAAGTTGTCCAGCTGCCTGGCTGCCGTATTCATGCTGTCGGCCAGTTCAGCCAGTTCAAGTTCCTGATAGTTTACGGTGCTTTGCGTAAAATCACCCTTGCCGATGCGTCTGGCAAAACGGGTTAGCTCACGAATCGGCTTGGCAATTACACCGGAGAGAAAGGCGGCGACAATAGAGGCAAAGACAAAAGCCAGTCCGGTTACCACAAACAGAACCGTATTAATGCGACCGGCAAAAGCTGTAATGGTGGTCATATCAATATAGGGTATCATGTAACCGGTGCCGCTGAAGAATGCCCCTTGCACCGGGATCGCCACCAGGTAAAATTCACGTCCCGAAACTTTAATCTGAGTGATCTGTTTGTTCGTTAAATTAACCTGCGAGGCTTCAAGCTCACTCACCAGGTTGACGATCTCTTCGATGTCAAAAAACATCACGTTGTCAACGGCGGGGAAAATCAGCTCGTAGTTTTCAGAGATGATGATCGCTTCTGTTTTGCCGACAGGCCCGCGGGGCAGTTTTCTGATGCCGGAGGGCATAATGATAAACTGATCGGGTTGCAGCTGTTCACCAGGTGGCGGCGTCTCTCCCTGCAGCGCTCTTCCGTATTCAGCCGCCTGCAAAAAGTCCTTCAGCTGTTCGTTGACGATGCTTTTAATATATTCATGAACCAGCAGGTTAAAGACAACCAGAACCACGAAAAAGACAGCAGCAATGTAACCAAACATTAAAAGGGTTATCCTGGTCCGGATACTGATTCTGCGCCTTGCATCATTTGTCACTTGCCGATTTCTCCTTTAAGCGAAAGCCAAAACCCCACACCGTCTCAATAACAACTTTTCCATCCGCTATTTTTTTGCGCAACCTGCGCACTGTATCATCGGCCGCCCTTGTCTCGACTTCGCAGGTATAGCCCCAGATGTTATTGAGCAGCTCTTCCCTGGATACAGCCCGATCGCTGTTTTCCAGGAGGTACGCCAACAGATTATACTCATTGGGGGTCAGTTCTACCGGTTTATCAGCGAGTAGTACTTTTTTGCTTTGCTGGTTAAGCTCCAGGTCGGCAAAGGTTAACAAACTATCACTGGCTCTATTGCTAGCGGCTCTCTCATATTCAACACGGCGAAAGATAGCCTTAACCCTCATCACTAAAGACATCGCTGAAAAAGGTTTGGTAAAGTAATCATCACTGCCAAGGTTAATACCAGTGGCATAATCAAGGTCACTATCGCGGGCAGTCAGCATAATGATTGGCACAGTGCTTGTTTGGCGAATCTGACGGCAGACATCAAAACCGCTGGAGCCGGGCATCATGATATCTAAGATGATCAGGTCGCATGGTTCTTCCTGAAAAGAAGCCAGGAGCTGGTCGCCGTCTTCAAAAGCGGTAACCCGGTATCCTTCGCTTTCCAAAAATGATTTAACCACTTCGCGGATATTGGTTTCATCATCAGCGATATAAATCAGCTCGTTCACCTTAAAACTGCCTCCCTGTTTTACTTCTACCATTCTAATTCATAATAAACTATAAAGCTAATGAGTAACTGCCATAAATTTGCGGCAAAATCTACGCATTGAGCGGGTTATTCTGCATATCTTTTGAAAATAGCACTGGTGTCAATAAGGTAGGTTTTTTCACTCATCATTATTCTTCTCGCAGTTCAGTGGACTTTTCAGACAACGAGAAAGGAACTTTTTTTAAGATTTTCTTTGCTGCTTCAACACTATCCTCGTCCTGATCAGAGCCGTACTTTTCGCAGTATTCTTGCACCAGTTCATGCCCCTCCCTGACCGGCTTTAGTGCGGGTAGCTGTAAGAGTGATTCCACCCACTCGGTAACCTGCCAGGTGATTAGATGATAGGTGCGGATTGATGCCCAAACTCGTTTGGGTTCAAAATAGATTTCCCAGCCGCTCACTGCTCCAAGCTGATTAATAAATGTTGCAAAGTGATCTTCCACTGCCGGGGCAGTAAGGAAAAGAGTTGCAGCAGCCTCATCTTCAGCAAGAATTTGCATCTCGTTGTACGGAAAAGAATCAATTAGTAATTCTGTCATATCTCTTTTTACCAGTAACGGCTTTCGAATGCCCATGGCCAGATAGCCATCATAGGCAGGTTCAACCCTTATTTCCACACGCCAGGGCTCTAAGCGATATGCCGGTCTGATCGTCACTTCAGCCGGCCTTATGCCAGGAATAGTTTTTAAACGCCTCAGGAACAGATTCTTTTCTTTTAATGAAAAACCAAGGGTTGCCAATTCAGTTATAGTTTGTCCCGCATTTCTCCAGGCGCCGCGGACAATAAAGATATAAAGCCAGACCAGGCTGATCAGTCCATAGAATAATGCTGCCAGAGCGGTGAAAAGATTGCGATCACCTGACCAGGCCTGAGGCATGGAAGCAGGCAGCGGAATAGCATAGCTGGCAATAATTAAGATGATCAAACCGAAGAACATAAAGAACAAAAACTTCATGATTCTCATTCTCAACCAACTCCGTTCTTAAAGGAGTCTAAGCCCCTTAAAGATTGCCCACAGACCGCCGATAAAGGCAATCAGCACGACCAGAATGCCAATCATTTCTGCAAATTTGGGAGTAACGGCTTCGTGCCATACCGAGCGTACTACCCGCATTGGATCAGTGCGAATGATGTGTACGAGAAAGGGTATTAAGAGCAGCATGATGATACCCAACGCTATAATCAAATAGGGAATCCAGGCCAGTTTGATCGCCTCCTTGCAAAATTTTTCTCCAATCTGAAAAGGGTATTGATGAGGCTATCGTAACACATCGACCCCAATAATTAACTATCTTCATCAACGAAAAAATAAAATCTTTTAAAAAATAAGGATGCTGAGCAGTACCGGCTAGCTGGAGTCGTTATTTTACTCTAACATGATAAAATGAGTTATGAAAAATGACTCTTACGATCTGGTAGTGGTGGGGGCCGGCCCTGCCGGAGCGCTTGCTGCCACCACAGCGGCTGAAGCCGGCCTGAAAACGGCCATCATTGAGCAGATAAGTTTTCCACGCCAAAAACTATGCGGCGGGTTTATCTCTGCACGTGCGCTAACTTTGCTGCCTGAAGATTTCTATCTGCCTCCTGGCAATGCCGAACCCGTTTACCACCTCTCCATCATCAAAAAGAATAAAAGTAACAGCCACAATTCGACTGTACTCCTGGGCTACCTGGTGCAGCGAAGTTCTTTTGATCAGCTTCTGGCTGCCTACGCCAGCCAAAAAGGGGCTGTTCTGCTCGAGGAAGCCGCTCTTAAAGGGATAGAGACTGCCGACGCAGAAGCAGATCAGCGGACAACCGATTATTTAATTCACTTCCGCAAAGAGAGAGAGCAAAGCACCATCAGCACCCGCTACTTAATCGCCGCCGACGGGGCATTAGGCCGTTGCGCCGAGCTCGGGGGCGTAGATCGCAGTTGGCGAAAAAAGATCTGCGGCTGGGGGCTGGCTGAGATCATACCAGAAAAAGAGCTTCGGGCTGATCCAGCAGATAATTGGCCACAGCTGGAATTCTTCCCACTGCCTTTTCGAGGCGGTATAGGTTGGGCTTTTCATGGCAAAGGCTGGCTTAACCGCGGCGTTGGCGGCCTTTGCGGCCGTAAAGCGCTGTTTAAGGCTTATACTCAGCTTTTCGGCTCGATCCCAGAACAAGGTACGCTGAAAAGCTGGCCCCTTCCCTTTCTGGGCCCGGTGAGCAAAGTGGCAAAGGGAAACCTGCTGTTGATCGGCGACGCCGCCGGCCTAATAGAGCCTTTTTCAGGAGAGGGGCTCTATAACTGCTTCAAAAGTGCCAGGCTTGCCGTGCAGGCAATCAGAGAAGCAAAAACAGCGGGCCAGGATGCCGCTGTTTACTATAACCGTCTCTTTAAACATCATTTTCGCCGCTACTTTTTGCCAACCCTGGCGGGAACAGTAATGCTGCAGGCGCAATCGCTATTATACCCTTCAGCAGTACCACCGCAAATCGCCCGGCTGATTGAAAATCAGCTGTGGTTTAATGATCAAAATTTTGATTCTCAATAAAATCATGAATGGCGACCAAACGGCTATCCCTGTAATAAAAGCGTGAAACCCGCTTATCCACCGCACAAAGAAGCTCATAGTTAACGGTACCGCTTAAAGCGGCCGCTTCTTCGATCGTGATTTCCTCCGCTCCCTGCTTGCCGTATAAAATTACTTCGTCGCCGCGCTGCGTCCCCGGAATATGAGTAACGTCAACCATCAAATGATCCATGCAGACTCTGCCCACAACCGGAGCCCGCACCCCACGGATCAATACCTCTCCCTGATTTGAGAGCAAGCGGCTATAGCCATCAGCGTAACCTATAGGGACAGTAGCAATTAGTTCAGCAGCTGATGTCTTGTAAGTGCAGCCGTAACTGATACAACTGCCCGGCGGCAATTTCTTAACCATTACCACTCTGCTTTTGAAGGTGAGAGCAGGTTTTAAAACCAGGCTGCACTCGCTTAAGGAGAGAGCAGGGTAATGCCCGTAGAGAGCAAGACCGAGACGAATCAGGTTATAGTGGGCACCAGGTAGCTTAAGCGCTGCCGCGCTGTTGGCAGCGTGAATCAGGGGAATGCTGATGTTCTTAGCTTTCAGGATTTCTATAACCTGGTTGAACTTGTTTAGCTGCTCTTTGGTGTAAGCCTGATCCTCGTCTTCAGCTGAAGCAAGGTGGGTAAAGAACCCTTCAATTTTTAATGCAGGAAGGCTTGCAATCTGCTCTGTAACGGAGGCCGCCTCTGTCGGCAGGATGCCAACACGTCCCATCCCCGTATCGACTTTTAGATGAAGGGGTAAAACAACGCCTGCAGTTAGTGCCTGCTTTGAAAAATCAGCCGCGGTTGGGAAATCGAAAACGGTTGGGGTAAGTTTATATTCCATCAGGGCGGCAAATTGCACCGGATCGGTATAACCTAGCAGGAGGATCGGCGCATCAATACCGGCCTGACGCAGATAAATGGCCTCTTCAACAAAAGCAACAGCTAAGCTTTCTGCACCGGCGGCAAGCGCGGTTTTACCGATCATCACCGCCCCATGGCCGTAACCATCGGCTTTGACAACGGCCATGATCTGCGTTTGGGGAGCCACCAGCTGCCTGAACTGGCCGATATTGTGAGCGATGTGATCCAGGTTAATTTCAACCCAGGCAGGACGGGCGGAATAAATTGAACCCATAATTCTCCCTCAATCCTAAAGCATTAAGCGGATGGTGCTGGGGTTAGGCCTGATCATCACCAGGTTCATAACCTGGTCAAGTGCTGTTCGAAAAGCAGCTTCGCTTACAAGGTGAGTAACCAGAACGATCTCTGCCAGATCTCCCACTCGGCGTTTCTGAATGACCATATCCAGGCTGACCTGATGGTCACCAAAAACTTTAGAGAAGGCAGCGAGCACTCCCGGGCGATCTTCAGCCAGAAAACGCAGATAAAAGCGGCTGCTTAACTCTTCGATTGGCACATAGACCGTGCCGGTAGTTTTATTTTCAACAACGCTGCATACCGCATGGCCGCTTTTGCATCGGGCCGCTTCAACCACATCCGCCATAATGGCCGTGGAAGTTGGGCTACCACCTGCTCCGCGGCCATAGAGCATAACATCGCCAACCGCTTCGCCCTCGATAAAAACGGCATTAAATTCATTGTTCACCGAGGCCAGGGGGTGGCTTTGGGCTATCATTGCCGGATGCACTCTCAGGGCAATGCCGGTAGGCAACTCTTCACCGATGGCCAGCAGCTTAATGACACATCCGATTTCACGGGCATAGTTGATATCACCGGCAGTAATGCCGGTGATGCCTTCCACGTAAACCCGGGCTGGATCAATCGAACAACCGAAGGCCAAGCCGGCCATGATCATCAACTTATAAGACGCATCGCGACCTTCAATGTCGCTTGAGGGGTCTGCTTCGGCAAAACCGTTTTCCTGAGCCTGAGCCAGGGCAGCGTCAAATTCGAGCCCTTCGTAGCTCATGCGGGTCAGGATATAGTTTGTTGTTCCGTTTAGTATGCCAACGACCCTTTTGATCCGGTCGCCGACCAGGCTGTATTTTAAAGGACGAATCAGGGGAATACCGCCACCCACACTGGCCTCGTAAAAGATATTTAAGTTCTTGGAGCGGGCCAGTTCCAGCAGCTCGTCGCCGTGAGTAGCAATTAAATCTTTATTGGCTGTAACCACATATTTACCGTTTTCAAGAGCTTCCCTGATCAGCGACCGAGCGGGCTCGATCCCGCCAATCAGTTCAATGACAATATCGATCTCCGGGTCTTTTACCAATTTAAAAGCATCGGATAGCTTGTTTTCGGTCGGTATTTTTAAGCTTTTTAGCTTTTCAGGATCGCGTTCGGCAACCCGCTCCAGGACCAGCTGCAGATCGTTTTTTTTATTAATGTTGCTTAAGTTGTTTTCAAATAACTTTACGACACTACCGCCAATCGTTCCCAGGCCGATCAGGCCTACCTTTATCATTTGTTTCCCCATTTAATACCAGGCTCCCTTTTGCTTTAATTATTGCTTACTCGTAGATTTTTTCGTCAACCTGATCGGCTTCGGCAGCATCAAGTTCAATATCGCGTGCCTTATAACCTTCTGCAGCGAGCTCTTTGTAGTACTCATGCTGAATGATCAGATCCATGATTTCGTTGGTACCGGTCCAGATCATGATCAGGCGAACATCCCTGAGCATTTTTTCGATCGGATAAACATTAGTATAACCGATTCCGCCCATAATTTGCATCGCATTATTAACTATTATCCAGGCATTTTCTGTCGCAACCTTTTTTGCTTCCGATACCAAGCGACGGGAACGCCCGGCCTGATCGCCGGCATCCACTGCACAGGCGGCAAGATAGACGATGCCGCGAGCAGTGTCAAGCAGGGTGATACTGTCTGCCACTTTAAAGCTGACGGCCTGAAAGTTTTTAATCTCGGTGTTAAACGCTTTACGACGGGTGCTGTAGCGGGCAGCCACTTCCAGGGCAGCGCGGCCCATGCCAAGCGCCCCGCCGGAGCTGGTCATTCTCTCTGGGATCATCATCTGGTAAAAGATGGCCGAGCCTCCATTTTCCTCTCCCAGTAAGTTTTCAGCCGGCACTGAAACATCATTAAAAACAAGACGGCCAGTTCCCCCGCCCCGGGTGCCCATCAGCCCATAGAGGTACTCCGCTTTTACTTCTGGACAGCGATCAACAATGAAGGCGCTGATTGATTTATGTGGGGGACCAGCCGGATCGGTACGGGCATAAACCATAAAGTAGTCGGCGCCTTCAGAGCCGACCACAAAACGTTTCTGACCGTTTAAGATGTAGCGGTTACCATCTTTTCTGGCCGTGCAGGTAGCGCCAAAAAAGTCGGAACCGCCCCGCGGCTCGGTAAGCGCCTCCGCAGTAGTCAGTTTACCTTCAATAGTCGGTTTCAAATATTTTTCTTTTAGCTGTTCAGAACCAAATTTGTTAATCGCTTCCCCAACTATGCTGACCAGAGAGTAGAGACAACCCAGCGAGGTACCAAGAACACCTACCTCTTCAAGCGCAATTATTTCTGTAGTCCAGGGCAACCCCCTGCCCCCATATTTTTCCGGAAAACGTAAACCCAGTAGGCTACGGGCTGCCGCTTTCTGCAGATATTCCCTGGGGTAGCGGATCTTATCTTCGTCCATATCCCTTAATAGCTGTTTATCGACATCTTCTTTTACAAAGGCGCGCACTTCATCACGCAAAGCTTTTTGTTCAGCAGTCATCATACATTCGAGCATGATAAAACCCCCTGTAAATAATTAAAGTGGGCGAAGCTTTGATAAAAATGGGTTGCCGGGCAAAACCAAATCAACCGTTTCAAGCAATTGAAAAGCTTGCTTATACTGCATTAATATATCCCTGGCACTGTGACCGCGCCCCGGAGGCAGCAGGTCTCCGGCCAGGCCGTGGATGTAAGTTCCCGCCATGGCCGCTTTTTCCGGGCATATTCCCTGGGCAATAAAGGATGTGATCAAACCGGTCAGCAGGTCTCCTGAACCGGCAGTAGC